>DVNT01000018.1 GCA_018714185.1 Candidatus Aphodousia gallistercoris | reverse complement strand
TAAAAGCGCCTCAGCCATTTTTTCCAAAGCCCGATTTTTGACGGCAGTTGTTGTCACCGCCAGTGCCATGGCCGCTTCATGCGCCTTTTGCGCCTTTTCCTTCACAATATCGTAGGTCTGCATAAAGCGCCTCCCTTAATTTAATATCACCAGATCATCGCGGTGGATGACTTCATCGTACGCCTTGTGCCCGAGAAGATGCTCTATCTCGGAGGAACGGGCCCCTTTAATGGTTTGCAACTCCGCTGAGGAGTAGTGCGTGAGGCCTCGAGCCAATTCGTGGCCAGCCTCCGTCACGACGCTCACCGTGCTGCCCGCATCAAAGTCTCCTTCAACCGACTTAATGCCGACGGGTAAAATGCTGCAACCGCCGCTTTTTCTGATGGCCTTCTCGCAACCGTCATCAACCACAACTTTTCCGCTGATTTTGGCACCGAAAGCAAGCCAACGCTTTCTAAACTGAAGGCGGTTTTCCTTGGAAACAAAAAGCGTACCGATATTTTCCCCATTGAGGATACGCGAAACTGCATCGTTTTTCGAACCGGAAGCAATCACCAAGTTGATGCCGGACGTCGTGGCGCTTTTGGCGGCTTGGATTTTCGTACACATGCCGCCGGTACCCACGCTGCTGCCGGCACCTCCGGCACTGGCCTCAATTTCAGGCGTAATTTCTTCGACGCGATCAACGAGTTTCGCATCCGGGTGCGTTTGCGGATTGGCCGTATAAAGTCCGTCCACATCCGAAAGGATAATGACTAAATCCGCATCGACAATATTGGCTACCATAGCCGAAAGGTTATCGTTATCGCCGATTTTGAGTTCATCGAGCGCGACCACGTCATTTTCATTCACAATCGGAATCACGCGCCGATTAATGAGCTCCATAAAAGTATTGCGGGCATTGGTGTAGCGATGACGATCAAGCATTTCCGAGCGCGTAACGAGCACTTGAGCGACAATCTGGCCGTATTCGGCAAAGAATTTCTCATAAGTATGCATTAAGAGCCCTTGGCCGACAGCTGCGCAGGCTTGCTTGCCCGGGATCGTCTTCGGCTTTTCCGGCAAACCGAGCCGGTCCACGCCGACGGCTACCGCGCCGGAGGACACGAGAATCATCTCCTTGCCTTGGTTTTGCAAGTCGGACAATTCCCTTGCGAGCCGGTCAATGCGAAAATAGTTTCGTTTCCCGTTTGTATAGGTAATCGTGCTTGAACCGACCTTTACCACAACACGTTTGGCTTTCTTTAAGTCTTCTCTTTGCAATAACATGTTTCAAACCGTTTGCCGTTTAATGAGTCTCTAATACTGGCACATTTGAAGCCCAAGTGCCAAAAATGCCCCGACGAAGCGGGGCATGGCAGCTAACTTATGGATTCGGGAAACGTCAATCAGTGATTGCCGTTTAAGAAATCATAAGCCACTTGGGTATGCAACAAGGCCCCTTTAATCAAGGCGCTTTCATCGACCTTGTAGTGACCGGAGTGTTGAGCATACACGGCATCGCACGCTTCGTTGCGAATGCCGAGCAAAATCATCACGCCCGGTACCTTTTCCTGATAGTAAGCGAAGTCTTCGCCGCCCATCGTCACCGGATAATCGGCAAAGCAGTCCTTGCCGAAAACCTTTACGGCAGCGCCGCGCACTTCTTCAGCCAAAGCCGCATCGTTAATGGTCGGCGGCACGAGCGGCGTGTAGCTCACCTTGGCGTCGCCTCGCATCGCACGGGCCGTTTGCGTGGCCACGCGTTCAATAAATTTCGGGAAGAAAGCGCGCACGTCGCGGTTAAAGCAACGGGTCGTACCGCTCAAATGGGCGCTGCCGGCGACGACGTTCCAACGCGTACCGGCGTTGATCGTTCCCACCGTAATCACGGCCGTATCCACCGGATTGATTTCGCGGCTCACGCCGGTTTGCAAATTCTGGACAATGGCAGCGCTGATCACGGCCGCATCCACGCATTGATGCGGAGCAGCACCGTGGCCGCCCTTGCCGATCACGTCAATATCGAAGCGGTCGCCGGAAGCCATCGTCGCTCCCGTACGAACGGAAATCTTGCCGGCTTCAAAGTCGGACCACACATGCATGCCGAAAGCGGCATCCACGCCGTCAAGGCAACCTTGCTCAATCATGGACTTGGCGCCGGTCGCCACTTCTTCTGCCGGTTGGAAAGCCAAAAGCACGGTGCCGTGCAGTTCGTCTTTGATGTCATTGAGCATCGCGGCTGCCGTCAAGAGCATGGAGATGTGGCAGTCGTGGCCGCAAGCGTGCATAACGCCGGGGTTGCAGCTGGCAAATTCGTAGCCCGTTTCTTCTTGGACGGTCAAGCCGTCAATATCGCCACGCAACAAGATGGTTTTACCGGGCTTTGCTCCCTTAATCGTAGCCAATACGCCCGTTTCCAAACCGCAGGGGCGCCACGAAATGCCGAGCTTGTCCAACTCTTCTTTAATGCGCTTGGAAGTCTCATATTCCTTCTCGCTCACTTCCGGATGAGCGTGAAACCAACGACGAAGACTGATTAAGTAGTCGTTATATTTTTGAGTAAGAGCTTCGATATCCATTTTTAAAGCCTTTCAAATAAAAATGCCCAGCCCGAAAACGTTTCCGGGCTGAGCAGGGGAAAATTAGAACAAGTTCACGAAGAAGCCTGCGATGATCACCGAGGTAATCGTCACGGTCACGAAACCGCCGACGATCATTGAGGGAAACATCTTGCTCATCAGATACTCGTTTTCTTCCTTGGTCTTAGCCATCGCCTTGCAGGTAGCTTCCGTGATAATGGCGTTAAAGGGGAAGCCGTACAAAGCCGTCAGGGAGTTTGCAAAACTGAGCGCAAAGGATTGCTTGAGCACCTTGGCAATCACAAAGGCAAAGATGCCCATACCCAAGACACCGATCACGATCATTTCGACCATCGGCACGGCAATTTCAACCAACATTTCGGGCGTGCAATCCTTCAAGCCGTCGAAGACGAACATCGTCAAAGCAAACATCAGGATGTTAAAGGAGTTGCAACGGTGCAAAGCATCGGTTTCCAAAAAGCCCAACGTGCAGAAAATAACACCGAAGACCAAGGCCCACACGGCACCGCTGATGCCGGTCCAACCGCCCACCAGGGAAGCAAGCCAGCCGACCAAAGCCAATTTCGTCAGCGTCATGACGGGCGAATTCCAGCTTTCCGGCAAGGCCAAAATACCGTTTGAAGTGTCCTTGGGCAAAGCCGTGACATTGCGAACCGCATCCATTTCCTGCTGGCTCGTTGCCGTTTGGCCCTTTTCGCGGAATTCCTTGAGCAAACGCTTGCCTTCATACTTCATGCAGATAGCCGTTAACGGATAACCGGCAAAACCTTGGATGCAGTACATCGAAATGGCAAACACGGCCGCTTCGGTCAAGCCGCGTTCCGTTGCGGCTTGCTGCATGATGGTGGCCGCCACCACGCCGCCCGTCAACGGCGGCAAGCCGGCAACGATCAAAGACCAGTCCATCATCATGGGGCAAAGCACCATCACAAAGAGGCACATGCCCACCAAGCCTGCCAAACAAATCACGACGGTACGCCACTGTTCCATCAGCGTTTGCAGGCTAATCACCGTCCCCATGTGAACGATCAAAAGGTAAATGGCGATCGTTGCACCGAAGGGAATCAAATAAGAATCCTTGACCAAGTCATAAGGAATAATGGTCCAATAGCCTACGAGCAAAATGCAGGCCGAAGCAAAAACCGAAGGGACCCACGCTTTGGTGAGATTGGAGATCATCTCACCGATCAAAACGACAATGCCGCAAATAACGAAGGCGGACAGAAAGTTATACATGATAAAACCCGATAAAAAACGAACAATAATTTCCGTTGATAGGTTGGCACCTATGTCGGATTATTATAGGAAGCGGGTTTTAGAGTTTCGCGACAAAATCTAGGCATATGCGCCTAGAGCTTTAAATCTTCTAAGGTGGTTACCTTAAAAAATATCCCGAAAAATCGGCATGAGAACCCTCACCCAAGCGACACGGCCTCGAAAGCGTGCTCAAGATTGCAAAAAGGGCAGACCCCGAAGGATCCACCCTTTTCGTTACGTTTGACGTTCGGAAACGTCTCTAAGCTTGCGGCGCAGAGCCGTCCACTCGAGAACGCATTTCCTTACCCGCCTTAAAGTGCGGCACGTACTTTGCCGGAACCACCACGCTTTCGCCGCTCTTGGGATTGCGCCCAACGCGCTCGGGGCGGTAGTTCAAAGAAAAGCTGCCGAAGCCGCGGATTTCAATGCGAGAGCCGTTGGCCAAAGCCAGGGTCATGGCATCTAAAACCGCTTTGACGGTTTCGTCAACATCCCGCGCCGTCAGGCGCGGATTGATATTTGCGAGCCGTTCAATCAGCTCGGATTTCGTCATGGCGTCCACCATGCTTCTCCGATTACTTTTGTTCGAGCTTAGCCTTCAACAAGGCACCCAGGTTAGTCGTACCAGACGCTTGGTCTTGGTTCATGCGATCCAAGGCTTGGCGAGCTTCGCTAGCATCCTTGGCCTTGATGGACAATTGGATGCTGCGGTTCTTGCGGTCGATGCTGATGATTTGAGCAGACACGCTGTCACCCACCTTCAATTGCGTCGTAGCGTCTTCGACACGTTCGGCCGAAATTTCGGAAGCACGCAAGTAACCTTCGGTTTCGTCGCCCAAGTCGATCACGGCGCCCTTGGCGTCAACCGTCTTGACGGTGCCGGTCACCACGGAGCCCTTTTCATGGGTGCTCGTGAAGTTGCTAAACGGATCGCCGCTCAATTGCTTCACGCCCAAGCTGATGCGTTCGCGTTCGGTATCGATTGCGAGCACGACGGCTTGCAATTCGTCACCCTTCTTGTACTTGCGAACGGCTTCTTCGCCCGGTTCCGTCCAGGAGAGGTCAGACAAGTGAACCAAGCCGTCGATGCCGCCGGGCAAGCCGATGAACACGCCGAAGTCCGTGATGGACTTGATTTGGCCGGTGACCTTGTCACCCTTCTTGTGGCTTTGAGCAAATTCTTCCCAGGGATTGGGCTTGCATTGCTTCATGCCCAAGGAGATACGACGACGTTCTTCATCGATTTCGAGAACCATGACTTCGACGTCATCGCCCAATTGAACAACCTTCTTCGGATCAACGTTCTTGTTGGTCCAATCCATTTCGGAGACGTGCACCAAGCCTTCGATGCCGGCTTCGATTTCAACAAAGGCACCGTAATCGGTGATGTTGGTGATCTTGCCGAACAAGCGGGTTCCCTTCGGATAACGACGGGAGATGCCGATCCAAGGATCTTCGCCCAATTGCTTCAAGCCCAAAGACACGCGGTTCTTTTCTTGGTCGAACTTGAGGACCTTGGCTTCGATTTCTTGGCCGACTTGAACCACTTCGCTCGGGTGACGCACGCGACGCCAGGCGAGGTCGGTGATGTGCAACAAGCCGTCGATGCCGCCCAAATCAACGAAGGCACCGTAATCGGTAATGTTCTTGACGATGCCCTTGACGACGGCACCTTCCTTCAACGTTTCAAGCAGCTTGGCGCGTTCTTCGCCCATGCTGGCTTCAACCACGGCGCGACGGGAAACAACCACGTTGTTGCGCTTGCGGTCGAGCTTGATGACCTTGAATTCCATCGTCTTGCCTTCGTACGGGGTCGTATCCTTGACAGGACGAGTATCGACCAAGGAGCCGGGCAAGAAGGCACGGATGCCGTTGGTCATGACGGTCAAACCGCCCTTGACCTTGCCGGTGATCGTACCGGTGACGAGTTCGCCGGATTCGAGGGCCTTTTCAAGGTTCATCCAAGCGGCAAGGCGTTTGGCCTTGTCGCGAGACAAAATCGTATCGCCGTAGCCGTTTTCGACTTGTTCGATTGCGACGGCCACGAAGTCACCCGGCTTCACGGTCACTTCGCCGCGATCGTCCTTGAATTCTTCAATGGGCACATAGGCTTCGGACTTCAAGCCGGCATTGACCACAACGAAGTTGTAGTCCACGCGCACGACTTCAGCGGTAATGACTTCGCCTTGGCGCATTTCTTGACGAGCTAAGCTTTCTTCAAAAAGCTGAGCAAAAGACTCGGGTTGGTTAGTATTTTCAGACATGTGTAAAAAATTTAAAAATCAGCCGCTATCCGAGCAACTCTCGGCTAATGGCTGGGTTAAAAAACCGGGCCGGCCCGATTGCCGGTTTTCCGGGGCTCGTTCGCAGCCTTGCGGTCAGTGCGAACGCTTCTCGGTTGCCTCACGATACCAAGCCAGCACTTGGGCAACCGTCTCCTCAATCGTCATGTCAGACGAGTCGAGAATCTTGGCTTCGGGAGCGGGCGCCAACGGGCTCACCGCTCTTTCTGTGTCTCGGCGATCCCGCTCGCGCAAGTCCTGCGCAAGAGTGCCGATATTAGCAACAATTCCTTTTTCTTTCAACTGATTAAAGCGTCTTTGGGCACGCGCTTCGGCACTGGCCGTTAAAAACACTTTTAAAGTCGCATCCGGGAAAATCACGCTACCCATATCGCGCCCGTCGGCGACAAGGCCCGGCGCCTTGCGGGCGGATTTTTGCACCTGCAGCAAAGCCGAGCGCACCGCGGTCAAAGCCGCGACTTTACTGGCTGCCACGCCCACCTCTTCGGCGCGGATTGCTCGCGTCACGTCTTCGCCATCAAGCTCGATTTTTCCTTCGCGGAAAATCGGCTCAAGTTCACGGGCAAGCTTCTCAAGCGCCGGTTCATCGGCAAGATCAACCCCGTGCTTGAGCGCTTTGTAGGCCGTCAGGCGATACAACGCTCCGCTATCAAGATAGTGATAGCCCAGCGTACGGGCTACAAGCGAGGCCACCGTTCCCTTGCCGGAAGCGGTCGGTCCGTCAATCGTAATGACTGCAATGCTCATAAGAGAATCAGATGATATGAAATAAAGCCTGCAAACCGGCCCCTGCGCCTGAAGGGTTTACCGGGACCGGACTTGCAAATTACTGTTGATCGTCGGAAGACTCACCGCCTTGCGGGTTTTCTTGCCCTTGCGGGCCCGCAGCCTGGGGGACAGCCGCCGCTTGAGAGGCCGCCTCGTCGTCATCCACGTCATCTTCGGTAATACGCTGAACGGCCGCCAAGCTGTCGTCCTTGAGCGAAATCAGCGTGACGCCTTGCGTTGCCCGCTTGAGCACGCGGATATCAGCCACTGGCGTGCGAACGATCTTGCCCTTTTTCGTGAGCAACATCACTTCGTCGGCATCCTTTACCAGCGTCGCGGCAACCACCTTGCCGTTGCGCTCGCTCGTTTGGATGGCAATCATGCCCTTCGTGCCGCGGGCATGGCGGCTGTATTCAGCAATTTCCGTACGCTTGCCGAAACCGTTTTCGGTCGCCGTCAACACCGTCTCGGACTCGTCTTCGGCCACCAGCAGGGCAATAACGCTTTGGCCCTCTTCAAGGGTCATGCCCTTGACGCCGCGGGCCGTTCTGCCCATCGGACGGACATCGCTTTCGCTAAAGCGCACGGCCTTGCCGCCGTCGGAAAAGAGCATCACATCATGCTCGCCGTCGGTAATGGCTACGCCGATCAAATGATCCCCTTCGTCCAAGCCGGCCGCGTTGATGCCGCTCTTGCGGATCTTGGCGAATTCCGAAAGACGCGTCTTCTTTACCACGCCGTTAGCCGTCGCCATAAAGACGTAGTGCTTATCGTCGAATTCCTTCACAGGCAAAATCACCGTAATGTGTTCGCCTTCGGCAAGCGGCACGCTATTGATAATGGGCCGACCCTTCGAGGTTCTTGAGCCCTCGGGCAACGTGTAAACATCCAGGCAATAGGCCCGGCCGAAATCGGAGAAGCACAAAATCCGGTCGTGCGAATTGGCGATAAAGAGCTGATCGATCAGGTCGCCCTCTTTCATCGTGGCGGCTTTCTTGCCTTGGCCGCCGCGCTTTTGGGCTTGATAATCGGTGACTTGCTGGGCCTTGATATAGCCGTCACGCGTGAGCGTTACCACCATTTCACGGCGCGGGATCAAGTCGCGCGGGTCAAAGTTCGGGTCGCCCGTCGGATCAATTTGCGAGCGGCGATCATCGCCGTACTCTTGCTTGATATCGAGCAGATCGTCTTCGATGATCTTACGGACCCGTTCGGGGTTGGCCAAAATATCAAGCAGGTCGGCAATGACATCGACCACTTGGCGGTATTCCTGCAAAATCTTATCCTGCTCCAAGCCGGTCAAGCGTTGCAAGCGCATCTGCAAAATGCTGTCGGCTTGCGTCGGGCTCAAATAGTAAAGACCGTCATCGGCGTGAACGCCGTACGCCTCGTCCAGCCCCTCAGGACGGTAATCGGCGCGGCGGTTACCGGCGCGCTGCAGCAGATCGTGCACCAAACTCGAAGTCCAGCCGCGGCTCATCAACCCTGCCTTAGCCACTTCCGGCGTCGGCGCGCTGCGGATAATGCTTAAGAAATCGTCGATATTGGCCAAGGCCACTGCCAAGCCTTCCAGGATATGGCCTCGCGAACGGTTTTCACGCAAATCGAATAAGCACCGGCGCGTAACCACTTCGCGGCGGTGCATGAGAAAGGCTTCAATGATCTGCTTGAGGTTCAGCAGCTGCGGCTGCCCGTCAACGAGCGCGACCATGTTAATGCCGAACGAGTCTTGCAGCTGCGTGAGCTTATAAAGGTTATTGAGTACGACATCGGCGACAACGCCCGCTTTCAAGTCGATCACGACCCGAACGCCGTCGCGGTCGGTTTCGTCTCGCAGGTCGGAAATGCCCTCAATCTTCTTTTCATTGACTAAATGAGCAATGCTTTCGACCAGAACGCGCTTATTGACTTGATAGGGAATTTCATCGACCACAATGCGCGTGCGGCGCCCCCGATCGAACTCCTCATAGTGCGTCTTTGCCCGCATGAGCACGCGGCCACGCCCGGTGCGGTACCCTTCCAGTACGCCCTTTAAGCCGAAGATGATGCCCCCGGTGGGAAAGTCCGGTGCCGGAACGAAATGAATGAGATCGTCAACCGTAGCCTCGGGGTGATTGAGCAAGTGCACGCACGCGTCAATCGTTTCGCGCAAATTGTGCGGCGGAATGTTCGTTGCCATGCCGACGGCGATACCGGCGCTGCCGTTAATGAGCAGGTTCGGCAGGCGCGTGGGCAATACCGTCGGCTCTTTTTCCGTATTGTCGTAGTTCGGAATGAAGTCGACCGTGTCCTTGCGGATATCGGCGAGCATTTCGCCGGCAATTTTTTGCAGCTTCACTTCCGTGTAACGCATAGCCGCGGCCGAGTCGCCGTCCAAGCTGCCGAAGTTGCCCTGCCCGTAAACGAGCGGATAACGAAGCGAGAAAGGCTGAGCCAAACGAACAATCGTATCGTAGGCAGCCGAGTCACCGTGCGGGTGGTACTTACCGATCACGTCGCCCACGACACGAGCAGACTTCTTCGTGGGGCGATTGTAGGTATTGCCCATCTGGTCCATGGCGTACAAAACGCGGCGGTGCACGGGCTTAAGGCCGTCACGCACGTCAGGCAGCGCGCGGCCGACAATCACGCTCATGGCGTAATCCAAGTAGGCCCGCTTCATTTCGCCTTCGAGCGAAACCGGAAGCAGCTCCTGGGCAATGCCGATCATCGAGCCGGCTTCTTGCGACGCTTGGTCGTTTTCTCGGATTTCTTCTTCGTTTTTGTTTTCTTCGTTATCAGACATCGAGTTCCTAATCCGTTAATTTTTGATCAATCTGTGGATTTTATCAGGATTTTGACAAAATTTCCCAAAAGAAAACCTTTAAATTTTTTATTAAAAACAATAGGTTAGATAGCATCTTTTACCCGGGGCGGGCAGAGTTTCGGCTCGGAATTCGCTTCGCTTTTCTCGTACAATATGCTCCACTATCAAAAGCACTTGAAAAACGAGAACTTATGCATATCCAAACGCTTATTCACGCCGGCTGGGTCATGCCGATGGCCCCTCATAACGTGGTGCTGTCCTGCCACAGCATTCTCATTGACGGCGGCAAAATTATCGGCCTGGTCCCCACGCAAGAAACCGCGGGCATCACCGCGCAAGAAACTTTTGATCTCTCGCAGCACATTGTGCTGCCGGGATTGGTGAACGCGCACACGCACGCTCCGATGAATTTGCTGCGGGGCATGGGGGCGGACTTGGCCCTAATGGACTGGCTGCAAACCAAAATTTGGCCGGCCGAAGGCAAATTGATGAGCCCGGCCTTTTGCCATGAAGGCTCGCGCTTGGCCGGCGAGGAGATGATCCGCTCCGGCATTACCTGTGCAAGCGACCACTACTTTTTCTCCGACTCGGTCGCGCAAGGGCTCACCGAAGCCGGCATGAAGTGTTCCGTCTCGGGCATCTTGATCGGCTTTCCCTCGGCCATGGCAAAAACCGATGCCGAGTACTTGAAAGCGGCCGAAGCGCTTTTCGAGCGCTTTGACGGCGACCGCAAAGTGCGGGTCACGGTCGGTCCGCACGCCCCGTATACCGTTAACGATGAAACGCTTGTGAAAGCTCGCGAGATGGCCGAGCGCCACCACGCGAAAATCCACATGCACGTCGATGAAACCCGAACCGAAATCGAGGACTCGCTTAAGCAATTCGGCATGCGCCCGATTGAGCGGCTGCAGCGCCTCGGCCTAATCAACGAAAATTTCATCGCCGTGCACTGCGTGCACCCGGATGCCGGCGAAAGAGCACTGCTCGCAAAAGCCGGCGCGAGCGTCGTGCACTGCCCGTGCTCGAACTTAAAGCTCGCCAGCGGCTTTGCTCCCATCGCCGAGATGATGCAGCAAGGCATCAACATTGCCATGGGAACCGATGGCGTAGCCAGTAACGATAAGCTCGACTTGCTTGGGGAAACGCGCCTGGCTGCCATGCTCGGCAAGGCCGTTGCCGGAAAAACAACCGTCATGAAGGTCAAGGACTTGCTTTTTAGCGCCACCTTGGGCGGGGCCAAAGCCATCGGCTGGGACGATCGAATCGGCTCGATTGAAAAAGGCAAGGACGCCGACCTGATCGCCGTGGACCTGGGCGGCTTTGACACCCAGCCGGTTTACGATGCGGAGTCGCAGCTGCTTTACAGCGCCGGCCGCGAGGACATCACGCACGTTTGGGTCGATGGAGCGCTTGTTGTTAGAAAACAACAAAGCGTTGAGCTACGTCATTTGAGTGAGAAAAATTTACAGAAAACCGCTCAAACGTGGCAGAATAGAATCTAGTATATGGTGAAATTCCCCAAAAGGGCCACTCGCGAGGGCGGTGGGAGTTTTGCCGATAGGGCGCCGGCGGTCGCCTGTTGTACAACCGCTTATTCCAATTGGAGAAAAAATTATGAAAAAAAGTATTGTTTTGAGTGCTGCGATGCTCGCCCTTCTCGCTACGAGCGGTATGGCCAGTGCTGCTGACGCCTATCCGTACGTCAAGGCCAGCAACGGCTCCACGGTGATGACCAACTACAACCTCTGCGTTCGCACGGGCTACTGGACTCCGGCTTTGGCCGAAGGTATTGAATGCGACGCCGACATTGCCAACTCCAGCAAGATCGTTTTGGCTGCCGATACGTTGTTCGATGTGAATTCCGACAAGCTCAAACCCGAAGGTTTGAACATGTTGCAAGAATTGGTCGCCCGCATGGCCGGCTTGAACGTTGAAGTGGTGATGGCCACCGGCTACACCGACCGTACGGGTCCGGACGCTTACAACCAAGCTTTGTCCGAACGCCGCGCCGAAGCCGTTAAGACCTTCATGGTCGCCCAAGGCGTTCCGGCCGACAAGATCCAAACCGAAGGCAAGGGTCCTGCTGACCCGGTCGTGACCTGCTCTGACGAAGGCCCGCGCGCTGACGTGATCGCCTGCTTGGCCCCGAACCGTCGTGCCGTCGTTGAAGTGGTTGGCACCCGCGCTCAATAATTAATAGCCTAAGGCTTTTAATTTTGCGAGGCGCTCTTTGAAAAAAGGGCGCCTTTTTCATGCATATCCTTCTGGGAAAAACGTATGACTGCCCCCTTAATTCTTTTTGACCTTGACGGCACCTTAGTCGATAGCGCCCCGGATCTGGCCTGCTCGCTTAACCGCCTTCGCCAGGAAAAGGGCCTGCCGCCGCTTGACTACGCCACGATCCGTCCCCAGGCCGGCATGGGCGCTCGCGGCATGCTCAAGCTCGGCTTCGGCCTTACTCCCGAAGATCCCGACTTTGCCGAAATGAGAGAACGCTTCTTTGACGATTACGCCACGCACTGCTCCGAACGCGTTGTCATGTTTGATGGCATCGGACTGCTTTTGACGCAAATCGAATCGGCCGGATGGAAATGGGGCATCGTCACCAATAAGCATTCCCGCTTTACCTACCCGGTATTGGAAAAGTTGCAGCTTGCCGGACGAGCCGCCGTTGTGGCCTGCGGGGATACCACCGGCAAACTCAAACCCAACCCCGATAACCTTTTATATGCCCTTAACGCTTGCTCGCAACCGGCAAGCGAGGCCCTTTACGTGGGAGACGACCTGCGCGACTGCCAAGCCGCCCGGGCCTGCGATTTGCCGTTTGTCGCCGCCTTCTGGGGCTACCTCGGAGCGCATGCCGACATTGAAAGCTGGCATGCCGACTTTATCGCGGCCGATCCCCAAAAAGCCTTTGCATGGTTTAATGGCTATTTCGGATAAGCTTTTAAGATTAGAAAAATCTTTGAGGATTAAAATGCCTCACATACCCCGAATGATTAAGGGTTAACACCTAGCTTATTAGGGCAAGCGATAGCTTTTCAGGTCATCACTATCGCGCCCGATCGTACTAGGCTAACAAATTGTTTTTTCCATCCGAACAATTCGAACAACACTCGGGTGGAGCAAGGAGAATTGCAAAATGAAATCTGTGCTCGTGGTTTATTTCAGCCGTGGAGGGCACACGGCGCGCGTTGCCCGCCGTATTTGGGAAACCATCATTGCCGAAGGCAATCAAGCTGACATGATGGATGTGGTCGAAGCCGACCACGAAGGCGTCGAATGGGACAAGTATGACTTAATCATTGTCGGCTCGCCCGTTCTTTACGGTACGTACAACAAAAAATTCATGCACTTTGTCACCAAGTACAAGGATCAATTAAACGCCAAGCCGCACAGTTTCTTTAACCTTTCCGTGGTTGCCCGTACGCCCTACAAGGCCACGCCCGAAGGCAACCGCTACATGCAAAAATTCTTGAAGATGTCGCCCTGGACGCCGCGCGACATCAAGTGCATTGCCGGCAAGGTCGACTACCCGAATTGGGGTTGGCTTGATACCAAGATGATCCAACTCATCATGAAAATGACCAAGGGTCCGACGGATCCGACAGCCGTCATCGACTACACGGATTGGGAAGACGTGAAGTCCTACGCACGCCACTGCCTGACGCTTGCCTAATTATTTTTTTTCAATCACCTCGGCTTAACGGCACCCCGTTGGCCGAGGTTTGTGTATATTTATTGTTTATACATTGACAACTTTCTTTCAAACATGATGACCTCATTTCCTTGGCTCGCCAAATATCAGAAAGGCGTGCCCGAAACCATTAATCCCGATATCTATCCGAATATCCCTGCCATTCTTGACCGCTTGGTCGAACGCCGCGCCAGCTGCCCCTGCTTTACCAACATGGGCACAACGCTCACGGCCGGGCAAACAAAATCGCTTTCAGAAGATTTAGCGGGCTATCTGCAATCGCTGCCCGGCATGAAAAAAGGCGACCGCGTCGCCATCATGATGCCGAACCTGCTCCAATACCCGGTAAGCTTATTCGGCATTCTCAAGGCAGGCTTTATCGTAGTAAATGTCAACCCGCTTTACACGGCTCGCGAATTGGAGCACCAACTCAAGGACGCCGGCGCCAAGGCCATTATCATCATTGAAAACTTCGCCAAGACGCTCGAACGCGTGATCGATAAAACCCCGGTGGAATACGTCATTACGACGGCCGTCGGCGATTTGTTCCCCGCTCCGAAGCGTTTGCTGATTAATACTGCCATCAAGTACGTTAAAAAGATGGTGCCGCCTTACCGCTTGCCAAAGGCCGTCTCGTTTCGCGAGGCGCTTGCCAAGGGCCACGCCCGCGGTTTTCAACCCGTTGAGCTGTACAACCAAGATGTGGCCCTGTTGCAATACACCGGTGGCACGACGGGCGTTTCCAAAGGCGCCATGCTCTCGCACCGCAATGTGCTTGCCAACGTGGAGCAGACCGGCCGTTGGATTAGCGTGACGTTTAAAGAGTATGAAGAAGTGGCGCTATGCGCCTTGCCGCTTTACCACATCTTTAGTTTCACGGCGACTCTTTGCTTCTTGAACTGGGGCGCCCGCAGCGTTCTGATTACCAACCCCCGCGACATCAAGGGGCTGGTGAAAGAGTGCCAAAAGGCGCGCTTTAGCATCTATACCGGCGTTAATACGCTCTACAACGCCCTGCTCAATGTGCCTGAATTCAAAAATGTTGACTTTTCCCGCCTGAAGATGAGCGTAGCGGGCGGCACCCAGATTCAAAAAGTGGTAGCCGAGCGCTGGAAACAAACTACGGGCGGCGGCATCCTCGAAGCTTACGGCTTAACGGAAACGTCTCCGGGCGTTTGCGGTAATCTCCCTGACGCGCCTTGGGACGGCTCGGTGGGCTATCCCTTGCCCTCAACGGAAGTTTCCATTCGAGGCGACGGCTTCCGCGATTTAGGCCAGTGCGATGATCCGGCCAAAATCCCTGAATATACCGGTGAAATTTGCGTCAAGGGACCGCAAGTAATGCTCGGCTACTGGAACCGCCCCGAAGAAACGGCCGGCGTTTTCCGCGACGGCTGGCTGCGCACGGGCGATGTCGGCTTCATGGCAAGCGACGGCAAAATCACCATCACGGACCGTAAGAAAGACATGATTCTCGTCTCCGGCTTCAATGTCTACCCAAATGAAGTCGAAGGCGTCATTGCCTCCATGCCGGGCATCTTGGAATGCGGCGTCGTGGGTGTTCCGCATGAGCGCTCCGGTGAAACGGTAAAAGCTGTTATCGTACGCAAGGATCCGTCTATCACAAAAGAAGACGTGGTGAAGTATTGCCGCACGCAATTAACGGGCTACAAGATCCCGAAGCAAATCGTCTTCGTGGACTCGCTGCCGAAGACAGCCGTGGGCAAGATTTTGCGCCGAGAGCTCAAAGACATTGTCTAAAAGAAGGCCGGCGCAGGCGGATAATGCCGCTATGCGCCGGCAGCATGCAGAAGAACCTTTCCTGCCGATAAAGAAAACTCCCACTAGTGCAAACCGGCGGGAGTTTTCTTTAAGAACGAAGCTTCTCTAGGAAGCGGCCTTTCGCTTAGAAACAATATAGCGGGCAATGGCCACAACCAAAATAGCGCCCAACACGCAGCCCGTGTAATGCACCACGGACGTTTGCGGCAAATGATCCACGAGCAGAATATCGGAGGTGACCAAGCCGCCGCCGATCCAGCCCAAGAGGGCGCCGCCTAATGTGACAATGATCGGGAAGCGGTCAAAGAGCTTCAAAATAATTTGGCTACCGAACACAATGAAGGGAACGCTCACCACCAAGCCGAAGATGATCAAGAGCGTTTGATGGTGCTCGTGCGCGGCCTGCGCCGCACCGGCAATGCCGATCACGTTATCGATACTCATCACCAAGTCGGCCACGATAATGGTCTTGATAGCAGACAGCACCTTGGTGCTGGCTTCAATATGCTTTTCTTCCTCCGCGTGCGGCACCAAGAGCTTCACCCCGATATAGATCAAAAGGCAGCCTGCTACCGCCTTCAACAACGGCAATTGCAGCAAGAAAACGGCGCAGGTAATGAGCACGACGCGCAGAGCAATCGCCCCCAATACGCCCCAGAAAATCCCTTGACGGCGTTGCTTGGGCGGCAAGTTGCGGCACGCCAAAGCAATCACCACGGCGTTGTCGCCCCCCAGCAAAATGTCGATCATGATGATTTGAGCAACGGCACCCCAGTGCATCGTTGTAATCAACTCGGTCAACCATTCCATAGTTCAGTTGTTTCCTTATCAATAAAACAAAACAAAAGTTTACTCAAAAACGGTCCTTATAACAGCGCTTTTGAGAAAAAATCAAGAAAAATTCACATATTAGCTTGAAGTTAGATCTAAGCTTTCCTGGTAGCGTCTCTTTGAGCAATAAATGGGAGCATAAGGCGCGGCCTGGGTAATCGTAATGAGCCCTTCGCGCGAGAGTTCCAAAATAGCCAAAAAGCTGACAACACGCTCTTGCATCGTCGCTTGCCCCTGCACCAGGGCATCAAAGCTTATAAAGCTCACCTGCTCGACGGCGCGGACAATCTCCGACATAAATTCATGAATCGAGAGCTCCTGGCGCTGCACGGTGTGGCTCATCTTCAAGTCGGCGTGCTTCATCACGGCTAACCACACGCGGGCCAATTCCTGAGGCAGCACCTGCGGCAAAGGCTGCGCCTCCTCGGGAACCGTCACGCGGGCACGCCAGAACCCGTCGCCCACGGTGGGCAAAGCGTTCAATAGCTGCGCGGCCACTTGGATTTTTTCGTATTCAGCCACTTCCCTTAAGATGCGAGCCGTCGGATCTTCCTCTTCGCCATCGTCTTCGCCCACCGGTACGGGCAGCAAAAGGCGGCTCTTGATCATCATGAGATCGGCGGCCATCACCAGGTAGTCCGAAGCCAATTCCATATTCTGCGAACGGATCTCTTCGACATACTGCATGTACTGGTCGGTTACGGCAGCGACCGAGATTTCATTTAAGTCCAAACGCTGCTTGCGAATAAGGTACAGCAGCAAGTCAAACGGCCCCTCAAAAGACTCCAAAAAGAGCCTTAAGGCATCCGGCGGAATGTAAAGATCTTCCGGAAGCTGCAAAAGCGGCTCGCCCTTGAGGCGGGCAATCGCCACCACGTCATCGACAGCGGGAGTCATATCCGGGATAAGGGACTGATCCACATCAATCAGGGGATTGGTTTTCACAAACGGGCTACGTCGCAGACACGGCGAGGCTTCCCCGAGGAAGTCTCGCCATGAAAGATTAATACTGCGGGAAATACATGCTTGCCTTAATGGCTTGAGCCAAATCGGCAGGCCGTTCCGACTGGGCGATGCCGTGCTTGTAGGCATACTCGGCTACCGCTACGGCAATGGCTTCGGAAATGGGGCGAATATCGTTTAACGACGGATAAAGGCTCCCCTTTTCCAAATCTTCCTCGCTCACGAGCTTAGCCAATTCGCGAGAAGCCGCAAGGAACATGCCCGAAGGCATGGTCTTTGCTTTCACAAAGCTCGCGGCTTTACCTAAAGCCGGGAATACGTAAGCGTTGTTGCCTTGGCGCGGCATGAAGGTCTTGCCGCCTACCGTGACCGGATCAAAGGGCGAACCGGAAGCAAAGAGCGCGCGGCCGCCGGAGAATTGGTACGCCATCTCGGCCGTGCATTCGGCCTTCGAGGTGGGGTTGGACAACGCAAAGATGATCGGGCGCTCATTAATGGCGCTCATCTCGCCGATGATCATGGAATCAAAGGCATTGTGTTGGGCGGCTACGCCCACAATGGCCGTCGGGCGCAATTGCTGGATCGCCTGTAAAAAGCTCGATGCCGGCTCGGCTTCGTGCGCAAAGGCGCGCTTATGAGCCGACAAGTCGTTGCGGGCGGCAATCACAAGGCCCTTCGAGTCGAAAAGATAGCAGCGTTCGCGGGCTTGCTCGATCGTGCAGCCGGTTTCTTCCATGATGGCTTCAGCCAACAAATTGGCAATCCCGGTGGCAGCTTCCCCGGCACCCAAGAAGAGGATGCGCTGGTCGGCCAGGCGGCCGCCCGTAACGCGAAGCGCCGAGTAAAAACCCGTCACCGCCACGCAAGCCGTGCCTTGGATGTCATCGTTAAAGCACAGCGTCTTATCCTTCCAACGAGACAACAAGCGGAAGGCATTGGCATTGCCGAAGTCTTCAAACTGCACGAGGGCATTGGGCCAACGCTTTCTCACCGCGAGCATAAATTCATCGACGAGCTCGTCGTAGCAGGCGCCGACCACGCGCTCATGACGCAAGCCGAGGTAGCCGGGATCGGCCAAATATTCGGGATTGTTCGTGCCGACATCAATCGTCACGGGCAAGGTTTTTTCGGGAGCAACGCCCGCGCACGCCGTATAAAGGGCCAGCTTGCCAACCGGGATGCCCATGCCGTTAACGCCCTGATCGCCTAAGCCCAAAATACGCTGTCCGTCCGTGACCACGATCACTTCCACATCGTCTTGATCGACGTTTTCCAGCAATTCGGCCACATGGCCCTTATCGTTGATCGTCACAAAAAGGCCCCGCGGCTGCAACAAAATCTTGCTGTAGTTTTGGCAGGCTTCGCCCACGGTCGGCGTGTAGATGATCGGCATGATCTCTTCAATGTGATCGATCACGACCTTGTAGAAAAGCGTTTCATTCGTGTTGTGCAACGTATCCAAAAAAACGTAGCGTTGCAGCGGCAACGGGAAAGAGCGCAAAAGCTTTATTGCCCGGTCGGATTGCTCTTGAAGCGTTTCAATACGCGCGGGAAGCAACCCTCGCAGCCCCTTCTCAGAGCGCTCCTTGTCGGTAAACGCCGTTCCGTGGTTCGTTAACGGATTACGCAAAATTTGGTGTCCGCAGCATGAACAAGTCATTTCAATTCTCTTAAAAAATAAAACGGGAGGGCCACCCCACCCTGATAGCCTTACATTGTATTCCGAAATATAGCGCCTAACCGATTTGGTTCATTTCCTTAAGACGCTCTTTGCCCGTCTTGGCTTCTTCGGACTTCGGATAACGCTTAATCAAGCGCTCAAGCGTAGCCTTGGCGGCATCCAAGTCGCCGTTACTTAATTCGGACGAGGATTTCATCAACAAGGCTTCGGGCGCCTTGTCCGATTTCGGATAGGTCTTGGAAATATTGTTGGTGATCTGGATCACCGACTTGTAGTCGCCTAGCGCATAGTAAGAGCTCGCACGCCAATAATCGGCATCGGCCGTATAGGCCGACTTGGGCCAGTTCTTTTTAAACGTATTGAGCGCCTGGATGCAACCTCTGAAATCGCGTTGGCTAAAGAGCCCCGCGGCTTTGTCAAACTCGCGCCGTTCGGCGGGCTTAACGGTTATGAGCCGGCCGTTTAACTCCACTTGGGCGGGCTCGATCTCCACCAAGCGCTTATCCAAGTTTTGAACCTGGCGGGTGAGCTCCTCCACCTCGCCGTTTAAGCGCCGATTTTCATTTCTGAGCGACTCCACCTGCCCCATCAAGTCCACTTGGGCGCGTTGGGACGCCTTAAGCTGCTCGCGCAGCTCCAGAATCGCCGTCCGGGCCTCGTCATCGGCAAACGCCCAGGCGCCGGAAGCCTGCAAGCCCAACGCCAAAAAGCTCAAAGCCCACAATGTTTGTCGCAAAACCATGCGTTCATCCTAAAGAGAAAAAGAGCCGGGGTGAAAAACTTTCATCCCCGGGACCCATCAAAAGCCTATTTCGTCGTGTACTTGATATCGACACGGCGGTTTTGCTGGTAAGACGCCTCATCGTCGCCTAAGGCGCGAGGACGTTCCTTGCCGAAGCTCACGCTTTCCATCCGATCTTCAGGCACGCCGAGCAGCTGCAAGCGGTTTTTCACGCTGTCGCTGCGCTTTTGGCCCAGAGCCAGGTTGTACTCACGGCCGCCCCGAGCATCGGTGTTGCCTTCGAGCACCACGGTCGCCGTCGGGTGGGTCGCCAAGTACTGGGCATGCGCTTCAATCATCGCCTGCGAGTCAGCCGGCACGGTGTAGCTGTCGAAAGCAAAATAAATGCTTTGCTGGCTCAAGGGCGAGGCCGGATTCGTAAAGGGATCGGTGCCGGCGGCAGCATCGGATCCGTTTGGATTCAGGTCAACGCTCGAGCAGCCGGCCAAAAGCCCGGCAGCGACTGCCAAGCCCGCCCAAAAAACTTTGCGTTTCAATTGCATGAGAACACTCCAAAAAGGGAAAGCCCGCCCCAAGCAGGCGAGCCGAATACAGCACCAATTGTACTTACTTTAACAAGGGACCCCAAGAGGGTTCGCGAATATCGCCGTTCTGCCCGGTCAAGCGCGTACGCACCAAACCGTCCAAGCTCACGGTAGCGAGCACGCCGCGCCCGGCAAGCTCGGTGGCGTAGACCAAAATTTGCCCGTTGGGGGCAAAAGTGGGCGACTCGTCACGCGTGGTATCCGTCAAGATCAGTTGCGAACCGGTTTTCAAGTCCATCATCGTGACGCGAAACGCGCCTTGAAGTCTTGAAATAAAGGCAATGCGATCGCCCTTGGGGCTCACGGCGGGGCTGATGGCATACTCATTGGTATAGGTCACGCGCTCGGCCGCGCCCCCTTCAACCGGCTGACGGTAAATCTGGGGCGTTCCGCCGCGATCGGACGTGAAGTAGACGTAGCGTCCGTCGGGGCTAAACACAGGCTCGGTATCGATGCCTTGGCTGTTGGTAAAGCGGCGAAGGTTCGTCCCGTTTAAATTCATGAGGTAAATGTGCGTGCCGCCTCCCATGGAAAGGGCCACGGCCATGGTCTTGCCGTCCGGGCTAAAGGCCGGAGCCGAATTGTTGCCCTTGAAATTGGCGACGGCGCGCCGCTCGCCCGTTCTCACATCATGCAGGTAGACCACGGGTTTATTGGCTTCAAACGAAACGTATGTGAGCAGCAGCCCGTTGGGTGACCACATGGGCGAAATGATCGACTCCTTGCTCTTGAGCGCCGGCTGCGGATTTTCCCCGTCGCTATCGGCCACCACCAGCTCATAGTCATTGCGACCGCGCTGCAGCACATACGCCAAGCGCGAAGCAAAAATACCGCCTTCACCGGTGAGTTTTTCGTAAATGGCATCGGCAATTTGATGCGCGGTCAAACGCAAATCCGTCGGCGTGGCAGCATAGGCCTTTTCATCGACCACGGCATTTTTCACCGTGTCAAAAAGCCGGTACTGGATTTCATACCGGGTGGGACCGGCCTGCACAATGGAGCCCACCACCAGGGCCGATGCCCCCATGGTTTGCCAAAACTTTCCCCGAGGCTTATTTATATCTTCGGCGGGCACTTCCCCCATAACGCGGATGGCCCGGAAAGCTCCGCTTCGTTCCAAGTCCGCGGTGATAACCTGCGCGAGATCCACCGGTGTGTCACGGGTTCCCTGAAATTGGGGGATGGCAATCGGCAATTGATTGGCACCCACCCCCGTAATTTCAATGCGAAGTTGAGCCAAGGCAGGACCGGACAAGAAGCCGGCCGTGGCTGCCCCGGCAGCTAAAAACGTTCGACGATTCACTGACATACGAAAAACCTTTGAATTTTCCGACACTAACCTCTCGATTGTAAAGCAAAAGGGCGCCGAGCTTTTCACCCGGCGCCTCTTTTTTCGATTCGTTACAGTTCAGGCCGCAGGGCCCGGTAACGATTAGTGGCGGAAGTGGCGTTCGCCGGTAAAGACCATCGTGATGCCGCGCTCGTTGGCCGCATCAATGACTTCCTGGTCGCGAATGGAGCCGCCCGGCTGGATCACGCAGGTCGCCCCCGCATCCACGATCACGTCCAAGCCGTCACGGAACGGGAAGAACGCGTCGCTTGCGGCGGCCGTGCCCTTTAAGCTCAAGCCCGCTTCTTCGGCCTTAAAGGAGGCAATACGAGCCGAATCCACGCGGCTCATTTGGCCGGCACCCACGCCCATCGTCATGCCGTCCTTGGCAAAAACGATCGTATTGGACTTCACGAACTTCGCCACGCGCCAGGCAAAGAGCATGTCCTTGATTTCCTGGGCCGTGGGTTGCTTTTCCGTTACCACGCGCAAAGCATCGGCAGAGACGATTTGCAAGTCGGGCGTTTGCACCAAAAGGCCGCCGCCCACGCGCTTGAAGTCGTAGTCGTTGCGATCTGGCCCCATCTCGATCGTAAGCAGGCGCACATTGGCCTTCTTTTCCAAAATGGCCAGGGCTTCCTCGGTAAAGGACGGCGCCATGATCACTTCGGCAAATTGCTTGGAAATGTGTTCCGCGCAAGCGCCGTTGACCGGGCAATTAAAGGCGAGGATGCCGCCGAAGGCACTCTTCGAATCAGTCTTAAACGCTTTGGCATAGGCTTCGGCGCTATCGGCGCCGACGGCCACGCCGCAGGGATTAGCGTGCTTGATGATCACGCAGGCGGGCTCATCGAACTGGCGCACGCACTCCCAAGCCGCATCGCTATCGGCAATGTTGTTGTAGCTAAGCGCCTTGCCGTGCAGCTGGCGATAGCTTGCCAAAAGCCCGTGGCCCACGTGCACTTCGCGGTAAAAAGCCGCCTTTTGATGCGGATTTTCGCCATAGCGCATGTCCTGCACCTTCACCCATTGGCGGGTGAACGTTTGCGGGAAGTCGCTCTTTTGCTTGTTGTCGTCAAGCGCGGTGAGGTAGTTGGAGATCATCGCATCGTACCGGGCCGTGTGGCTAAAGACCTTCTTGGCCAATTCCAAGCGGGTCTTGGCCGAGACTTCGCCTTGGGCCTTCAACTCTTCGAGCACCTTCGGGTAGTCGGCCGGATCCACGACAACGGCAACGCTTTCATGGTTTTTCGCCGCCGCGCGGATCATGGTCGGGCCGCCGATATCGATATTTTCAATCGCGTCTTCGAACGTGCAATCGGGCTTGGCCACCGTGGCTTCAAACGGATAGAGGTTGACCACCACGATGTCAATCGGGTCAATTTGGTGCTCTTTGAGCGCCTTCATGTGCTCGGGCACCGGACGGCGAGCAAGAATCCCGGCGTGAATTTTCGGGTTGAGCGTTTTCACGCGGCCGTCGAGCATTTCGGGAAAGCCCGTGTAGTCGGCGACTTCCTGCACCTCAATGCCGGCTTCGGCAATCAGGCGGGCCGTACCGCCCGTTGACAGAAGATGGTAACCGAGAGCGGCGAGCTCGCGGGCAAATTCCACGATGCCGGTCTTATCGGAAACGCTAAGCAAAGCTTGTTTGCGCATAGTCATTTTTCCTTCAAAAACAAAAAACAAAAAAACAATCAGCCAAATTAAGAAATATCGTACATCCGCAACTTTTTATGCAGCGTATTGCGGTTGATGCCGAGAAGCTGAGCGGCCGCGCACTTATTGTGGCGGGTCTTCTTCATGGCAAACTCCAGGAGCGGCTTTTCCACGGCGCTTAAGACCATCGGGTACAGCGCATGCGGCGCCTGGCCGTGCAAGTTCTCAAAATAAAGCTCCAAATTGTGCAATACCGCGTCCTCGATCGTTAAAGGCAGGGCCGCTTCGGCCGCTGCCTCGTCGGTGCCGCGGCTATCTTTTTCTCTGTCGGCTTGCATATCCGTCATATCCCCAAAAATCCTTAGAGCCAACCTTGGTTCTGAAAGTATTGTGTCAGCAGCGCCCGCTGCTGTTCGGGCTTTTCGCTTCGGCAAAGCGCATCTCGCACCGATTCAAATTGCGGAAAGTCCCCTAAATACCACAACAGGTGCTTTCGAAAAGTCCGAGCGGCCGTCACGCTTTCTCCATAATAGGCGTGGTGGCTGCGCGCATGCGCAAGCACCACCTGCGCTTTTTGCGCATAAGAGCGCACCGGCAACGCTTTGCCCGCCAATTCCGCCCGGATATCTTCAAACACCCAGGGGCGGCCCAAAGCCGCCCGGCCGATCATGCAGGCCCGCGCGCCCGTGAACTTCATCACGGCTGCTGCGCGATTAGCGTCGGCAATGTCGCCGTTGACCACAACGGGAAGCGAGGTTTGGCTAACTACCTCGGCCACGCCCGCATAGTCGGGCTCGCCCGTATAGCCGTCTTCTCGGGTTCTTGCGTGAACCGCAATGAGCGCAAAGCCCGCTTGCTCGGCCATTTTGGCAATGGTGGCGGCGTTTTTGTGCGCGCGGTCCCATCCGAGGCGGCACTTAAGCGTCACGGGACGACCGCACTCTTCGGCCGCCCGCCCGAGCGCCTTGATGAGAACCTCCGCCCGCGCCTCGTCTTTCATCAGTGCCGAGCCGCAAGCCACATTGCACACCTTCTTGGCCGGGCACCCCATATTGAAATCAATCACATCGGCGCCGGCTTCGCACGCCCATTCAAACGCCCGGCTTAGCTCTGCGGGATCGCCGCCCAAAAGCTGCACCGTATGCGGCCGCGGCTCGTCCACAAAGGCCAGGCGCATGCGGCTTTTGTCGGTGTGCCGCAGCTGCGGCTGGCTCGCGACCATCTCCCCGACGGCATAATCGGCACCGAAGCGCCGGCACAGGCGCCTAAAAGGGCTGTCGGTCACTCCGGCCATCGGAGCTAAAAACAACGGTCCTTCGATTTCATATTGTCCGAGGCGTATGCTCATTTTAGAAACAATAGCTCCCTGCGGGCCCGGCAGATTAATCCAACGGAACCGGCTGATTTATTTTATCGTTTTTGCTCAAAAATTAAGCGGATTTCACTTGGACGAAAGATGATTTTCGCGCTCTTTTTCTTCAAGCGCTGCCAAGTCCTGCGGCGTACCGATATTGCCCCAGTAGCCCGTATAAAGCTCCCCGCTGACCAGCCCCTTTTCGACAAAGCCGTACAGCCAGGGGAAAAGTTTTTCAAAACGGACGGGGCGGTTCTTGAAAATCTCGGGCGAAAAAAGCCCGATGCTCGAATACGTATAAGCCTTCGGGCGGCAAGTGATCCGTCCGTTGAGAAGCCCCATGTCGCCCTCAGGATGAAAGCCCGGATTGGGCACCAGCACCAAATGCGCCACAGCCAGTCCGGAAAGCAAAGAGTCCCGCCGGGCAATCAAAGAGGAAAAATCGTAGTCGCTAACGATGTCGCCCGCAACCACAATGAAAGGCTCGCGCCCGTCGGTGAGCATCGGCAGCGCCTTCACGATTCCCCCAAGTGTTTCAAGCGACTCTTCGTAGCAGTTGCCTTCGCGGGAATACTCGATGTGCATGCCGCCGCGCTCGTGCCCGAGAATGGGTTCGAAGGTATCGGCCAAATGGGCAATATTGACGACGGCCTCGCGGATGCCGGCCTTATATAATCCGTCCAAGCTCCAGTCAATGAGCCGCCGACGGCCTGCGGCCAGCAGCGGCTTAGGCAAGGCATCGGTGAGCGGCCGCATGCGCTTGCCGCGGCCGGCGGCCAAAATCATCGCTTTCATCATCGGCAAGTCCCGATCAGAAGGTGTATCCGTACTGCGGCACGGTCTGTTCGATTTCATCGACGAGGTACAAAAGCGGCCGCAATTCATCGTAACGGTTTGCCGTTTGCCGCACGTAACCCAAAAAGCGCGGCGTATCGGCCAAATATTTCGGCTTGCCGTCGCGGTAGTTGATGCGGGCAAAAATACCCAGCACTTTCAGGTGCCGCTGCAGCCCCATCCATTCCACATCTTTCCAGAATTGTCCGAAATCGTGCGCAACCGGCAGTCCCGCCGCGCGGGCCTTTTCCCAGTAGCGGATCGTCATGTCGATGACGAATTCCTCGTTCCAGCTGATAAAAGCGTCGCGCAGCAGGCTCGCGATATCGTAGGTGACGGGGCCGTAGACCGCATCCTGGTAGTCGAGAATGCCGGGCAAGGGGCCGTCGCTTACCATCAGGTTGCGGGGCATGAAGTCACGGTGCACGAACACCTTCGGCTGCGCAAGATTATTTTGCAGGATGCGCTCAAAACAGATTTTGAGGATGCTTTTTTGCCGGTCGTTGAGTTCGGTTTGACGGTGCCGGGCAATGTACCACTCGGGGAAAAGGTTCAGCTCGCGACTTAAGAGCTCGCGGCTATACTCGGGCAAAACGCCCTCTTCAGTGCTCGTTTGCCAGCGAATAAGCGAATCGGTTGCTTGCGTTAAAAGTTCGCGGGCATTACTTTCATTTAAAACGTCGAGAAAGGTTTGACGGCCCAAGTCGCTTAGCAACAAAAAACCGGCCTTTTCATCGGCCTCGAAAATATGCGGAACGTTTAAGCCGGCTTTTTCAAACAGCGCCGTCACTTTCATAAAGGGGGCGACGCTTTCTTTGGCGGGCGGTGCATCCATCACGATGTAGGTTTTGCCGCCCTCGCCTTTGAGACGGTAGTAGCTTCTAAAACTCGCGTCCGCACTGGCGGGCTCCTCGCTTTGGCAGTCAAGCCCGTAGCGGCTCGGCAGGGACTTTAGCCATTGCTGGCGTTCGCTTTGACGATCAGGCATCGCCGACCTCCTTGATTTGCCTAAAATTGCGTACAAATTCCAATTATCGCCGCCATTGTAAAGGATGAGGCCGGCTTCGGCTATAATGAGGCAACGATTGTTAGTGTAAACCGGTTTTCACGTTTTCATGTCTTTAAAGTCTCCCCAAACACCGAACGCACGGCCGAAAGTCAAAAGCGTTGTTTTGGCCTGCGCGATAGCCTGCTCGGCCATGGCCCAAGCCGCCGGCGCGGCGAGCCTGCGCAGCGCCACCGAGCTTGACGATTCCCAAGATCTTGTCAATGAGAATTCCGCAAGCTTTGTCACGGCCGACCGGATGGAGACGACCGATGACGAGATTTACCTCACGGGCAATGCCGAAGTGCGGCGCGCGGGCACGGTCATTCGCGGCGACAAGATCACCTATACGCAGTCGACCGATACGGTCAATGTCAAGGGCAACGCCGTTGTTATCCGGCAAGGGGTACGCTTTGACGGGCCGGAGCTCACCTACCAGATTGAAACCCAGTCGGGCGAAATGCAGGATGTCTCCTATGAGTACGCCGTCAAAGGCGTCAGGGGCCAGAGCAAATATTCGCAATTTACCAACGGCGTCAATACGCAATTTCGCCATGCAACGCTCACGACCTGCAAGCCCGGCAGCAAAGCTTGGTGGATCGAAGCCGACACGCTCACGATTGACGAAAGCTCCCAGATGGCCTATGCCGAAGACGTGAGCTTTCACTTGGCAGGCCTTCCGGTGCTTGCAACGCCTTGGGCCATGTTCCCGACGGGAACCGAGCGGCAAAGCGGCCTTTTGACGCCGACCATGGGCATGAGCTCTCGGCGCGGCTTTGAATTTGCCATCCCGATTTACTGGAACATCGCCCCGAATTACGACTACACCTTCACCCCGCACGTGATGACCAAACGCGGGGTGATTCTGGGCAACGAATTCCGCTTCCTCACCCCGTACATGGGCGGCGAGCTCACCTACGACTACCTGTCCGAGGACAAGGAAACCAACGACTCGCGCTATGCAGCCAAGTTTGAAGGCTGGGCACAATGGAACGGCCTGAGGCTTAACGTCGACTACAATAAGGTAAGCGACGGCCAATACATTTCGGACTTCTCCAATAACATCTACGATACGTCCGAATCGATTCTTGACCAAAACTACACCTTAAGCTACGGAGCCGACTTCTGGCACAGCTCGCTATCGGTGCAAAAGAATCAGCCCCTTGCGCGCGATGACGGCACCGAATACTCCAAGCCGTACGAAAAAGTGCCGCAGCTGCAGTGGCGCGGCTACCTTGCCGATCTCAACGGCTTTGAGGTCTCAAGCCTTTTTGAAGCCACCCGCTTTAAGCACCCGGATAAAGCCCGGCGCGTACAGGGCGACCGCTTCTACATGAACCACTCGGTGGCTTATCCGGTGAGGGGCCCGGGTTGGTTTGTTACGCCTAAAGCCATGGTCACGGGCATTGCCTACAACCTGGACGGCTTAAACCAGCTCACCGGCAGCTACCGCGATGTCTATGACAAAAATTCGAGTCTTTTTGCCCCGAGCTTCAGTTTGGACACGGGCTTGATTTTCGAGCGCGAAACCTCTTGGTTCGGCGACAATGCCCTGCAAACGTTGGAGCCGCGCATCTTCTACACCTATACGCCCTACCGCGACCAGGACCGCATGCCGACGTTCGATAGCTCCTATGCCGACCTGAGTTTTTCGAGCTTTTTCTCGGAAAACCTTTTTACCGGACACGACAGGCTCTCCGAGGCCAACCAGGTTTCGTTGGTGCTCACATCGCGCTATTTGGACCGCAAGTCCGGCAACGAATTCCTGCGGGCATCAATCGGCCAGCGCTACTACTTTAGCGACCAGCGCATTCCGCTTTACCGCGGCGGCACGATCGGCGTAACCGACAATGTGAAAAGCGACTTCTTAGCGAGCGTGAGCGCCAAGCTCACCAAGGACGTCTCCACAACGGCCACGGCCCAGTACTCCACGTCCGATAGCCGCTTTACCCGAATTAACGCCGGCATTCGCTGGCACCCGAAGCCCTCGGCTGTCTTAGGGCTTTATTATCGCTACAATTACGTGCCTGATTTGCCGCAATACCGCGATGACCGCATCAAGCAAATCGACTTTGCGGTGCAGTGGCCGCTCACCGATTCGCTCTACGGTTTGGCCCGCTACAACTACTCGCTCTACGACAAGGAGCCGGTGGAAGTCTTGGGCGGCATCGAATACGTGGCCGATTGCTGGGCCTTGCGCTTGGTAGCCCAGCGCTACCTCACCGACGAAAGCCGCTACGATACGACTTTCTACGTGCAACTGGAATTGACGGGCTTGGGCTCGGTAGGCTCGAATCCGCTTGAAGAGTTGCGCCGCAATATTCCGGGCTATCAATCGCCCACAGCCATGCCGGGCTTAACCGGCCTCTATGACTACTATGAATAAACTGAAAGTAATGGCGTTGCTTGCCGCCTTTTTCTCCGCAAGCCTCAGTTATGCACAAACGGCAGCCAAGGCCCCGGCGCCTGAGCCCGCGACCTTGAATGCCGTCGTTGCCGTCGTAAACAATGACGTCATTACCACCAACGAGCTGCTCGAACGCGTGCACTCGGTAGCGCTTAACCTGCGCCGGCAAAACATTCAGCTGCCCCCGATGCCTCAGCTGCGCGCCCAAGTGCTTGAGCAGCTCATCCTGGAAAGGGCGGTTGACCAGCGGGCCCGCGAAACCGGCATCCGCGTCGATGATGCTCTCGTCAATGTTACGATCGAGCAAATTGCCGCCCAAAATAAGATTTCCGTAGCTGAGCTTCGCCGCCGCTTGGCTCTGGACGGCGTCGCCTTTAACCAGTTTCGCGAAGAAATCCGCTCGCAGATCATGACGCAGCGCCTGCGCGAACGCGAAGTGGATTCGCAAATCAACATCCCCGAAAGCGAAATCGATGCGTTCTTGGCTGACCAGGCGGGCTTTAACGTAAACGACACGGTCGAATACAACGTGGCCCAGATCCTCATTCCGACCACCGAGAGCATGAGCACCGAAGAAATGAACCAAGCTCGTTCTTTGGCTGAAGACATTCTCGAGCAAGCCCAAAACGGCGCGGATTTCGGAAAGTTGGCTGCCAGCTACTCGCGCAGCGCCAACGCCTTGGAAGGCGGCTCGATCGGTTGGAGAACGCTTTCGCAGCTGCCGAGCACCTTGGCTAGCGCCGTGCTCGATGCCCAGCGTGCTGAAAGCAAAGTAGCGATGAGCGTCAGTTCCGACGGCTTTTCCATCGTCAAAGTCAACGGCACGCGCGACGGCGTCCAAAATAAGTTGGCAGGGGGCCCGGTCACGCAAACGCACGTGCGCCACATCCTGATGGCGGTAACGCCCGTTACCGATGAAGCCACGGTGCTTTCTCGCATGAACGATATCCGCAACCGCTTGGTCAACAACAAGGAAGACTTCGCCACGCTCGCACGACTGCACTCGGTTGACGGCTCGGCCACCCGCGGCGGCGACTTGGGCTGGGTACAGCCGGGCGATACCGTTCCCGAATTTGAAGAAGTGATGAATAAGCTGCAGCCCGGGCAAATCAGCGAACCGATTAAGACCCAGTACGGCTACCATATCATCCAAGTGCTTGACCGCCGGCAAGATGCCATGAATGCCGACCGCATGCGCTACATCGCCCGCCAGACGCTGCGCCAGCGCAAACTCGCTGAAGCCGTAGCCACGTGGCAGCGCGAATTGCGCGACAGAGCCTACGTGGAAATCCGGCGCGACGAACTGTACTAGTTCAAACAACTTCTTCGGCGACCCGGCTTTTCGGCCGGGTCTTTTCAAAAGGCGGGTGGCAAGAATACCCGCCTTGGCAATTTTTCCCGACAATAGGCAAGAACATGCAAAACGGACTGCAGGGCCATCGCGCCCGCAAGCGCTTCGGCCAAAATTTTCTTCATGACGAACATTGGATCGGACGCATCATCGCCGCCATTGCCCCGCAAGAGGACGATGCTATCGTGGAGATCGGTCCGGGACAAGCCGCCCTTACCCGCAAGATCATTGAAGCCATCGGGCACGAAACGGCCGTGGAAATTGACCGGGATTTGGCCGCGTGGCTTAAAGAAACTTTTGCCGAGAAGCTCACCTTAATCGAAGCCGATGCGCTAAAGCTTGACTGGCAAACGGTGCTGCCCGGGCAGAAACTGCGCATTATCGGTAACCTCCCCTACAACATTTCCAGTCCCCTGCTTTTTCATTTAACAGCCGTTGCCGACCGCGTCATCGACCAGCACTTCATGCTGCAAAAAGAAGTCGTCGACCGAATGGTGGCCGATCCCGGCAGCAAAGTCTACGGACGACTGTCGGTCATGCTGCAGTACCGCTACCGGCTGCAGAAAATGTTTGATGTGCCGCCCGGCGCCTTCACGCCCGCTCCCAAAGTTACCAGCTCCATTGTCCGGATGGTTCCTAAGGCTTCCGAGACGCTCCTGCCGGTCGATAACGAGCGCTTTGCGGGCATTGTGGCCGCTGCCTTTAACCAGCGCCGCAAAACGCTCAGAAATGCGCTAAGCGATTGGCTCACGCAAGAAGATATTGAAGCGGCGGGCGTTAACCCGAGCGCCCGTGCGGAAAGCTTGCCGGTGGAGGCTTTTGTGCGGCTAGCCAATACGGCAAGCCACGTCACAACGGATGCCGCCTAAAAAGGCAGCGTCGGAATGTAGATGCCTTTGAGCTTTTGGCGGGCGTTCTCGTAGCCCGGGTCGATTTCTGCGACGCGCTGCCAAAATTTCGGCCCGTGGTTCATTTCATCGAGATGAGCGAGCTCATGGGCAATGACGTAATCAACAATATCGGGATCCAAGTGAATTAAGCGCCAATTGAGCCGAATCTTGCGGTCGCTGCTGCATGAACCCCAGCGGCCTTTGGCGCTCGATAAGCCCCACCCGGAATAAGAAAGCAGTGCCCGGTCGGCTATCGCGCGAAGCCGCGAGCCGAGGTAGCGTTCGGCTTCTTTTTTAAACCAAACCTGAACCCAGTCCTTGACTCGGCGTTCGTCACTATCGAGCGGCAGGTTTATGACCAGGCGCAACCCTTCTTTCGTTTTATCCTGGAAAACGGCCGTTGCGCTCGGATCAAGGTAAAGCCGCATCGGGCGGCCCAAATAAGGGATCTCGGCGCCGTGGACAAAGTGCACGCTTTGCGTGCCGAGCTCCTTTTGCCAATCGGCAAACTGCGCGAGCTTTTTCTGAATCCAGCCTTCGCGCTCGCTAATCATTTTTTCAATTTCAGCAACCGACACCCAGCGCGGAGCGCGCACGGTCAGTCCCCGCTCATCGACGATGAAGCCGACCGTTTTGCGCTTTGCCCGCTCAAGGCGATAAGAAAATGCCGGCGTTAACGTAAACGCTTCGCGCTTTTCTACCGCAGGCGGCGCCTTCGGCAAGCGAGGCTGCTTTTTCTGAGCCGATCCCCTCTCCCGCTCAGGCGCCTTGGGCATTAACGCATTGAAAAAATCAAAAGCCAGTTGTTTCATTTAGCATACGCGTCAGGCGAGATGACCCGCATCTCCCCCTCGATCCAACCTACCATTTGCTCTTGCACTTCTTCGAAAGTGCGCCCCTTAGTCTCTATCATAGGACCGACGGAAACCGTGATCAATCCGGGCTTTTTAGCAATGCTGTTGCGAGGCCACAGGTGCCCGGAATTCAGCGCGATGGGCACAATGGGCAAGCCGGTCGCGACCGCTAGCCGCGCCCCGCCCGTCTTATAGTGCGGCTCGGCCTCGCCCGGGGCCGTGCGGGTACCTTCCGGGAACATGACGATGGACCAGCCTTCGGCAATTTTTTCTTTACTCTTTTTAAGCACCTGGTCGTAGGCCCTGCCGTGGGCCTTGCGGTCAATGGAAATCATTCCGAGCGTGGCAATAGCTTGACCGAAAACCGGCACCCAGTGCAGTTCACGCTTGTAGACAAAACTCGCGTGGTTCGGCACATGGCTAATCATCCAGAACACTTCCCAAGCCGATTGGTGCTTGCTTAAGACCAGAACCGGACGGTTATCGGCCGGGAAATTTTCCATTCCTTTATTTTCATAGCGCATGCCGCAGATGAGCTTACCCTCCCAGAGAATAAAGCGGGCCCACTGCTGCCCGAAACGGTAGCGCCAAGCCAACGGCAAGGGATACATCAAAATAATGATGACGGCCACCGGAATAAGCGTAATGGCAAGCACCAAATAAAAAAGCCAGCCGCGAATCGTCGACATAAAATTCCTCGTGCTAGAGACAACGAAAGGCTCCTTTCGGAGCCTTTCTATCGTTATCCGAAAAGGTTTCGGCTTACTTTGCCAAACGCGACAGTTCAGCCACCTTATTCATTGTACGATGCAATCGAGCCAAGAGGGCCAAACGATTGGCGCGAAGCGCCGGATCGTCCACATTGACCATCACGTCTTCAAAGAAGCGGTCAACCGGCTCACGCATGGGGGCAAGCATCGTCAAGACTTCCGTATACTTTTCCTGCTCGTAAGCGGCTTGCACTTGGGGTTCCACATCGCACAAAGCACGATAAAGCGCCTTTTCCGCCTCGATTTGCAAAAGCGCTTCGTTCACCTGCGTCGTCTCGGCCGGGCTCTTTTTGAGAATATTGCCGATACGCTTATTGGCCGCCGCCAGTGCCTCGGCTTGCGGCATTTGCGAGAAGGTGCGCACGGCATCCAAGCGGGCCGGGATCTGCAAAACGCGATCCGGGTGCGCGGCGAGCACGGCATCGATTTCCTGAGCCGAATATCCCTTTTCCTTAAACATCACGCGCAAGCGGTCTTCAAAGAAGGCCATCAGAGCTTCGCGGGCATCCTTGACGCCGGCCACCGACTGCAAGGCTTCGTAGCCGATCGTCACGAGTTCAGCCAGGGAAACGTTCAAGCCCTTTTCCAGGATCATGCGCAACACGCCCAAAGCGTGGCGGCGCAAAGCAAACGGGTCCTTGTCGCCGGTGGGCATCTGGCCGATACCGAAAAGGCCGGAAAGTGTCTCAAGCTTATCGGCTAAAGCCACTGCCAAGCTCACGGGCGTCGAAGGCAAAGCGTCGCCAGCGTAGCGCGGCTGATAATGCTCGCGAATCGCCAAAGCGACCGTGCGGCTTTCGCCGTCGTGCAATGCATAATATTCGCCCATAATGCCTTGCAGTTCCGGGAATTCGCCGACCATTTGCGTTAAAAGATCCACTTTGGCTAATTGCGCGGCGCGCACGGCTTCGGCGCGGTCTGCGCCAATTAAGTCGGCAACGCGGCCGGCAATTTGCATCACGCGCTCAACGCGCGCGGCTTGCGAGCCGAGCTTATTGTGGTAGACCACATGGGCCAACCCCGGCAAACGGCTTTCAAGCGTGACCAAGCGGTCTTGGTCGTAGAAGAACTTCGCGTCGGCCAAGCGGGCACGCACCACACGGGCGTTACCCGAGCGGATGGCTTCGCCCCCGTCCTTGGCTTCAAGCTGCGAAACCAAAAGGAAGCGGTTCATCAAGCGGCCTTCGCTATCTTTGACGGCAAAATACTTCTGATTTTGCTGCATCGTCAAAATCAAGCACTCTTGCGGCACCGAAAGGAACTCTTTATCAAAAGAGGATTCATACACCACAGGCCATTCGGTTAAGGCCGTCACTTCTTCGACGAGATCTTCGGGCATGATTGCTTCGCCGTTCATGGCTTTCGCCATGGCCTTGACGTCATGCACAATCTTTTCCCGACGCTTGGCAAAAGAAGGCACTACTTTACCTTCGGTTTGCATCTGCTCTTCGTAGCCATCGGCCGAGCGGATGCTAATGAGCCCTTGCGTATGGAAGCGGTGGCCGCTTGTCACGCGGTCGGAAGTTAATCCCAAAGCCGAAACCGGCACCACGTCTTCACCGTAAAGCGCGACCAAGTGCTTGGCCGGGCGCACAAACGACACGGTCGTTTCACCGTCGGCCAACTGATAGTGCATCACCTTCGGAATCGGCAGCGACGTCAAGGCAGCATCCAAAGCCGTCTGCAAGCCCTTGGCAAGCGCCACGCCCGCACGAATGCCTTCGTACATGAGCTGCTCGTTTTTGCCGTCATTTTCGCGCTTTAAATCGCTTACATCAGCCGTTAAGCCCAAGGCCTTCATCTTCTTTAAAAGGGCTTGCGTGGGCTTGCCTTCGGCGTCCAAACCGACTTTCACCGGCACGAGCTTTTGCTTAAACGGTTCATCGGGCGACTTCTCGAGCACGTTCGTGATCAAAGCGGCCAAACGGCGCGGGGCGCCGAACGCCGTCACGGCCGAAGCGTCGGCCAAGAAGTGCTGCTTTGCGAGGCTTTGAGCCAAATGCTCGGCAAAGGCTTCCGACAATTTCTTCAGTGCCTTCGGCGGCAACTCTTCGGTTTGCAATTCCACTAACAAACTGTTCATTTTCGCTGCCCCCTTATTCGTGAGTCTTTTTTAACATCGGGAAGCCCAGACGCTCGCGCGCATCATAGTAGCTTTGAGCCACCGAGCGGCTGATGTTGCGAATGCGGGCAATGTAGGCGGCACGTTCGGTCACGCTGATCGCGCCGCGCGCATCCAAAAGATTAAAAGTGTGACCGGCTTTGAGCACCATTTCATAAGCGGGCAAGGCCAAATGTAAATCCATGAGGCGCTTGGCTTCGCCTTCAAAGTAGTCAAACTGACCCAAGAGCTTTTGCGGGTCGCTCGCTTCGAAATTAAAGTGGCTTTGTTCCACTTCATTTTGGTGGAAAACGTCGCCGTAGGTAAGCACGCGCTCTTGCCCGTCCGGATCTTTCCACGTCGTGTAAACCAGGTCAAAGACGTTGTCGCAGTTTTGCAGGTACATCGTCAAGCGTTCCAACCCGTAGGTGATTTCGCCGGTAATGGGCTTGCATTCCAAGCCGCCCACTTGCTGGAAGTAGGTAAACTGCGTCACTTCCATGCCGTTCATCCACACTTCCCAACCGAGCCCCCAAGCGCCGAGCGTCGGGTTTTCCCAGTTATCTTCCACAAAACGGATATCGTTGACTTCCGTATCGATTCCCAGGGCGCGCAAACTGCCCAAATACAAATCCACGATATCGGTGGGCGCGGGTTTCAATACCACTTGGAACTGGTGGTGCTGATGCAGGCGGTTCGGATTTTCGCCGTAGCGGGCATCCTTCGGGCGGCGCGAGGGCTGCACGTACGCGGCACGCCAAGGCTCCGGTCCCAAGGAACGCAAAAACGTCGCCGTATGCGACGTTCCGGCCCCGACTTCCGTATCAATCGGTTGCATCAAGGCACAGCCTTGCTGGTTCCAATAATGCTGCAAACGCAGAATAACATCCTGAAACGTAATCATCTTGACCCTTTAATGGCTATCAAAGCGTAAAGTTTGAATTTTAATCTTTTTGGCGCCGGTTTAGAAAAACCGGAAGCGCCGCCCCTACGATAAACATCGCAAAGGCCCACAAAATGGCAGGCCAATCCCCGAAACGAATGTAGGGCGTGGGCTCGCCCTTGGCAACGGGAACCGCAACATCTAACACGCCTTCTTCGTCCGTGGGCAAGCGCTCGGCGATCTGCCCGTCGCTACCGATGAGAGCCGTCACTCCGCTATTGGTCACGCTCACCAACGGCCTGGCCGCTTCCAGCGCCCTCATCCGGGAAATTTGCACGTGCTGGCTTGCCGCTTTAAGGGGCCCAAACCACTTAAGGTTCGATAAGTTAACCAGCAGCTCGGGGCTGCCCGCCTGCCAAGCTTGCCGCCACTCGTTGCCGAACAAATTTTCATAGCAGATATTCACCGCGGCCGGGTGGCCGGCTATCGAGATCAGGGGCTGAGCCTCGCCTCCGGCCTTTAAGTCGCTCATCGGGATGCGCATCGACTCGACAAACCAATGAAAGCCCCAAGGCACGAATTCCCCGAAAGGCACAAGGTGGTGCTTTTCGTATACGCTAAGCTCGCCGTTTGGCGCTAAATACACGGCCGCATTGCGAAAGTCTCCCGCTTGCGGCTCCCAAAAGGCATTAAACAAAAGCCCCTTTTGCTCCTTGGCTGTCCAAGCCGACAAGCGCTTGATTTCCGAAGCTGGGAAACGCTGAACAGAGGTCGGATAGATCGATTCGGGCAAAATGACGGCATCGACATCGGATTTTTCTACCGATACGTTATCCAAATAAAAATAAGCCTCGTCAAAGCGCTCGCTCAACGACTGCTGCAAAAGCCTCGGCTCCAGATTGGGCTGAATAAGGCGCAACTTGACGGTGCCCGCGGGTTCGCTCCAGGGGATGCGTTCGCCGATGATCCCCAAGAAAAAAAGCGAAAAGGCCATAATGCCCGCAGCTCCCATGTAAAGCCACTGACCGCGCTTGACCCACAGCGCGCCCAAAAGCCCGCAAATCCAAGTCAGTACGACCAAAACGCCAAAGGAGCCCAACATCGGAGCCACGCCTGCCAAAGGCCAATCCACAATGGCGTAGGCCGGACTCAGCCACGGGAAACCCGTTAAGAGCCACGAACGCAACCACTCGGCAAGGACAAAAGCCGCAGGCAGCGTAAAAGCCAAGCGCAAAGCGGGATCCGAAGTCAGGCGCGTCGCCACGGCAAAGGCGGCTGCCGGAAATAAGCTTAGTCCGAGCGCGAATGCGCACGTTGTGACGTACGTCCACTCAAGCGGCATATAGCCGTAGTGGTACATGCTGAAGTACACCCAATTGATGCCGATGACAAACCAGCCGAAGCCGAAACTGATTCCCCACAAAAACGCCTCTTTCACCTTTTGGGTTTGGGCAACCAAATAAAAGATCACCAAAAGGGAAATCAGGGCATAAATCGGCTCGTTCGCGGGCGCAAACGCGCTCGCAAGCGACAGCCCGCATGCGAAACTCAATACCAAACGGTACAGGTAATACTTCCGAATATCACTCACTTCTTAGACTCTTTCTCCGGCGCTGCGGATTCTACTTTTTCCACTTTCAAAAGGCGTACCTGGCGCTCATCGGCGCGAAGCACCGTAAAGCGGAAGTTTTCAATGACCACGGTCTCTCCGGTTTTCGGCATATGCTCGAGGCGGTCGGCAATCAGCCCGCCGATCGTTTCACAATGGCAATCCTCGTCCGTATTGATCTGGGTTTGGAAAAATTCGTTAAATTGCTCGATTTCGGTCAGTGCCTTGACGCGCCAACAGCCGTGCTTGGCATCTTCCAAAATATTGTCGGCATCCTCATCGATATCGTCAAACTCGTCATCGATTTCCCCGACAATCTGCTCCAAGACGTCCTCAATGGTAATGAGGCCTGAGACCGAGCCGAACTCGTCCACGACAATCGCCATATGGTTTCTTTCAAGCTTGAAGTCGCGCAACAGGTCATTAAGCGGCATGCTCTCCGGAATAAATTTCGGCGCACGCAAATGCTCTTTCGGATTAAAGGAAGGATCCACAAGCACGTGCAGCATGGTTTTAGCGTGCAAAATGCCGATCACGTTGTCACGGTCGCCGTCTTCAATCACGGGAAAGCGCGAGTGCTCGGTTTCAATCATGTAGGGCAGCCACGTCTCACGGGGCTCTCCCAAATCGATAATCTGCATCTGAGAGCGCGGCACCATCAAGTCGCAGGCTCTGAGATTGGAAAACTTCATAACGCCTTCCATCATTTGCAAGGCGGAGTCATCGATGAGCTTTTGCTCATTGGCCTCATGAAGCGTATCGATAAAGTCCTCCCGAGTGGGAGCATGGAAAATGCCGGACAGGCGCTCAAAAAAAGAACGATGTTTTATGTTTCCCGGCTGCGGGGATGGTTCTGTACTCATTCGTTAACGAAAAAATAATGCTGAGAACTTTAATGATATCAGGGATTTCTCAACAATATCCACTTTGAATAACAGAATGCCAGAGCCGGTCGATGCAATCGGTCAAGATACTTCAGCCCAAGCAACAAAAGAGCGCTTCGGACCGGGAAACACCAAAACCAAACGCCGCCATCTCATCGGCAATCGGGCAGCTGATAGTCACTACAACGCGGTTACTTACTCAACAATGGCTTCTGCACTTCCGTTGTCTAACTCTTTTGAAAGAGCGGGGACCTCCGGCCGACATAGAAGTGCGCCATCGACAAAGCCACTTCCTGATTGGGATAACCCAAAACAGCATACTGATCTGTCGTAACTTCCTTGATGGTCAAATAACCTGTTTGAGTTAACAAAGCCTCGAGACTCATTTCATCGAACCGGCAAGCCGTTGATAATTCGGATAATCGAACGGCCTTTGTCTGGGGAACGCTTATCGGGAAAGACTTGGCGCGATTGATTACATACTGTATCAAAGCCGTGGGATGGCCTCCGTTCAACTCCCAATAATTAAGGAAACCCATTTGAGGATACAAAAGAAAATTCAATACCGACCACGGACAAAAAAACACGCGTTTGCCCCTCAAAGTCAAAAGAAAAGCCTCCGTAGTTTTCTTGAAGTCGCTCGTAAACCGTAGATATTGTCAAGCCCAACCGGCTAGCTGCCCGCTCTAAATATTCCGAAAAATAGACTTGAACCTCAGTTTCCGTATAGCCGAGCACACTCCCAAAAAGAGGATTGGACGAAATATCTTGCAAGTTTTCAAAGGCAGAGAGAACGCCGTGATAGCCCAACGTTGTGATTCCAGTCACGAAGAGAAAACGCATCTTTTCCTGGAATTCGTTTAAAACGGCATAAAAGTGGCTCAAAAGATCTTGTATTTCGGAAAAAGCCGCCGCTTTATCAAGATTTGCTGTCAATGGTGCGTCGTATTCGTCAATCAGGATAACCAAAGAACTGGGGGCAAGAGATCTTAACCAAGCTCGAAACTGATCCAAAAAATGAATACGCCTCTCCGCATTGCAATATTGAAAACCGACTTCGGAAAAAGCATAAGAGATGAGGCTTTTAAACGACTCTTTGAATTGCTCGGCCGAACGAAAAACCCTTAGAGCAGAAAAGTTCAACCGGACCACCGGATAGGTTCGATCTTTCCAATGCTTTTCAATGTCCAGTCCCGCAAAATCTTTGAGGCCATGACGAAACAAGGACTCAAAGGTCGAAACCAGCAACGACTTTCCAAACAGAGAGGGATGAGCCAAAAAGACCATCGCTCTTGAAGGCGCTAAACGAGCAATCCAACTCGTCTTATCAACATAAACGGCCTGCCTGAGCCGTATCACTTCAAAAGAGGATCGGCCCAAAGGTAGCGGGTTCATGGATCATCTCCATTTCTAGTTTTCTTGCGTCGGCGCTGACTGAGGCAAATTTTCATCGTTATCGGCCGAAGCCAACAAGTTCAAGATTTCGTCGCGGCTTAGGCGGTTGGACATATCCGTTCCCTCCAGGAGGGCATCAGCCAACGATTTTTTCGTGGCGTGCAACCGAATAATTTTTTCTTCAATCGTCTTTTGCGCAATCAACCGGTAAATCGTCACGGGCTTTTGCTGCCCGATACGGTAGGCTCGGTCCGAAGCCTGGTCCTCCACGGAAGGATTCCACCACGGGTCCAAGTGGATGATGTAGTCGGCAGCTGTCAGGTTAAGACCAACGCCTCCGGCTTTAAGGCTAATCAAAAAGAGCGGTGCATCCCCTTTTTGGAAACGCTCCACGAGCTTTTGCCGCTCGCCTGAAGCCATGGAACCGTCCAAATACAGGTAGGGGATCGAACGCGCATCGAGCGCTTCCTTGATCAGAGCCAAATGCGAGGTAAATTGACTAAAAACCAAAGCCCGATGTCCGCTCATGCGAAGCTCTTCGACCAAGTCCATAAAGGCGGCCGTTTTCGATGAGGGGATTTTCAGGCCGGAGTCCACCAAGCGCGGATTGCAAGCGGCTTGGCGCAACTTCATCAATTCCGACAGGGCCTGCACCGTGTTGATTTGACCGGATTCCAAGCCGACCGAGGCTTGCTCACGCAGCCGCTCGTAGAGCGCTCGCTCTTCATCGGAGAGCTCCACCTTAACCGTGATCTCGGTTTTTTGCGGCAGCTCATCAAGCACCTCATCTTTGGTTCGGCGCAAGATAAAGGGCGCAATCAGGCGCTTTAAGAGCCGCTGGCGTTCACGGTCGTGGTTCTTCTCGATCGGAATGACATAGCGCTCGGAGAAGTCCAAGAACGAACCCAAAAGTCCCGGATTGGCAAACTCGAACAAATTCCACAGTTCACTTAAATGGTTCTGCAGCGGCGTACCGGTGAGCATAACCCGGGCGGCGCTTTCAATTTGCATAGCCGCCTTGGACATCTTGGTGTTGCGGTTTTTAATGCTATGCGCTTCATCCAAAACGGCCGTAGCCCACTCGCGCCGGCTGATGTTCTCAATCTCGGTAGAAAGAACGCCGTAAGTGACCAAAACCACATCTCCGGCCTTAGCCTGTTTGATGACCTCTTCGCGGTCTTGGGTATTAAAGAGAATCGCATTGAGGCTCGGCGCAAATCGGGCGAGCTCCTGCTGCCAGTTATAAAGCACGGCCGTAGGCACCACCACAATCGCCGGGCCCTCAGCGGCGCGCGACAGCAGCAAGGCGATCGTCTGCAAGGTTTTCCCCAGCCCCATATCATCGGCCAAAAGTGCCCCGGCTCCCCAAGAGCTAAGCCTGGCCATCCATTGGAACCCCTCTTCCTGATAGGGTCTTAAGGTCGCGTTTAAGCCCTTCGGGATCTCGGGATTGAGCTCTTCGGCCCGGCGGATGCGCTCAAGAACCGAACAGAAGGCTTCATCAGCATCCAGGCTCGCACCGGCGCTTTCCATATCTTCGAGCACGCCGGCGTTAAAAACCGACACCCTCGCTTTGCCTTTGCCGGCTTGCTTGGCAAAGCTTTCTAAAGTTGAAAGCTGCTTTTTCAACCCGGCGGTGAGAGCCACATATTCCTTTTCGCCCAACTGGATAAAGTCACCCTTGGCTTCACGGATTTTTTCGAGCAATTGCGAAATGGTGAGAACGCTATTTTTATCGAGCCGTATCTTCCCTTCCACTTCAAACCAATGGCCCATTTGGCTCACGGAGAGTTTCAAAGCATCCAAGGAAAGCTTTTGCTTAGTCACCACCAACTTTTCGCCCTCGGGCCACTCGGCGACGGCCTTATCGGCGTTTTCCCGAATGATCTCTAAAAAGCTCAAGCATTCGGCCGGCCCTGTGACCCACTCGTTTCGATCCGAACGGCAAGATTCAAGCGGCTCCAAGGCGTTAAGCATCGCCTCAAAATGCTCCTTTTCAAGCGGCAAGTTGCGCTCGACCTGTACGGTCTCATCGCCTGCCTGGGTCGCGATAAAGGCAAGCCCCTGGCCGGGCTCGCACACCAAGGACGAACCGGCCAAAGGCTTAACAAACGCCCGAATGGAATATTGCGAGTCGCCTGTCGGCTGAATTCGGAAAGTCATCTTGGAATCGCCTTGCCGCTTAGCGAGCGTGGTCGAGTCTTTCAATAGCTCGGACATGACCGGCGTCGTGTGCGAAACAACCTCCAAGAGCTTGGTGAGCTTGGGCTGAGCTTGCTTCGGTAGCTGAGGCAAGTTTTTAATGCTGCTCCAAAGCTCCATGTCTTCCGGCGAGAGGTGCAATACTTTCCAACGCGTCTCGGTTTCCTTCCAGGCGTAATAGCCATGACGATCAGTAAAGGCCTTCTGCGGGATATTGTTATGAATTTCAAATCCCCGTTCATTTTGGGAAACTTCCAGGCGAAACGTATGTCGAACAATTTCAATGCGCTTTTGTGGATCCTCGGGATCAAAAACAGAGGGACAGTCAATGAGCGCTTCAAGCGCTTGAAACCAATTGAGTTCCCAGCGATTCACGTAGATCCAAGGCTTGCTGTAAGCCTTGGCAACGGCGCGGTCCGTTTCACTCATCCATTCATTATCTTTTTTCAAAAAGCTTGAAAGCGTTAAATTCGACCCCTTGGTCCAGTGCACGCCGTCCCGAGACTTTTGCAGTCGCATGTCAATGGTGTCGTAGTTCCATTTCGGATAATAAGCCACGCGAGTTTGTCGAATGGCCGTGGGGGGACGTTGTTGCGCATGCCTGGCACTTTCTTGCTTCGTTAACCGATCCAAAGCAATTTCCCAGTCAGGCTTAATGGTGTACGCCGGCAACATGGACTTCATTTGGAATTTTTCAGCTAAACGTTTTTCAGGCGTCTGCAAACCCTTGAGGTGAGCAATTTCCAAACCGAAAACCGGACATAAGGTCTCCAACTTGCCCAACGCGCCGGCATATTCGCCCAGTCCCTTGATAAGGCCGTAATTTTTCGCAAGCAGCACGCAAAACAGGGAGGACAATAAATACGTCCCCTCTTTAGGGAGGACATCATTGATCTCACTTCTAATATCCATCGAAGTGCCGACGGCACCGATAAGCCACGACAAACCATTATTGGTGCGGTTTAATTTAGCCATTCCTTGCAAACGCTTCATGGATTCCCGGGAGTTGTCCCGTAAAAGGGCCAGGCCGTAAAACCAACCGCAGAAAAATTCGTCAAAAGCTCGGCGCTTTCCGCTCAAGCGCAATGCTTTGATAGCATAGTCTCGGGCGATGGCCGTATTCGGATTTTCTTGCATCGCCACAATGGATTGCATGATGGCGTGATAGTACGTACCCTCATGCATTTTTCCCAGGATAGCCTTCGGATTACCCTTGCACATGAATTCACGATAAAAAAGCATCCAATCTTGTACGACAGGTCGCTCTTCAAGGGGATAGGCCTCGCAAATTTTCTCCCAAAGGGATGGACTTATTTCATAGGCAGGATTCAATAGCGGCCAATTTCGACGGTAAGTCTCACCCAATTCCTGTAAAAATGCCGGATGGAAAGTTTCAATAAACGCGTTCCACTTGCTTTGCTCAGAGGCAAGCAACAGATATGTCGTGCATTTTTCAGAGGCATACTCCCTCCAAGTTTCCTCGTCAGCCAATGAAGCAACACCGTCAGCATTTAAACCCCAATCAAAACTCACCGCTTTCATCAGGATTCCTAAATGCAAACGCTGGCACGGATCAGTTGCCCGTCTTAACGCTTTGGCTAACTCAACGGTCTTTTCCTGCCGGAAAAGCTCAAAAAGCGTGAGTAATCCTTTAGCTGTGATACCGTATATGGAGAGCCAAAAGCCGCTTTGCTGAAAAATATCCTGGCTGGACTCAAGCTGACGAAGCAGCCGATTCATACGAGATGACCCAACCCCCTTGTCAAGAGCCAAATGCTCGAGCTGCTGATGGCTTGACGGCTCTATCGAAAAAGCAAGAAAACACAAAAGCTGAAACTTTACTTGCGCATCTGTCATCGCAGGCTTACTGACCGTCTTTCTCCCCGGCACTTTCAAACCCCCAAAACTTAGCTCAAGATGAGCACGCGATCTTCATAAGGGTTATCAAAGCCTAAGCGCATCAAGGCGGCAATTTCCTTATCTTCCATCACGTCCGCTTCAGCTTCATTCATATGATCGTAGCCGTGGGCATGCAGTACGCCATGAATTAAAAGGTGCGCCAAGTGCTCTTCAAAGGTCTTATTTTGCTCGGCCGCTTCCTTAATCAAAACCGGAACACAAACCACTAAATCCGCAATCGCTTCAGGCTCATGCTGGTAGTCGAACGTCAGCACATTGGTCGCATAGTCTTTATGGCGATACTGGGCATTCATCGCCCGGCCCTCTTCGGCATCCACGAACACGATATTTAATTCGGTATCGCGCTCAATGGCCGCCTTCATCCACTTTTTCATGGTCTTTTTGCGCGGCAAATCAAATTCGCCGTGCTTGACAAAATGGGCTTTTAATTTAGGCATCATTACTCTCCCCGGCGTTCACGCAAACGCTCGGCTTGTCGTTTTTCATCGGCCTTGGCATAGGCTTGGACAATTCTTGCCACCAAGGGGTGCCTCACCACATCGGCCGCGGTAAAGTAGGTCATGGAAATGCCGCGGACATCGGCAAGCACATTTTGGGCTTCCACAAGGCCCGAACGCACGCCGCGAGGCAAGTCGATCTGCGTCACGTCCCCGGTAATCACGGCTTTGGAACCAAAGCCGATACGCGTTAAAAACATCTTCATTTGCTCAGGCGTCGTGTTTTGCGCTTCATCCAAAATCACAAACGCATTGTTAAGCGTTCTGCCGCGCATGTAAGCTAAAGGCGCAATTTCAATGGTTTGCCTTTCAAGCAGGCGCTGCGTTTTATCAAAGCCCAACAAATCAAAAAGTGCATCGTATAACGGCCGCAAATACGGATCAACCTTCTGAGCCAAGTCGCCCGGCAAAAAGCCCAAGCGCTCGCCCGCTTCGACCGCGGGCCGCGTCAAAATGATGCGCTCGACGCGGTCGCGCTCATAGGCATCGACGGCAGCTGCCACCGCCAAATAGGTTTTTCCGGTACCGGCCGGGCCGATGCCAAAGGCAATATCATGATCCAAAATGGCTTGGATGTAGTCGCACTGCCGAGGAGTTCTCCCCTGCAACTCGCGGCGCTTTGTGTGCAGCACTGGAGCCGAAACCGAATCCCCGTCTTGCTTTTTTGCCGCTTCCCCGACAAAAAAGAGCTGCACGTCGTCGGTTGTCAGGTCTTCGCCTTTTTGAGCGACGGTAAGCGCTAGCTGCTCCAACGCGTTTAGGGCTTCGCGCGCTTTGGCCGCGGGGCCGGCAATCCGAAATTGGTTGGCACGGCGGGAAATAGACACATCCAAAATCGTCTCAATCTGACGCAAATTCGCATCCATCGGCCCCACCAGCGACGCCAATGCCGCATTATCCAAATCCAAATTTAAAACCAAATTTTTTTCTTCGTGTGCCATGCTTTTAGTCCGAAAGTCATTCGCCGCCCAAAGAGTGCGGGAAGACTTCAGTAATTTTCACATTGACCATTTGATTGATGAGGCAATCCTCACCGGGAAAGTTCACGATGCGGTTATTATCGGTACGAGCCGAAAGCATCCCCTCGCCGCGGCGCGAGTGCCCGATCACGAGAACGCGCTGCGTACTGCCTAACATTGAGTGGGAGATTTCCAACGCTTTGGCTTCGTTAGCCGCTTGCAAAGCCTGCAGGCGCTTTAATTTCACTTCCTGCGGCGTATCGTCCGGCAAGTATGCCGCAGGCGTCCCGGGCCGACGGCTATAAACAAAGGAAAAACTCGCATCAAAGCCCACGTCTTCCATTAACTTCATCGTCGCTTGGAAGTCTTCCTCGGTCTCCCCAGGAAAGCCCACAATAATGTCCGTTGCTATGGAAATATCGGGTCTCACGGCACGCAGCCTGCGAATAATGGACTTATATTCAAGCGCCGTGTAGCCGCGCTTCATGGCCGCAAGGATGCGATCTGAGCCGGATTGCACGGGCAAATGCACGTGATTAACGAGCTTATCGATTTTGCCATAGGCATCAATTAAGCGCTGCGTAAATTCCTTCGGGTGCGAGGTGGTGTAGCGGATGCGCTCAATGCCGTCAATTTCTGCAACGTATTCGAGGAGCGTTGCGAAATCTGCAATCTCCCCGTCAGGCGTTTCGCCTCGATAGGCATTGACGTTTTGACCCAAAAGCGTCACTTCCTTGACGCCTTGGGCAGCGAGTTTGGCGACTTCGAGAATCACGTCGGCTAAGGGGCGGGAAATTTCTTCGCCGCGCGTATAAGGCACCACGCAATAAGAGCAATACTTGCTGCAGCCTTCCATAATGGAAACGAAAGCTGTCGCGCCATGAGCTTGAGGCTCAGCCAAGTGGTCAAACTTCTCAATTAAGGGAAAGGTAATATCCACCTGCGGGCGATGTGTCTTTTCATACTTTGCAACCATAGCGGGCAGCCGGTGCAGCGTTTGCGGCCCGAACACAATGTCCACATAAGGAGCGCGCGTGAGGATTTTCTTTCCTTCTTGGCTTGCCACACATCCGCCCACGGCAATGACCATATCGGTCTTGCCGCTTTCTTTTTTCGCTTCGCGAACGCGCCCTAAGTCGGAAAAGACTTTTTCCTGGGCTTTTTCACGGATGGAGCAGGTGTTAAAAACCACCAAATCGGCTTCATGCACATCATCGGTGCGCTCATAGCCGTTTTCTTTTAAAAGGTCGGAAATTTTTTCCGAATCGTAGTCATTCATTTGGCAGCCGAAGCTGCGGAGATAGAGTTTTTTCGCGGTCACGGTTTATATCCGATGCACAAAAGTTAAAAATAACAACTGATTGAAATCAAAAGGAAAGTTAGTATACAGGGATTTTGGCTCCTTGTCCGATAAACCATCAAGTTAAATTCAGAATAAGGAAAGCTCTGGAAACCGAAATTCCCAGAGCTCTCAGGCAGTAAGTCAGATCTTACTAAAGTGACTGCTTAGAAGTATTGGACCAAGCCAACCCAAGCATCGACCGTTTCGTATTCGGCCTTATGAGCCTTACCGTCACGATCTGCTTCAACCTTCAAGTAACCAATACCAGCCTTGAGAAGGGTTTGCTTGCTCAACGGATAGGTATACATAGCACCTGCGTTAAAGCCCATGAAGTCCGTATTAACTGTACGATCGCTAGCATCGTCTTCAGCATCGGTATAGGCAACCGACACCGTCCAAGAACCACCCCAAGCGGGGATATCGGCACCAGCAACCAAGGCATAACCCTTCAAATCATCAAAGCCTGTCACAGTCGCATCTGCAACCTTAGCTAAGGCAGTCACGTTGCCAATGCTATCAGACCCAGTGAAATACTGACCGGCCAACTTCACATTAGCAAAACCAAAGTCGTAATTCGTACCGAGGTTGACCGTAAATTCGTTTTCTTGATCCGTGCAAGTATCTACACCAGCAGCACTAGTCGTAATTGAGGCTTCGTTCTTATACGTCAAGATTAACCCAGCACCGAAGGGACCATTCGCATACTTCAAACCGATAGCAGCGGGACGATCTTCACGAGAGCTATTTTCGGCATCGTACAACGTTTCAGTAGCATCTTCCGGATCTGGATGACCGGCACCGAAAGAATATTCACCGTAGAGAGTGAACCCGGCAAACGTCGGCGAAATATAGGAAATACGGTTAGAAACACGGGCCATTTGACTGGCCATCAAACCGATACCTTGAACGGAGTATCCGCCGCCACCCGTGCCACCGGCAACGTAGTTAGCAGCCCAGAAGGCGGTGGAACCGCCATCAGACCACATGGCGCCAACCTTACCAGCATAGAAGTTACCATAATTGGTCTTTGCATAAATCAAAGATTCACGGTCAAAGCCGTCTGCAAAAGCCGTACCGCTATCCGTTAACAACTTCGTTTCCAAAACGAAACCGACTTCCAAGTCTTCGCTGATCTTTTCAGAACCCTTGAAGCCTAAGCGGTTGGTGGTCGTAACACCGGAATCCATGCTGAAGTCGGTAGCATCCGTCTTCACACCATCGAAGTTGGTGCTTTCATAATCGTGCAACAGGAAGCCCGTACCAACACGACCATAGATCGTCACTTCAGCTGCAAAAGCAGAAGTGGCAAAAGCGCTCAAAACAGCAACAGCTGCCAAAGTCTTTTTCATAATACGTACCTTAATGAGAGTTGTTCCTTAGCCAGAGTCAAGGAAGAGCAGAGAGAAACTGCACGGTTTTGATTTTCCTCTCAAATGTAAAAATGTGTCAACCGACTTATATTAAGGTTTTTACTGATACTGATATCCTTCATCTATTAAAAACCACATATTTATTTGATTTTATTAGATATCAACATGATCAAACAAGTTAAACAATGTTGATGCTGTAACATTTTTACAACACTGATCGAGAACATTTTGATGCAAATTGTCTCAAAAACCACACAGATCTTTATTGAACTGTCTGTTCAATCATCAGACAAGAAATGCCAATAACAATGATCGAAAATAACGACTTAATAAAAATCCCCACTGGAATCCAGTGGGGACCAAAGTCAACTGAGACTAAAGCTCAAAGACTAGATTAGAACTTGTGAACCAAGCCGAGCATAGCCGACGTGGATTCGTATTCCATCTTGTCGTAGCCTTGACCGTCAGCATCGACCTTCGTGTAGCCGACACCACCGTAAACATTGGTACGCTTGCTCAACGGATATTCGTACATGATGGCACCATTGTAACCCGTGTATTCGAGCTTGCCATCAGTAGCGTCATCTTCACCATCCGTGTAACCAACGCCAACCGTCCAAGTACCACCCCAAGCCGGCACTTTAGTACCAAGAGACAAAGCATAACCCTTCAATTCATCGAAGGTACCGGCATTCAAGAGGAAGGAATCACCAGAGCCAACTACCGTACCAACGCTATTAGCATTTTGGTAGTAATTAGCACCGAACAAAACTTGGGCAACGCCGAAGTCATAGCTCAAGCCCAAACCCACGTCATATTCGTCTTCCGGATCACCAGGATCCGTACCCGTGTCTTCATTTACATATTGGAAAGCTAAAGCAGCGCCGAACGGACCATTAGCATAATTCAAAGCCAAAGCGACGGGACGATTCGTCGTGGTCTTGTTTTCATCGCCATCTTCACCGAAGGAGTAATCGGCATAAACGGTGAAACCGGCAAACGTCGGAGAGCGATAAGACAAGCGGTTCGAAGTGCGACCACCGATTTGCATGAAGTTGGTACCCATACCCACGGAGTTACCCGTCGTGAACGGAACGTAGTTAGCCCACAAACCGTTGGAACCGCCATCAGACCAGATAGAGCTGATACGGCCAGCCCACAACGTACCGAAGTCGGACTTCACCCACAATGTGGATTCACGGTTAAAACCATCTACGAATGCATTGCCCGTATCACCCCAAAGTTGAGTTTCCAAAACGAAACCAACCGTCAAGTTTTCAGAAATTTCTTCAGAGCCCTTGATACCAACACGAGAGGTCGTGCTATTGCCGGACTTCATAGACCAGTCGGTGCCTTCATCTTTTACACCGGCAGCACTCGTGGATTCCCAGTCATTGAAATAGAGACCGGTATCGATACGACCGTAAAGGGTCACGTCAGCAGCGAAAGCAGAGCTGGCAAAAGCGCCGAGAACGGCGACAGCAGCTAAAGTCTTTTTCATGATTTACTACCTTTTTTAAAAATCTTTCCTCTAGAGGAAAAAAGCGCAGAATCTCTTCTGCTCAAGTGCATTTTTGCGCGATACCGACGAATTAGTCAAACAAATCAAATCGAAAGAACAATCGCTTACATTACTTTCCATGAAAATAACTTTCTAAAATATCCTGAAAAAACAACAACTTTTTTAGTTCTTTGAGGAAACAAAATCTGTTGCACAAAAACAACAAAACCCCATCGACCTCTCGATCGATGGGGTATCTAGCTAACAGAAAGGTAGTAGTAAAACTGTTAACCTAGATTCTGCCAATTAGAAGTTGTGGACCATACCGGCAACAACTTCCGTAACCTTTTGGTCATCTTGAGTGGCGTTGTACTTATCCATGCTGGATTGCGTATAACCAGCAGCAGCGTAAACGTACGTGCGCTTGCTCAACGGATATTGATAGCCGATACCAACTTGCCAAGCATCGTATTCTTGCTTAGCACCAAGAGTGGTGTTCTCAGCGCAATCTTCATAATCAGCATAGCCGACGGAAGCATACAACGTACCGGAAGCGATCGGAGCTGTAGCACCCAACATCACGCCATAGCCCTTAGTGAGCGTAGGTTTAGTATATTTTTCGGTATCAACATCCCAACCCGTAACGTTGGCTTGAACCATGTTGTCATAGTATTGAACACCCAACGTGGTCTTCACGACACCGAAGTCATAAGCACCGTAGGCACTCACAACGAACGAATTATCTTCAGTGGTATCGTTAGCCATGTAACGGTTGTAGTCGGTGGAACTGACAACCAAAGCGCCGGAAGCAGCACCCCATTCACCCGTCACACCCAAAGAGTAGTAACGGTTCACATCGGAAGAACCTTCGCCCTTAGCACCATCGTTGTACATGGCCTTGCTATCCGTACCTAACGACACTTGACCATAAACCGTCATACCGGCGAAGCTCGGAGACTTATAGGTGATCATGTTGTCCAAACGCGTACCCATGCCGCGGAAGATTGCCGTATCAGCACCAATGGTAGAGCCCCAACCAGTACCGAAGACGCCGGCGTCACCACCGAAGATATCGTAAGAACCCAAGCCGGAATCCAAGGTGCCCATACGACCAAAACCAAATTCACCATAGTTCGTTTGAACGAACAGGCGGGATTCACGGTTGAAGGCACGATCGTCGTCAGAGAAAGTACCAGCGTCAGCGTTGATGCCTTGTTCCAATTGGAAACCAACCGTTAAACCGTCAGCGATTTGTTCCGTACCCTTGATACCAAAACGGGAGCCGGAATTAGAGCCAGACTTCAAACCCCAAGAATCAGAGTCATTGCCGGAGGTGTATCCGCTATTTTCGATGTTTTGATATTGCAAACCGAGGTCGATCTTACCGTAAAGGGTCACGTCGGCAGCCATAGCAGAGCCGGCAAAAGCGCCGAGAACGGCGACAGCAGCTAAAGTCTTTTTCATGATGAAATCCTTCTTTTTAAAAAAGCGAATCTCGACCGCTTGTATCTCTAGAAAGCCCAGCCGATATTCTGAAGCTTATTGTCGCAAATACCCCCCCCGTAATGTCAAATTTATTTCGCTCGGCTTACTTGCACTTGTATCTTTTTAGCAACACCTTTTACCACGGCATACATAGCGAAAAATTTCCACTCGCATCCATAAGGCACAAAATGTTGAATAAAATAATTAAAAACAAAACAAATGCACTATATATTGTTTCATTCAAGGTCGTTCAACCTTTCCCCTATTGCCTTCCTACTCCCCAAAAACAACGCAGGCCGGCACACAGGCCGGCCTGAGATCACTTCGCCAAAATGGCTTCTTTACCGAATCGGCAAAATCGCAGGATGCCCCAAGGCCCCCACCAATGCGGCTGCCGTCAAAAAGATCAATTGCGGTCCCAAGTGGATATCGATCTTGTCAAAGTATTCCTTCACGGTATGGGTATTGATTTGCGCGCCGCCTGCCGACAGGCAAGTCGCGGGCACCCCTTGGCTTACGGGCGCATTCGCGTCCGTTGAAGAGTAGCCGTAATTCGTTAACTCAATGCCCAAGAGTTTTTGCGCAGAACGAGCCGTTTGCAACACGGGGCACTCAGCCGGTCGGATCCCGGCCGGACGATCACCGATTTGCGTTTTGGTGAGCTTTAAGATCTTCGCTTCTTCCGTCACGGGCCAATTCGCATTTTCTTCAGCCACGCCCTCTTCAAAGCACTTCATAATGGCCGCTTCCGTTTCCAAAAGAAGCTTGTTGTCGAGGCTACGAATATCGACATCGACTTCGCAGTGCGGAGCGATCGTATTAACGCTTTGTCCGCCTTTGATCATGCCAATCGTAAAGGTTGTCTTCGGATCTTTGGGGACTTTTAGCTTTGCAACCTTGGCGCCAGCCAAGCACATCGCGTGAATGGCGCTCGGCGTATCACCAAAGGAGCCGTAGGAATGTCCGCCCTTGCCGTCAATGCTAAAGCGCCAGCGGTGAGATCCGATAGCGCCTTTTAAAATTCGACCCACATCGGTGTTATCAATAGCGATAAAGCCGTCCACTTTATGGTGGGCGTTAAAGAACTTGGAGCCGCGCGTATCGCCGTTACCTTCTTCGCCTACCGTCCCCACAAAATAAATGTCGCCTTCGGTTTCAATGTGCATCTCGTTAAAAAGACGCAAAACGTGTAAGAGCGCCCGAAGGCCGGAGCAATTGTCCCCAATACCCGGCGCGAAGTAGCGGTTACCTTCCCGGCGCACTTTGACGTCGGTTCCTGCCGGGAAAACCGTATCCATGTGAGCGCCCAAGGCCAAAACGGGCCCATTCCCCTTACCGGGCCTAAAGCCCACCACGTTGCCGATCTTATCAATCGTGACGTCGGTCAAACCGTACTTTTTCATGCGACGGGCAATCTCTTGGGCTCGCACCGACTCTTCAAAGGTGGGAGACGGAATTTCGCAAAGTTCGATTTGCTCTTGCATGGCTTCTTCGGTTTCATCGAACGCCTTTTGCAAAGCGGCTTCAATAGCGGGTTCAGCCTTTAAGCTTTTTACCGCCTCAAAAACTTTCGCGTCTAACGGCGGAATATTTTGTGTTGCCATGTCCTTCCTCCTTGTCCTTAGGCTTTCCTGGCATTAATTCGTTGCACAAAGCGAGTAAATACGCCCCATCCGATGGGAAGAGACACTTCGTCTTGGATTTCAAAGTCGCCGCGATGGTGGCCGTGGTGGTCGCACCCGAAGTAAAAGAACGCCGCCTTGCCGCCGTGCTCTTGCACGCGGCGAATCAGCATCGTGCAGTCCTCCGAGCCCACCTTGGCGTTCATATCAACAACCGACTCCACGCCGGGAACCTGACGGGCTTCTTCCAGCAAAATTTGGCAGGCTTCCTCATCGCCCTGGTACGTGACGGCTTCACCCATGCGCTTTAATTCATATTGCACGCCATAGGCTTGCGCCAAACCCTTGACAGTCGTTTCCACGTTGCGGGCCATGTAGTCGTTGATTTCGGTGGTCTCCCCGCGCACTTCCAGCTGCATATAAGCGTGCTCGGCCACGATATTGCGGGCCGTGCCGGAAACAAGTTTGCCGATTTGCACGCGCGTGATGCCTTGGCTGTGCCCCGGGAGGCTTCCCAAACTCATCGCCGTCGCGCATGCACACATCAAGGCGCTCTTGCCGTTTTCAGGGCTACCGGCTGCCGAGGGTACGCCCGTAAGATAAAGGTCAAATTTGGTCGTAGCGAGGTACCCGTGGTGCGAGACACCCACTTGGCGCAAGTGCGCCGAGCATCCGATATGAGCGCCGGCAAACCAATCCACATCGTCTAAAACGCCAGAAGCCGCCATGGCAGCACCCCCTCGGACACCTTCTTCGGCCGGCTGAAAACAAAGCTTCAGCACCCCGCAAAGCTCGTCGCGGTGATCGGCCGCCCAATGCGCAACGCCTAAGCCCACGGCCGTGTGGCCGTCGTGCCCGCAGGCATGCGAAAAGCCCGGATAAAGCGAGTGAAAGCCCAAACGGTTAGGCGCATGCTCAGGGCTATCCGTTTCCTCAATGGCCAGGCAATCCATGTCAAAGCGCAAGGCGGTCACAGGGCCCGGGCGGCCGGTCTCTAAAACCGCCACCGCTCCAGTATAGCCCTCGCATTCATCGATAAAGCTTTGCGGCACGCCGTGGCTTAAAGCCCTTTTAATTGCCGCCTTCACCGTTTCCTCGTTTCGACCCATAACCGCTTCGGGATTAATGACCTTCGTGCCCAAAAGCACCTTAAGGCCCCATTCGCGCAACTTGCTGACCACAAAATACGTGGTTTCAAATTCCGTCCACCCTTCTTCAGGGTGCTGATGCAGCCAACGGCGGTTAGCTACCATCTCTTTTGCATAATCTTGCATAACAGCATCTCCCGGCTATAAGCCGAAAATAAACGTTAATAGGCACAAGTTAATGAGCATGGGAGGCGCCATGCGCTTCACAATATCCATCGGAGAAAGCCGCGTCATGCCTGCCACCACAATCGTGGCACCAGCCAGGGGCGAGCACATGCGCCCCAAGGCGCCCGACAAAGAAGCCACCATCCCCAAGCTGGAAATCGAAAGCCCGAACTCTTCGGCGTAAGGCGTCACCGACTGGTTAAAGGCGTGGCCTGCGGCATCGCCCGAGCCCGTGAGCACTCCCATGATGAAGGGACCGAAATTGGCGGCATAGCGGGCCAATTCGTTGGAGTGCGTGAGGTATTCGATTAAGGCATCAATGACGCCCGCGGCCTTGAGGCCGCCCGCGAAGACGCCGGCCGCGATGATGATGCCCAAAATGCTGCCGTAGCCTTTGCCCATCCCGTTAAAGAATTCCCGGCATACGGTTTCGGGGTTGGTGCGAGTGACCAAAACGGCGTAGATCGCCCCGATCACCATGGCCGCCGCCACCGACATCTTGATTTGCGGCATAACCGTGGCCCCCAGCACCAAAAGCACCACGGGTAAAATCGGCGCAATCGCCAAAAGCACATTGGGGTGATCCGGCAATTGCCCTCGGGCATCGGCTTCGACCGACATCATGATTTCTTCACCGGGCTTGGGCTTTTTGTAGTCTTTAAAGACAAAAATCATCGCCGTGACCAAAATGATGTTAAGCGCACACAGCGTCAAAATATTGGGCGCGTACTGCACAATTAAGTCCATCACTTCCATGTCGGCTAATTTAGCGATAAAGACGTTGTGGCTAGAGCCCGGGCTTAGCGTGGAAGGCGAAATCGAGCCGATAATGGCCGCCCCGGCGATAGCCGGATGAAAGCCCGCCCTCACCATGAGCGGAATCATGGTGGGCCCCAAGGCAGCCGCGCAACCTGCCGCCGACGGAATCGCCACGGCCACGCAGCTCGCTACCAACATGCAAGCGGGTAAAAGCCAAAAGCCGATTTTTCCCAAAGGCTTAACCAAAAGACCGACCAAATGCACGTCGCAGCGCGTTACCGAAATCACGCCCGCAAAACCCATGGCCGAGCAAATGGCCACGATCATGGAGCCTCGCGTCATGTTGGTCGCGAAGGCATCCACCGCAGTCATAAAGGATCCCGACAGCAACGCCATTACCATGCCGGAAGCAATCAGTACAAGACGCGTTTCATACCGTTTTAGCAGAGCCACGATGGTCAAAATAACGACCACGATAGCCATTATGATGGTCCAACTCATGTGGGCCTCCTTTTCATGAAAACAAGACGCCTAGAGCCGTCCCATGGTTTGAAAATGGCTCATGGAGCCGTATTGCTTGAGCATACGGGCAAATTCTTCTTCGTCATAGAAGCGGCAGTGGCCTGCCGTATAATCTTTGGCCACTTCGATGCAAAAGCGCACCACTTCATCGATATCGGTGACGTGCGTAGCGCCCGTGGCACAGCCGGCTACTTGGCTTACCGTAGTAATGGCTACTCCCACGCAAGGCTTATCGGTCGCAACGCTCGGCTGCAAAATGGAATTTAAGTGGTAAAGGCCGTTGCCGTAAGGCGTAATGTCTTGCTGCGTGAGCGCAAATACGGCCGGAAGCTCTCCGGTTGTTGTCTGCATGATGGAGAGCAAATCTTCACTCGTTCTCAAAATCCAGCCCTCTTTGACTGTGGGCGAAATCGCAAAGCCGCGCTTATTGATGATGCGGTTGCCCTTCGTTGTATCCACGCACAAAACGGCATCCATGCGGCTATCGATTTCGTAGTCGTTACTTTGCGCGCTCGAAATCGGAGAATCCATAAAGGGCACGGGATCGTGAGGACGCGTGGGCGCCGTGGGACAAATTTGCGTCGTAACGATCACATCGCCGGCTAAGCGGTCGCCTCTCACACTCATCATGCCTAATTTCGCAGCCACGGCAATCGCGCTTAAAGCCCCGTCGCCGTCGCTTGTAAAGCCCAAGCGCTCAGGGCGCGCCCCGATGCCGCCCAAGCGCCCGACAACACCCAAGGTCGGCGCCGAGCCGCCGGCTGTCTTTCCTTGCGTGCCGGCGATGACAGCCTTAATAAAATCGGCTTCGCCTTTTTCGCCCTTGACTCGGGTTACCGTAACGTCTTTGACATCGCGGGCTTTTAAAAAAGAAGCGACATCCGCACCGGTTACGCGGATGTCATCAAGCAGCTCGTAGGCATCGATAATGGTTCGTAGGCTCATGGCACCTCTCCTTATCTTCAATCATAAATACCCTTGATTTAAGACCTTAAACAGGCGCCCTGACAATCGGTATAAACCTTGAAGCGCTCTTAAATCTCCTCTTTTGAAACCAAAATGATCGTTTCTAAGTGCTTTTCGCTAGAAAAAGTTGCCTAAAGTCAGACAAAGTCCCCTACAATGAAAGCACTATGAAAGAAAGATTGGCCTACATCCCCTTTACAGCCTTGACGGCTAACTGGTGGTGGCTCTCTCGTTAAGAGCGGGCCCGGTAGGTTTTTATCTATTGTCTGAAACGAAGGCTCGCGAAAGCGGGCCTTTTGACTATCTTCCTCTTTCACGCAGCCCGACTCCTGATAGGAGCCCGTATGAAAAGCGCGATAGCACGCAAAAGAAATCTTCAAAGAACGCGATGGCGCCGATCTTTGTGCCTTTGTGCCTACGCCATCCCGTCATTTGTTTTTTTGAGGATTTCATCATGCTAAAAGTTTTGCCACAAGTCAGTAAACGAAGCTTGCTTAAAAGCCTTTTGATCGCCACCTTAGGCTTGCACCTTTCGGCCTTTACTTACGCGCAAGAAGAAAAGACACCCGTTCTTCGCTGGAGCAGCGCAGGCGACTTTCTCACCTTTGACGTGCACGCTCAAAACGAGTCGCTTAACTCATCGGCTAATGCCGCCGTTTACGAGTCCCTCGTGCGCTTTAATAAAGCCATGCAAATTGAGCCGGCTTTAGCCACAGCTTGGGAGCGCGTCCCGGAAGGCTTTCTTTTTACGATTCGCGAGAACGTGAAATTTCATGAAGGTCAAATCTTGACTGCCGAAGACGTCGCCTACTCCATTAACCGCGCTTTGATGCCCGAAAGCCAATTTAGAGCGCTGGCTTCGGGCATTGAGGGAGCCGATGTCATCAACCCCCGCCAAGTTTTGGTAAAGACCGCTTCAGGCTCGCCCGTTTTCCTTAACCAATTAACCTCGCTTCGGATTTTGTGCAAATCGTGGTTAGCCGAACACAAGGCCCTGCGCCCCCAAAACTATGTCGCTGGCGATGAGTCCTATCTTGCCCGGCACGCCAACGGCACAGGCCCCTTTAAACTGGCCTCTCGCGAAGTGGATGTTCAGACTGTTTTCACCGCTAATCACGACTGGTGGGATGAAGCCAACCGCGTCGGCAACGTGGAGACCGTGATTTATACGCCGATTGCTTCGCCCGCTACCCGCACGGCCGCGCTCTTATCGGGCGAAATCGACTTTGTGCTTGATCCGGCCCCGCAGGACTTGGCTCACCTTGAGCGCGATGCGCGGCTTAAGGTGCTTTCGTACGCGGAAGACCGCGTCATGATGATTGCGTTGGATTTAGCGCGAGACAATTCCCCCTATGTGAAATCAATGGACGGCAAGCCCTTGGCAACAAACCCCTTTAAGGATAAGCGAGTCAGGGAAGCGATGTCGCTTGCCGTTAACCGTGATGCCTTGGTTAAAACCATCATGCGGGGCCGCGCCGTTGCCACGCAAACGATTGTCTCCAATGCGGTCGCGGGCTATTCGGCTGAGATCGCGAAGCCTGCCCCTTATGACCTCGAAAAGGCCAAGGCGTTACTGGCACAAGCCGGCTACGAAAAAGGCTTTGCCTTTACGCTTGATACGCCGAATAACCGCTGGATTAACGATGAAAACCTCTCCAAGGCGCTTGCTTCCATGTGGGCAAAAATCGGCCTGAAGGTAAATGTCAACGCCATGCCCCGGGCGCAATATTTTCCCAAAGTGTTAGGTTTTGACACATCGGCAGCGCTTGTCGGCTGGGGTTCCACCACGTTTGATGCCTACCAGCCCCTGCAATCGCTATCGGCCACGTTCAATGCCGAAACCGGAGCCGGCATCAGTAACGTCGGGCGAGCTAGCGATGCCGAACTAGACCGCTCCATCAAGGCCCTGGCGGGCGAAGCCGATACGGAGAAGCGCCGTGCCTTAGCGAACGAGGCTCTGGCACGCGAAAAAGAAGAGGTGTTGCACATTGTTTTACTGCAGCCGCAATTTTCATGGGCCATGCAAAAGCGCGTTGAGCCCGTACCCCGGCCCGATAACCGCCTCACGCTCGAATGGGTCAAAGTGACCCCCTAATCGCAAGAGAGCGCTCTAGTGGCTATCCACGTAAAAAAGCGTTTTAGGCATTGACCGGAGCTCGGACGTAACCGACGTTCCGGTCGGAAAGCCCGTGACCATCAAGCAGTGATTCTCGTTGATATAGTCGCGATAAGTCGCCAGATTGGCTGCCAAATGGTTTTTATCAGTAATCAAAATTGCCACATCGTAGCGGTCGATTTTGGGCACATTGAGCTTATTAAAAGCCGGATAGCGAATGCCCGCCGCAAGCGCCGCATAGTACTGGCCCAGGCTGGAGACCTCGACAATCATTTGCTCCGGATACGGGAATTCCTCGATCAGCAAGTCAAAGTTGCGCGCCTTGTCGACAACAAGTACCACTTCGGGGTGGCCCTTAAGGATTTCGGCAATATCCGTTAAAAGAAGCGGCGTGTATCGGCCAAAGATTTTTCTTTCCCTCACGCCCTGAGCCGTGGGCGGCAAAAAGCGCAACCCCGCGTGCCCTGTCATGTCATTGAATTCGTTATAGCGGTGGGCCGCAAAATAGTGGCCGTCAAGCGTTTTTCGAAGATCCACTTCGATAAATCGAAAGCCGTTATCAATCGCTTGTAAAAGCGCTTCTTTGGAGTCAGTCTGCGTCTTATGTCCGATAACGCCTGCCCCGTGCGCGATCAGCCGCTCAGAAAAAGCGCTCTCTTCAGAAGCAAAGGGGCAAAACTGCGCCGTTGGTTGCATGAATCCCCAATCAATGGCCCACTCGTAATAAAGCCGATAATAGCCGACGTAGCCCGCCGCTACCAATGCAACCAATACTCCTATCAAGGCGAAGCCTATTTTTATTTTTCTCATCGTTCGCACCTGTCTCTACCTTTTATTTCATTGTAGGTTTTGACTTCGCCCGCCGATCAATTCTTTTTACAAAAACTTACGAGTCAAAAGGGGGCAACCCTCGAGCAAAAACACTGTATTTCAGTAGCCGGCGGGGAGCCCATTCTTTTCTAGCCGATCCGGTACGAACGATCATTCGACAAACCGGAATTTTTCGATACAATCGAACGGTTTGTTGTTCATTCGGTTCTACGAGGTCCTATGCCTTTAGTGATTGATTGCCATGATGTTTCTTTTCGCCTCAATTACCTTTTCAATCGGGTGGAAATCAGCCGGGATGCCCGAAAATCCTGGAGCATTTTCTACCAAGATGAAAATGATGCCTTAGGAACCTTTTTCGGCCTGACGTTTCACCGCGAGGCCCTTTTTGTCGTGACGGACTCGGGCGTTTACTCGAGCCCGATTAACGAGCCCGCCTTCACGCAAGTGTGCCCCCAGCGCAAGGGCTCGGACTACGTCGACATCGAAAGCTTTGACAATATGCTCTACGCGTGCACGAATTCAAGCATTTACCAGGCCTCTTCGGGCGTGCGCTGGCGCTTAAAGTACGACGGCCAAGCTTGCGGCTACTTCTTCTCGCTTTTGCAATTTAAAGGGCGGCTTTTCGCGGCTTGCGAAAAAGGCGTATATATCGCAAGCCAAGAGGGGCGCTTTTGGCACCCGCGCTATACCGGGCACGAGTACGGCAAGTTTCTCGCTTTGGATAGCTTAGGCGATACGCTTTATGCGCAAACCGACAAGGGCTACTGCTTAAGCACCGATAACGGCCAACACTGGCAAGCGCATCCCACGCTGCAAGGCCCCTGGACCGAAGCCATGGGCGGCACGATGCTTTTTGAGCCGCGCCCGATGAAAAAACGCAACCGTCCGTAACGCTTACAATAGGCATCAATTGTTTTGCCCTTGATAAAGGAAACTGCCATGCTGGAACGTTCTTACGGCCGCACGCCGGCGCAAATGCGCCCCGTACGCTTTACAACCCACTACACCAAACATGCCGAAGGCTCGGTTTTAGTGGAAGTGGGCGACACCAAAGTCATTTGCACGGCCTCCGTCACGGAGGGCACGCCCCGCTTTCTGCAAGGAAAAGAGGAAGGGTGGGTGACAGCCGAGTACGGCCTTTTGCCGCGCGCCACGGGCACCCGTTGCGACCGCGAAGCCGTCAAAGGCAAACAAAGCGGCCGCACTCAAGAAATACAGCGTCTGATCGGCCGCTCGCTTCGGGCTGTCGTCGACCGCAAAAAAATCAACGGTTTTACCATTCAGCTCGACTGCGATGTCATCCAAGCCGACGGCGGTACCCGCTGCGCCTCCATTTCGGGCGCTTGGGTCGCCTTGGCATTGGCGGTTAAGAACATGATTGAGCACGGGCAAATCGCCGAGTCGCCCTTAAAGGGGCACGTTGCCGCCGTAAGCGCCGGCATCTACGACGGCACCCCCGTTTTGGACTTGGATTACATCGAAGACAGCCACTGCGGCACCGACATGAATTTTGTGATGACCTCCGACGGCCGCTTTGTTGAAATCCAGGGCACGGCCGAGGGCGAACCATTTACCGAAGAAGAAATGAAGACAATGGCGCAGCTAGCCAAAGCAGGCATCGCCGAAATCATCCGTTTGCAAGAAAAAGCGCTCGAGGAATAAACCATGCTTAAAGTCGTTTTAGCCAGCAACAATAAGGGCAAGCTTCGCGAATTAGGCGCTCTTTTAGAGCCATTGGCCATTGAATTGCATCCGCAAGGAGAGTTTGACGTACCGGAAGCCGAAGAGCCCTACAACACGTTTTTGGAAAATTGTCTGGCCAAGGCAAGAAATGCCGCCTGCCATACGGGGCTGCCAGCTATTGCCGACGACTCGGGCATTTGCGTTGATACCTTGGGCGGCGCTCCGGGCGTTCATTCCGCCCGCTTTGCCGGAGAGCCCAAAAGCGACCGCCGCAACAACGAAAAGCTGGTGCAAAGCTTGGCGGGCAGCAGCAACCGTAAAGCCCATTACACCTGCGTTTTAGTTGCCGTACGCAGTGCCGACGACCCCGAACCCATCATTGCCGAAGGCCGCTGGTACGGAGAAGTGATCGATCACCCGCAAGGCGAAGGCGGCTTCGGCTACGATCCGTACTTTTTTATCCCCGAAGCCGGCCAAACGGCTGCAGAGCTTAGCGCAGAAGAAAAAAATGCCGTGAGCCACCGAGGCCAAGCCATGGCTAAGCTCGTTGAAGAAATGAAAAAGCGTTGGTAATGCTTGCAGCGTCCATTCCCCTTGCCCTTTACGTGCACTGGCCCTGGTGCGTGCGAAAGTGTCCCTATTGTGACTTCAATTCGCATGCACTGCCCCCCGGGGGCGATGAAGCCTCGCGCTATATCGATGCACTGATTGCCGACTTGCTCGCTAACAAAACGCTTGCCGGCAACCGACCCTTGGTAAGCGTTTTTATCGGCGGAGGCACGCCTTCGCTTATTGCGCCGGCTCATCTCAAGCGCTTTTTAAACGCCCTGCAAAAGCACTTTACGCTTGCCCCCGAGCTTGAAATCACTTTAGAAGCCAATCCGGGCACCGTCGATACTGCCCATTTTCAGGCCTACCGCTTGATGGGCGTTAACCGCTTGTCCATGGGCATCCAAAGCTTTGATGAGACACTGCTAAAAAAACTCGGACGCATCCACAACCGCCGCGAAGCGCTTGAGGCGATCAGCATCGCTCAAACCTATTTTGATAACTTCAATCTTGATGTCATGTATGCCCTGCCGGGACAAAGCCTGCAGGCACTTGAAAGCGACTTAAAGCACGCCGTTGCGGCGCAGAGTACGCATTTGTCGTTTTATCAGCTCACCATTGAGCCTCATACGGTTTTTGCCAAGCACCGGCCCGAGAATCTTCCGGATGAAGACCTGATCGCCCGCATGCAAGACCTGGTTGTAGGGACTTTGTCCGATGCGGGCTTTGATCATTATGAGGTCTCGGGCTACGCCAAGCCGGGGCATTACTGCCGGCACAATCTCAACTATTGGCAATACGGCGATTATTTAGCCTGCGGAGCCGGAGCGCACAGCAAAATCACGCTGCCCGACGGCCGCATTCTCAGGCAGGTACGTTTTGTCACGCCGCAAAGCTTCATGAAACACGCCCTGGAGGGCAACGCGGTTTCCCGCCACCGGTTCGTCCCGAAAGAAGACGAAGCGTTTGAATTCATGCTCAATGTGCTGCGCCTCAGAAAAGGCGTACCGCTGCAGCTTTTAGAAGAAAGAACGCACCTAAGCGTCAAGGACATTGAGACCCCGATTCGTCAGGCGCAAAAGCTCGGCTTAATGGATGAGCCTCTCACGGCACTCGTTGCTAATGCCAAGGGCTGGGACTTCTTATCGGATCTGCAAGAACTTTTTCTGTAGACAACAAAAAAGGCGCTGCGAAAGCACCTCCTTTTGAAAAATGGTCGGGGCGGCGGGATTCGAACTCGCGACCCCTTGCACCCCATGCAAGTGCGCTACCAGGCTGCGCCACGCCCCGACGTAAGAGTTGGAATATTACAACAACGGACTTTTTTTTGCAATACCGTCAGGCCAAAAAACAAAACGGAAAGCAGAACATACCTACAGAGCATACTTCTTGTTGAGAGCTTGCAGCTGATCCGACAACTTATTCGCCCTGCCCCCACTTGGGCTCAAGAAGCCATTTCCAAATAGGGATAACCTCCACCGGACCAAAATCTGTTGGTATCGTTTTTTCCTCATCCAGCGTAATAATCCATTGGTGCTTGACGGGCATTTCGTTTTTCATTTTCCGAAACGCCCCCAGTTCCCGCTCCAAGGTTTTCGGATCCCGGTCCAATTGAAGGCTGACTTGGATAGCCGTTTCGCTTTCAGGCAAATAAAAGTCCACCTCTACATCCCGCTTATAAAAAAAGACCGCATCGTTGATGCCGTATCGGCGTGTCAGCGTCAAAGCCACCAGATTTTCAAGTTGCGCGGCTTGCGGATCGGCGTTAAGCAATTGAATCAATCCATTGTCTGCAAAATAAAACTTTCGATGACTTTCACGATCCTGGAGCTTGCCGACAATATTTTGAATGGGGAACACAAGACACGAGTCGCAAGCATACTGAACATAATTAATGCAGGTGTTTTTCGAAATCTTGACCCCGAGCGACGTAACGATATTGGTCAAACGCGAATAGGACAAAGGCTGGCCGACGCTTTCAGCCATTTTCTTAATCAAAACACGTAACGGAAATAGGTTATTGACTTTATTTCGAACAGCAATGTCCCCCATATAGATTTTTTGGAAAAGGACATTAAGGTACTCTATCTTATTGGGAAGGCTCAGGCATTCAGGAAAGCCGCCATACCGGAAAAAAGTTTCAAATTCTCGTTTAATTAGCGCGCAACCGACTGTCGATGATGCCTTTAGCGCTTTGTCGTTGCCTCGCTTAGCTTCCAAGACTTCCGAAAAACTGAGAGGATAGACACTGATTGTTAAGAAGCGCCCGCCGAGAGCGGCGGCCACATCAACGCTTAGCATTTTGGCATTGGACCCGGTGATGAAAATTTCCGCCTCGGCATCAGCCATACGACGAGCGAACTTCTCCCATCCATCAATAATCTGAATTTCGTCTAAAAATAAAATCGGGCGTTTCTTGTGACCGCTCATTTCGGCATGAACGGCCAAAATTTGATTAAAGTCTGATGCTTCAAAACCGATTAAGCGCTCATCCTCGAAATTCAAATAAAGCATTTCATCCCAAGTTCTCCCCTCGGCAAGCAGCTGCTGTATTCTGTGATAAAGCAAATACGACTTGCCGCAACGGCGAACGCCTACCAGAACACATCGGGGAAATCCTGTCAGAGTCACTTCACGCGGAAATATTTTTTTCGATTCCACCAACTCGCGATTATCGAGAAGGACTTCACGCAAAACACTCGGGCTAATCATTCAGAACCTTGATCCTCAAAAAAGGACATAAAACACATTAATTGTTCAGTCTACTGAACAAAATAAGTATATTCCTGTTCAATCGATTGAACAATATCCGATAATTCCCACTAAATCAACCTGAGTTCCCGAGATGATTTTACTTACACAAACATGACCCAAGAATCCTCATCGCGCCACATCGTCTACAGCGTCCGTGGTGATACCCGCTACGCAACCGTCATGCGGACCATTCGAGATGGCAACGAAACAAGAAAAGAAATGATCGTCTATCTTGGTCGTGAACTCGATGAGAAACAGGGCATCTATAAAAACAAGGCCCGAGGGATTTTTACCTACAACCTCAAAACCAACAAATACGACTCCGCTCCGGCTTCTTTCGTCGACGTCTGCAAACGCAAGAATGCGCGCGAAGAGCTCATTGTCAATTTCGGAGATGCCTTTCTTTTTGACTCCCTCATTCATAAGTTTGGGATCAGCACGGCCATAGATGCGATCGGATATGGCAACACGGATTCCCTTTATGGTTTGTTGCTCTACTACATGCTCTGTCACAGAAGCAACAATGCGCAGACCTGGTACGAAGGTAGTTACGCCCGCTTTCTATATCCCAAGGCTAACCTGAGTTCCCAGCGCATCAGCGATTTGCTTGCCGGCATTGGGCGGGAGGATTCCTACCAGAGATTCTTCGGGGCTTATCTGCCTTTACTTGGAGAGGAGGTCAGGCAAGGAGCCAACATTTTGATTCACAGTACCGGCCTGCCCAACAGTATCCAGTTTCCCTTGACTACCGTCAGTAATCACAACGGACAAGTTTCAGAGGAAGTACGCCTGATTTACGTCGCTCAACAAGGAAGTCGCATGTCGATTTATATGCGGTATGTTCCAGGCAGCATCATTGACGCGTCTACGCTCGTCACGACGGACAAAGAGCTCAAGGCAGTGGGTGTCAACACCAAGTTTTCGATTCTTGATGCCGGTTACCTGACCGAGGCCGGAATGCATGAGTTGTACCGAAACAAGATCTCGTTTCTTACCCGTTGTCCAACGAACCGAAAAGCCTACAAAGAGGTGATGGTACAGCATCTTCCGGACTTGGAAAGAGCCGAGAATCTTGCACTTGAGTCCCAGGGACACCTTTTTAACGGTCGCCAGGTCTACATCAAGTGCGTACCCGTTGAAAACTATTTCGGCATGAAGCTGTATGCGTACGTCGGCAAGGACCGCATCACGGCCATGCTCGAAGGTAAGAAATACTCAAGGCAGGTTCACTCATCCAGACAGCACGTAGATCGAAAGCAATTCCAGGCGGATCTGGATAACCACGGTGCCTTCATGATCCTTTCCACCCGCCGCATCAAGTGCGAGGATTTGTTATCCACCTATTACGTCCAACAAGAGGTTGAGCAGGTGTTTGACATCACGAAAAATTACGCCTCGTTGTTGCCTTTGAACGTGGAAAAGAAAGAAACTTTCCGAGGGCACCTGTTGCTGACCTTCATGGCAACGGTCATTTTGCAAAAGTTGCAGTCGATGGTGAAGGAGAGCTAACACTCCATTGACTCAGTGCTGATGCATATGGGAAATCAGCATGCGAAGGTTTTCAAGCATGTCGTGATCCCGAGTGAGACGACCAAGGTGCAAAATGAAATCTATCGGCTGCTAGGGGTGTCACACGCGAAAGAGTACGCTCGCGCGTGACCCGCTAACAGCCTTGAGTTTGTGGTAAGAATTTTTAGGCGGGAACTCAGGATTATTGAGAGGACAGAAATCTTTAAGGCGCTTAGAGAAGAGCCGAAAGAGAAAAGCTCTTACCCCGAATTAAATGCTCTTTTGGGATAAGACGTGTCGATACTTTGACAAGACCTCTTAAAGTTCTCAAGCGGGCTTCTTGCTGACTCTTCTTTCATTCCTGTTCATCGTTTGGCTAACCTTGTTGCAAGGCTGCTAGCGTGAGGTGGCATAAGGACTGGCTTCCTAGATTCCTGTCCCTGGGGTGGATCAAGGCATTGTACAAGGCGCTCAAAAAGCGTTGTTCGAAAGCACCGTACGTGCCGTTCCAATCAATCGTACTGGCGGATGACTCGAGACTTATCTTCACCGTTTAGTCATGATGTCACTATCAACTATTTTCAAAAACATGCACAAGGATGCTAAATTTCTAACAAACAAGCTGCTCATAAAAACCCAATCTATACAAGGGTTTACCCTTGATCATATATACCATTGCCATATAACCCAGATTAAATGTTGCGAAAAGGACACAGTCAGTTAACCTAATTGAAATATTTAGTTGCAATACGGGGGGGGGTATTTGGGACAATGGCAGTGAATCCGAACACTGTTTTCTCGTACCTTACAGCGCGAAGATTCTCGGGACCGAAGGTCAGAGTTCGGTCCCTCTTCACTTGTTTCCGGATTTTAGAAGGATCCTCATGATGAAAAAGACTTTAGCAGCTGTGGCTGTATTAAGCGCATTCGTAGGCAGCGCATTCGCTGGCGAAGTAACCATCTATGGCCGTGTCGGCACCGGTTTGTTGCTGCAAGACCAAGAAGGCACCACCTTTGCTGGTGAAAAGGTTGTGGACCAAACCAAATGGGGCATGGACGCCGGCGTCACAACGACGAACCGCATCGGCCTTAAGGGTTCCGAACAGATCAGCGATGACTTGGAAGTCGGCTTTGTGCTCGAAACGAAGTTGATCACGGATACCGGTACCGCTTTTGACGGCGGCTTCAACCGCGAATCTTTAATTTATGCCAAGACCAACTACGGTAGCTTCTACGCCGGTCGCGTGGGCTCTATGTGGTCCGATGGCGGTTCGACCAACTTCTGGGCTAGCAACTACGTTGCCGGCGGTACCGGTGGTGGCGGATACTCCGTCCAAGGTATCGGTTTGATGGTCAATGAAATGGCTCGCGAAGCCAACCGTATTTCTTACGTTTCTCCGACTTTTGCCGGCTTCACCCTCTACGGTGAATACTCTTTCGGTAACAAGACGGACGTTCAAGAAAATACCTCCCGCAATGAACGCCCGGCCGCTTTGGGTTTGAAGTATGCCAACGGCAACTTCGGTAGCGGTTTGGTTGTCACGTACCGTAACGAAGCTTCCTTCGGTACCTACGCCACGAACGGCGGAGATCCGGAAGATGAATTCACGGTGAACCTTGGTGTGAATTACAACGCCGGTTTCGCCAATTTCAAGTTAGCAGGCCAATACTTCACGGGTGCCAACAGCATCGGCAATGTAACCGGAACGTTGGATGACATCGACGCTTCCATCTCCGGCTACGATGATTTGAAAGGCTACTCTTTCGTTGCCGGTGCCGATATCCCCGCTTGGGGCGGCAGCTGGACGGTTTCTGTGGCTTACACAGATGGTGAAGATGACGCTGAAGGAGCCACGGATGAGTTCACGGGCTTCAATATCGGTGCCATGTACACGTATCCGCTGAGCAAACAAACCTTGATCAAGGCCGGTGCCGGTTACTTGAAGACCGAAGCTGAACGTACGGGCGCTGCCCACAAGGCTGAATTTGAATCCATCGATGCTTGGGTTGGTATCGTTCAGTACTTCTAAAAATAAGTCGTCAGTACGATTTTCGTGATGACTGACCTTTTCCCCGGAAGGTACAAATCTTCCGGGTTTTTATTTTTGCCTGAACGGTTAAAAAATCCCGGATGACCGAACACCCGGGATAAACATTCTCCCCTGTAGAAGAATGGGTTTGAGAGGGAGGTTGGCTTCCCTCTCGATTTTTAGGAGAAACTTCTATTAGAAGTTGATGCGCAAGGCAGCGCCGATACCGTGAGTATCCGTGTCGCTACCATAGGCGCCCGTGTAGTTGATGCCAACCGTAGCGCGCTTGCCAATTTGAGCCGTAACGCCCAAACCGAAGTTCACTTGACCTTCGAGTTCTTCACCCTCGATCGAAGCGATAGCTCCGCCGTGGCCCAACTGCATCGAGGTCACGCTTTCCGTATCGCCGAAGAAGCGGCTGTAGCCCACGTTAGCCTTCAAGGCAACAGGCATCTTGCCGACCGTCACCGGAACCGTCACGCGGGCACCGATCGTAGCCACTTGCAGATCGTCTTCAACGTCGCCCATGCGGAAGTCTTGGCCCAAGGCCGATTCCGTAAAGCCGTCCGTTTCAATGCGCATCCATTCGTAGCCGATGTACGGAGCCACGTTCACACTGCCGATGTAGAAGTCGTTGTAAGCAGCTTCAGCGAACACTTGCAATGCCGTAGCGTCTTCGCTGTGGGCATTGGCCGTGCCGGCAAACGTGCGGATGGAATCACGGTCTTCCGTGGTGTAACCGATACCGTAGGTCAAGCCGACCGGACCGATATCCGTCAAACCGTAGATACCGTAGTGCATGTCATCGCCGTCGATCTTGCCGGAAGCACCTTCGTACTTCGTGGCACCGTAACCGAAGTAAGCACCAACCTTGGTGTTTTCAGTAGCGATCCATTCAGCACCGACAAAGCCGGCACCGAAGTCGACGTTCAAGCTACTATTGGCACCGTCAGCGTTCATCCATTGACCGACACCGGCAATCCAAACGCGGCCGCGACCGTTTTCAAACTCGGCAGCACGGCCTTCTCCGTAGCTGCGGGCTTGTTCGATCACCGTGCGGGAAACCGTCAAGCTGTTGACAGCAAAAGCGTTGCGAGCGGCGGAGTACATGTCATCAGACAAGTTGGTCAAGGCATCCGTCACTTGATCGCCCGTCATGGTCAACACCGTACCCAACATACCATTGGCCGGACCGTTTTCCAAAGCCGTTGCAATAGCCGTAGCGTTCTTGCCTTGTGCGAAATCAGCAACCTTCTTGCCGTTGCTTTCAACACCAACGCTCAACGTCTTGCCATCAGTGGAAACTTCGGATTTGCCTACCGTAAAGAAAGCCGAATCCGTTGCCATCGTGGTGGGCTTAACATCGGTGAAGTCGTCAGCGTCACTGGTAATCGAACCGCTAAATTCGGCTTCACCCTTGTAAGCCTTGGCCAATTGTTCAGTGTCTGCACCAACGAGGCCGACAACCACGTTCTTCGTGCCGGAATCGCCAAAGTCAACCTTGGCTACTTCGACGTTGGAGGCTGCATCAACCAACAAGGTACCGCCGGCAGTCAAGTCAATGGTAAGCTTGTCTTCTTCGGTTGCCTTGCTCGTATGAACACCGGTCATCGTGAAGTTGTCGTTGTAAGAAGACAAAACACCGAAAGTGCCTTCTGCTTCAACGGTCACCTTGTTGTCATCACCGATGGATTCGGAGAAGGCCAACAAGGTACCTCCTTTAACCGTTGTCGTTCCTTTGTAAGAGTTATCACCGAGAAGCACTAAGGTGCCTTCACCGCTCTTTGTCAAAGTACCACTATAGAAGTCTTCATCCAGCTTCTCTTGAATACTATCCAAACGTTTTTGATAGTATTCTTCACGCCACTTCATGGCTTCTTCGAGCGTAACATCTTTATTGTCAACGCCGGCAAGGTCATAATTGTGTTCTTTCCCATCGGCATTGGCTTCTCCGGTACTGGTGTTGGTTAACTTGTAATCATTAGGATCATCCGAAATTACGAGATCACCGTTCTCATCCGTAGCACTATCTAACCATGCCATGTCTTCCGCGTAACGTTGATCCAAAGCAACCTGAGAAATATCGTTAGACCAAACGTCTAAATGGCCCTTCTGCAGGTTGTAATCAAAGTGACCAAAAAGTTGGCCGAGACCGTACATGCCTTTTTCAAGATCAGGCACGCCCCAACCCATACGATCGGAAACTTGACCTTCAAGCGGAGTGGTACCGTCGGCATTATCCCAACCGATCATATTTGTTCCATCGGCATTCTTATGGTTAGCCGTAGTCAGTAAAACTTGACGCACTTGAACAGCCGACATATCCGTATAGCGCGAAGCTAAAACGGCAAAAGCACCGGACACAAACGGTGTTGCCATGGACGTTCCGCTGTAACCGCCGTACGCTTCCGTACCACTAACGTTGGAAGTACGACCATTTTGACCCGGAGCCGACAAAGTCCAGTACTTGGCAAAACCAGCTTCGTTGAAATTTTCTTCGAGCTTGAAGTTATACGGATCATCGGTACTACTTACTTGCCTCAAACCGGAAACAACAAGCCATTGATCTTCAGCTTCAGGATTGAAATACGGGTAAAGGCCACGATGATAGGGCGTAGCACGGTCATTGTTACCAGCAGAGAAGGCTTGGATCACATCCTTACCCTTGATGGCATCCCACGCAGCATCAACAAAAGAAGGACCTTCGTTATAGTTTCTCTTGAACATGAAATATTCATATTCAATATCTTGGACAGTCGTCAGTTCCGGACCGCTGTGGTAATAGTCAACAATTTCGTTTTCTTCATTGACTTGTTTTAAGTTCGTACCCCAGCTGTTGTTAATGATCTTAACGCCCGCATTGACAAGAGCATCGTAACCCGCCTTGAAGAAACCGTAATCCGGGAACGGGCCATAGTTGGAATCATCGGTACCGCCTGAATTAGCTGAATAAAATTCCGAACCCCATGCCACACCGTGCATGCCCTGACCATCACGGTTACCCGCATACACACCAGCACATCCCGTGCCATGACCATCGTTGATTTCAGGATCGTAATAGCCATCTACACTGAATTTATCTCCTGCTTTGTAAGCGCCAGTATCCGCATCGGCGTCAGGATACGCATATTGCGGATAGCGTTCACCATCGTGGGTATATTCCCCAGATGCTGAAACGACATGCCAACGATCGCCAGAAAGTTCGACATGACCTTTCAAAATGCCGGAGTCCATTTGGCCAACTTTAACACCTTGACCATAATATCCCAACGCATAAGCACTTGAAGCCTTCTGAGCAACAAGGCCCCAGTTTGCCATGTATTCATCTGTTTCCCAAGAGGCAACTGCGGCATCAACATCCATCGTGGATGTCGCCGTAAACCCGGGTTCGACATAAGCCGCATTAGCAGCCCCCATAGACAAGAAAGCCGTTGCGGCTACAGCCAAAGCAACGGCACACTTGGAGGGTTTCCCATGAGTTTTTTGAGCTTCATTGGTCACGATATAGCTGCGGCGAGCTTCGTTCCAAATCGTCTTAAATGTTTTATTCATGATTCATTTTCCCTTTTTCGAAAAAAGAAAAGCGACCTAGGTAATAACTTAGATCGCCAATCAGAATACCCCCCCCGTTTACAATTTGTCAATTTTTATGGGGTTACCACCTAGCTATTAACTTTGTAATGATTATCAATTCTCTAAATCGCCTTTCCTCTATGTACCAAAAAAGAACAATTGTCGCGTGTCATCTCTTTTTGTTCAATCCACTGAACAAAATAGACCTAAATTTGTTCAATAGACTGAACAAACTCAGATTTAAAAACGAAAAATCCCTGCCTTATCATTCGCAATGGTCCTTACATTTATGGCGATTTCCTGCCTCATCCTCTCGATTTCACCATACGCCGCCACAACAGAGCGAACTCTTCGCTATAAAGGAAGAAAGACAACGAACTGCTGGAGGCGTCATGAAACGCAGAGAAGTTTTAACGTCATCGCTATTTTTAGCCGGGACCTTGTTCGCCCCGAAACTGTTAGCTGCCGATAGCCGTACGGGCGGTTTCGGCTACGCATTAACGCACCAAGTGCAAGAGAAGTCTGCACCTGAAGTGCTCTTTACCCGCGAAGTCTCGGGCAATGGACTCGTTAGAATCTACGATGCCTTGAAGCAAAAGCGTCAAGGCCGAATCGGCATCAAAATGACGTTTGAAACGCCGGGCGGGCCGCACCTCAATCCGCAAACGGTTAAGGCTTTGGCCGATCACACCCAAGCAACGCTTATCGACAATAACTGCTTTTCGCCACGCGATACCACCGAGAGGCACTTGGCCGTAGCCAAAGAAAACGGCTTTGACGAGAGCATTGCACCGATTGATATTTTGGATTCTGAAGGCTCCATGGACCTGCCCGTCAAAGGCTACCATTTGAAGTTTGCCCGGACCGGAAGCCACTTTGCCCGCTACGACACGCTCATTTCTCTCGTGCGCTTTAAGGCCCACTTCCTCGACTTTTATGGCGGGACCCTAAAAAATCTTTCCATTTGCATGGGAACGCTCGAAGGCAAGTGCTTGATTCACAGCGCAGGCGAAGTGTCTTCCTACTTTTCTTCCCGAGACGACAAGACCACCTGCGAGTCTATGTCGGATGCCGTGAAAGCCGCCATGGAAGCTAAAAAAGGCCGTTGGGTGTTTATCAATGTCATTGAGGCCATGGAGCCTGCCGATAGCTGCAGCGGAGCCAAGGACTTAGGTAACATCGGCATTGTGGCGGGCTACGATCCCGTTGCCGTTGACCAGGCAGCTATTGACATCACCTTTGGCGCCGCGCCCGATGCCCAAACCCGCCAAGCCTGGGAAGAACGCCACAGCACCATGCTGACGGCTATTGCCGAGCAAAATGGCGTCGGCCATTGCCGCTACCGCCTGCGCGAAATTTAGCCTCATATGCCAAGGGACCCATTCGGCTCCCTCTCGTGCGTGCGATTTTCAGCAGCGGTCTATTTCTTTTTCCACACCATCTGTGAGCCGTAGGTCAGCGACCCGGGGTGGGTTTTGTGCACCTTCATGCCGATCGTAAACCCTTGATGCTGATTGGGCAACGGCGGCACCGCCAAGTGCGATGTGTCGACTTTGTGCGTTGCGGGCTTTGACTCCTCACTCGGAGCTTTTTCTTCGGTTGCGGCCGGCTTCTGCGGGGCTGCCGGCACCTCTTCAGCGGCAGGCTTAGGCTCCTTGACGGGCTCATTTTCGGCCTGAGGCGCATCTTCAGTCTTCGGCGTAAAGCTTAAGAAATCGTCGCCCTCGGCTCCCAAAGCCCCCAGGTC
>DVNT01000017.1 GCA_018714185.1 Candidatus Aphodousia gallistercoris | reverse complement strand
TTTCTTATTTTTTTTACCAGCAATTTTTGACACAATAACTGAACTTTTCTTCATAAGGATCTGCCATGGAAAATTCAGAACGCAAACCCCGTCCCCGTGAACTCGGCCTTGAATTCGGTGTTTTAAAAACCGGACCGAATAATGCCATCACCGATGTCGACGGCGTTTTAGTCGGACAAGTAACCCTGTCCGATGATGCACGAGGCATGCACACGGGCGTTACGGCCATCATTCCCCATGCCGATAATATTTTCAAGCACAAAGTGCCGGCCGGCGTCTTCCTTGGCAACGCATTCGGGAAAATGGTGGGATATCCTCAAATTAAAGAACTCGGCAATCTGGAAACCCCGATTGTCCTGACGAACACTCTAAATCTTGCTGCCGCCATTGACGGCTTAATCGACTACACATTCTCTTTTGAAGACAACGGCGACGTCCGTTCGATTAACTGCGCTGTGGGTGAGACCAACGACGGCGGGATCAACGATATCCGCGCCCGCTTCGTTAAGCCGGAGCACGTGCTTGAAGCTTTACGCAATGCCAAGAGCGGACCGGTTGAAGAAGGCTGCGTCGGCGCCGGCACCGGCACACGGGCGTTTCGCTTTAAGGCCGGCATCGGCACGGCCTCCCGCCGCTTAGATGCCAACATGGGCGGCTATACCGTTGGCGTTTTAGTGCAAAGCAACTTCGGCGGTTTACTCAAAGTAGGCGGCGTGGAAGTCGGCAAAGCCTTGGGCGGCTACCCCTATCAAAAAGAAATCGAAAGTGCCGATGGCTCTATCATGATGATTGTGGCAACCGATGCACCGCTGGATTCACGCAATTTGGAGCGTTTGGCAAAGCGCGCCTGGCTCGGCATGGGTAATGCCGGCGGTATCGCATCCAATGGTTCGGGTGATTTCGTCATTGCATTCTCAACGAATAAGGCCGTGCGTGTTGAACACACCATGCAAAAGCTTGCTACGCCTGAAGCCCCCGGCGTACGCAATGACGACATGACGCCTCTTTTTATGGCCGCTATTGAAGCAACGGAAGAAGCCATTATTAATTCGCTTTTCGCCGCTACCGATACGCCGACCTACGACGGACAATTTGCAAAAGCGCTTCCCGTTGATACCGTCATGGAAATGATTAAACACCGTTAATCAAACGTCACAAATAAAACATAAGTCTAAGAACTGCAAACGAGCTCTCATTTCGAGGGCTTTTTTGCGTCTTACAGATAAGTTTTAAGATTAGACTGATATTCGAAGCCCTAAAAATACGATGAGTTTGAGGATTTTCTCGTGGTTTTGTGGGATGGAGGATGGAAGGATGGCGGAGAAGGAGGGATTCGAACCCTCGAAGCCCGTTTTAGCGAGCTTGCACCCTTAGCAGGGGTGTGCCTTCAGCCTCTCGGCCACTTCTCCGCACACCGAGCCAAAAGCTCAGTAAGGATTGGCATTGTATAAGATTCTCTGCCAATTCGCAATAGAAGCAGATAAAAATTTTTATTTAGATCCTTCAAAGTTCAAACTTTCGATAACCTATAATCTTTGAGATTCCGGGAGGTTTTTATGGATATCCGAGTTCTTCGTTATTTTGTTGCGACTGTCAGAGCGCAGAGCATATCGGCCGGGGCCGAGGCACTGCACATTACGCAACCGACGCTTTCGCGCCAATTTATTGACTTGGAAGAGGAGCTCGGGCACAAACTATTTGAGCGCTCCAACCGACGCATTCATTTGACGCCGAAGGGTGAGCTATTTTACGAACGCGCCAAAGAAATCTTGGCTTTGGTGGAAAAGACCAAAGTTGAAATTTCCGCCGAAGACGATGACGACGTATGCGGCACGATTACGCTATACGCGGCCGAAACGCCGTTCGTGAGCCGCTTAGCTAAAATCCTGAATCAATTCCACGAACGCTACCCCTGCGTGTGCGTGGATATTGTCAGCGGCAACGAAGAAGCCACAACTGCCGCATTGACTACCGGAGTGGCGGATCTGGGGCTTTTTGTCGGCCATGTCGACCTGGGCAATTACGACTACATTCGCCTCCCGCATAAAGACACATGGGGGTTACTAACCCGAAAAGACGGCCCCCTCGGCATGAAATCCGGCATCACGGCCGAAGACTTGACTGCGATTCCTTTACTTTGCTCAAAGCAGGCACTGATCCGTAATGAATTTACCGGCTGGCTCGGCAAAGCTCCCGAAGAGCTGCATATTATCGGAACGTTTAACTTGATATATAACGCTGCGCGCTTGGTTGAAGCAGGCTTCGGCCACGCCCTGTCGCTGCAAAATATTTACGCGGAAACCGGCAATCTCATCAACATTCCGCTTGTACCACTACTGCAAGCCGAAACCACTTTGGCATGGTCAAAGAAGCGGCCCGTTAGCCGCGCCACGGAAATCCTACTCAGTTACATTAGAAAGGCGCTGCCGGAAGAAAACTTAGCTCACTAACGACACTTGGTGCCAGCCCTGTCCTTTTTCGGACGAATCAACTGCGAGCAAACCCCTCTCAGCAGATCCACTTCGGGCTGCGTGAGTTGTGTACGTGAAAAAAGACGATGCAACCGGTGCATGAAAAGCTTCGGCTCTTCAGGATCTAAAATGCCGCAAGCGATCATCGCTTCTTCAAAATGGTCTAAAAATCCTTGTACGGCAACAGGGCCGGCTAACGGCTCACCGTTGAAACGTTGCTGCCAATCGTACAGACCTTTATGATCCTTCAGTGCCATGTGCAGCTCATAAGCCATCACTTGAGCTGACTGCGAAAGATTTAAACTCGTGCAGTCCGGGTCGGCAGGAATCGCTGCGCAACCCTGGCACCGTTCTAAATCTTCGTTACTAAGCCCCGTGCGTTCGCAACCGAAAACAAAAGCCAAATCACCGGCCTCTTGCTTAAGGTAGTCACGCGCCTTAAGTGCGACTTGCCGTACCGGTTCAATCGGCGCGCCGAATTCCCGATCGTAGCCCGTCATGGCCCAAGCAAATTTCACGCCTTCGAGTGCTTGCATGAGCGAGTCGTGCGTGCGGCTTGCCCGGAGCACATCCACCGAGCTTGTGGCAAAGGCGATTGCTTCCGGATCATCGCGATAATCTTTTACCCAAGGCTTCACAACCCTAAGATCTCGAAGACCCATGGTTTTCATGGCTCGGGCAGTAGCACCGATATTGCCCGGATGGGCAGGTTCGACTAAAACAAAACGGATGCGACCGGCTAAAGGCGAAACGGACATAAGCTGATTCCTATAAAGATCCTGCCATTCTAACGAATACGATTGTCAGAAGAAGAAAATCTCAAAATGTTAACTTGTAAAGTCGGTTAATTACTTATTGTTACAAAGTATGAATCGTGTCACAATAAATTGTATGACTCTTACTCCAAACACCTATAGAAGGTAATAATGCTCGACAATAAAGAAGAACAAGAAAACAAAGTAACCGCTGCCGCCAAGGAACCCTCGACAACGCAAGACAACGGGACCGCCGGCAAGCGCAAGCCTTATCGCAGCCAGCTGGTAAACCGCGGCGATATTTCTCACGGCCGCAACGCAGAAGAAGTACAAGATATCGTCACTGACGATACGACCGAAGCAGCCGATATGCATGAGATTGCGGCCATGGAAACGATCCTTAAAGGCGAAGCGCCTTTGGACCGCATCCGCTTGTTGCGGCTTATGCTGCGCCAGGAAAAATACAATTTATCCGTTCCTGAGCAAGCAAGCGACAATCCCGACGATATCCTCGTCAAGGATTGGCGCTCGGGCGTCTACCCGTACAAAAACCGCTTAAGCCGCAAGGCCTATGAAAAAGAAAAGTTTAAGCTTCAAGTGGAACTGTTAAAGCTGCAGGCTTGGGTAAAAGAAACCGGTCAAAAGCTCATCATCATTTTTGAAGGCCGTGATGCCGCCGGCAAAGGCGGCACGATCAAGCGCTTCATGGAACACTTGAATCCTCGCGGCGCCCGCGTGGTGGCTCTTGAAAAGCCTACCGAAAAAGAACAGGGTCAGTGGTACTTCCAGCGTTACGTGGAGCACTTGCCTACGCGTGGTGAGATGGTACTTTTTGACCGTTCCTGGTACAACCGTGCCGGCGTAGAACGCGTCATGGGCTTTTGCACCAATAAAGAATACGAAGACTTTTTGCAGGAATGTCCGGAGTTTGAGCGCAACCTCGTCAGAAACGGCACTTATATCATTAAGTTCTGGTTCTCCGTGAGCCGCGCCGAACAGCGCCGCCGCTTTAAGGAAAGAAAAATCCATCCATTAAAGCGTTGGAAGCTCTCGCCAATCGACGTGGCTTCGCTATCCAAGTGGGACGACTATACGATAGCCAAAGAAAACATGTTCCTTAATACCGACACGGTCGAATGCCCTTGGATTGTGGTAAAAAGCGATGACAAAAAGCGGGCCCGGCTCAACGCCATGCGCTATGTCTTGCAGCTCTTACCCTATACCAACAAAAATGAGGAAGCGATCGGGCCGGTTGATCCCCTTCTCGTAGGACGAGCCAATATCGTTTTCGAGCAGGGAGAGCAAGCACTGTTGCCAATTGATACGCATCGTAAATACGGTAAACCCAAAAAATCACCTAAATAAGAACTCAACGGGCGGCGCAAGTCGCCCGATTTTATTTATTAACGAGGCAGCTTAATAGTTAACAAAACTCAGCCGCATAACGTACGTGTTTATTCTCGAAAATCTTCCTGATCTTGGAAACGCTTTTGGACATCTTAGCCATGAAGCGATGCGTGCGTTCTTTCAGC
>DVNT01000016.1 GCA_018714185.1 Candidatus Aphodousia gallistercoris | reverse complement strand
GCCGCAGCGGATGCACTTATTGACATCGCGGATGATGCCGGCTGACGAATCGTCGTAAGGACGCTCGGCAATAAAACTCTTGTGGCGGGGCCAGTGCTTCATGCCGATAAATAGCGAGACGTCCTGCAGTTCGCAGTCGCCGTGGCGCGAGCAGCTCTTGCAGTCTTGGTCGTGGTCGGCAAACAAAAGCTCCATTTGCAGCTGCTGCATTTTGCGCACGCGCTCGTTGCGCGTGAAAATACGCTGACCTTCGCGAATGGGCGTGGTGCAGGCCGTTACCACCCGGCCTTCGGGATTGTCGCCTTCGAAAACTTCCACCAGGCACATGCGGCAGGTGCCCGGCGTGTGGTTAAGCGCCAAATAGGCGCAAAGCGTCGGGATGAAAATATCGTTGGCTTTGGCGACTTGCAAAATCGTTTGACCGGGCTCAAAAGCCACTTGATGGCCGTTAAAGCTAGCAAAATGTTCTGTCATGTCAATCCCCTTTACACGGCCTGGTTCTGGATATGGGTGGCATTGCCCGGAATCGGCAGCTGCGTGGTTACGCCGTAAATGCGGTAGCAGCGCATGCAGCGTTGGGCCTCGCGAATGGCTTCGTCTTCGCTCATCGATAAATCCACTTCTTCGAAGTTGCCGCGGCGCTCTTCGGTGCTCAAGGTTTTGAGCCGGTGGCGCGGTTGCGGGCAAAGGTCGATGCTCGGATCTTTCTCCTCAAGGATATGGCCAAGCTTTAAGAGCTGGCTCATGCGGCGGCGGGCCACAAAGCCCACGGAGCCCCGGGTGAGGTATTCGTTAATCGACTGGGCGGCAATTTGGCCTTGGGCCATGCCGTCAATTAAGGTTGTCGGGCCGGTGGCAGCATCGCCCCCGGCAAAGACGCCCGGGCGGGTCGTCGCGAGCGCTTCGGAGACTTGGATATTGCCGCGGGCATTAAACATAATGCCGTCGTCATCGCAAAGCACTTGTTGGTCAAGGCGCTGGCCGATGGCGGCAATGAGCGTCGTGCACGGCAGCACCGTGTCCATGCCTTCGATTTCAATGAGCTTGCCGCGCTTGGAGCCGGGGACCTTTTCTTCGCGCATTTTGCCGATTTTCAGTCCCGTGACCTGATGCTCTTCGCTTAGGATCTCTTTTTGCACGGAGAGGAAATGAAATTGAATGCCTTCGGCTTTCGCGGCGAGCACTTCTTCATGATCGGCCGGCATCCCCTCTTCGGTGCGGCGATAGACCACGTGCACCGTGCCGTCGGTTAAGCGCACGGCCGAGCGCGCACAGTCCATGGCCACGTTGCCGCCGCCCACGACGACCACGTCGCCGGTAAGCTTCATGGGCTTGGTGCCCGAGACGGAACGCTCGACCTTATTTAAAAAGTCAATGCCGTTGTAGTAGCCTTCGAGCGTCTTATCCTCATTTTCCAGTCCCAGGTACATGCCCTTGGAGCAGCCCACGCCCAAGAAGATGGCGTTGTAGCCGCGCTTAAAGAGATCGGAAATGGAAAAATCGTACCCCAAGCGCTGGTGGTAGAAATAGCGACCTCCGAGCTCGGTAATCACCTCGGTTTCGCTTTCCAAGAGGCCCTTGGGCAGGCGGTACTGCGGAATACCCACTTGGGCCATGCCGCCGGCGTGGCTGTTGGCTTCGAAAATGTCCACTTCATAGCCCTGTAAGAGCAAGTGGTAGGCGCAGTTGATGCCCGCCGGGCCCGCACCGATCACGGCCACTTTGGGGCTTAACGGATTGGTTTGCTGCTGCGCATAGTGAAAGAGCGTCTGCATGGGGCCGGTCGCATCGGCGGCATAACGCTTCAAATTCTTGATATCGACAGGCTCGTCGACAAAGCGGCGCCGGCAGGACTTTTCGCAGTAGCGCACGCACACGCGCCCGCAGCTGCCCACGAGCGGATAGTGCTTTAAGAGCACGGCCGAGGACATTTCCGGTTCGCCCGCCTTGATGTAGTCGATGTAGCGCGGGATGTCAACGTGAGCCGGGCAGGCTTCCACGCAGGGCGCGGTCATGAGACTATAGTAGTCGTAGAGGTTTTCGGGGGTGGCTTTCGCCCGGGTAATTTCATCCGGGCAGTGATGCAGGGCCCCTAAAAGGGCGACGGGCGTGGTCAGCCCGATACCGCAAAGGCTTGTTTCTTTCATCTGTTCGGCAACGCGTTCGACAAAGGCCCAGTCCACTTCGCCGGCTTTGCCGTGCACGGCTTTTTCGAGCGCCTCAACGATAATGAGCGTGCCGGCGCGGCACGGCGTGCATTTGCCGCAGGACTCGCGCGCGGCGCGTTGATAGTAGCGCCAAAGGGTAAAGGCGAGGTCGGCGCGGCGGTCCATGACGAGAAAGCCGCGGTCGCCCACAAAGCTCATGATCGGGTTGCCGGGATTGAATTGGGAAAACTGCTCAAGCGGAATGTTTTCGGGAGCGCTTGGCGTAAACGTTTGACGATTATCGTAAAAGACACCGTCCCAGTAGCCGTAGATTAAGGGGTTCATAAAATTAGCCTTTGGGTCCAGTCACATAAAAACGAACGTATTGTAAATGACCGGGATCTTACGTCGTTAAATTTTTATCTTCTTTTGCACATATTTTTATAAGCCCGCTCGGTTGCGGAAGGGAATCCGCAACCGCAGCTGTGAGGGCTTAGTGGTCGCTTTTAATGCCGGCGCCGCACATCGTAATGAGCGTATCGGGCGTCGGACCGTACTTTTCGCAATAGTGCAGGTAGGCGGCATAGTTAGCAGCTGTGGTATGTTCGCAATAAATACCGCGGCGGGCAATGGCCTGGCGCGCCTCTAAAATTTTGTCTTCAGGGGCCGTGACCACTTTGATGTCGTGCCGGTAGACCATATCCAAAATCTCATCGCCGCGCATGGGCTTGCCGATGGCAATGCCTTCGGCAATGGTGGGCTGCGGCGTGACTTCGGCCGGATGCCGTTCGCTGCGAAGCCGCGCGAGATAAAGCGGGTCGCAAAGCTCGCTTTGCAGTGCAATGATGTTGGGGAACTTTTCAATGGCGCCGCTCGCAAGCAAATGCTCAAGCGCTTTGACAACGCCGATAAAGAGCGTGCCGTTGCCGACCGGCACCACGATGTTGGCAGGAATGCGGTGAAGCTGCTCAAACGTTTCGTAAATGTAGGCCTTCATCCCCTCGTAGAAGAAGGGGTTGTAGACGTGGTTGGCGTAGAAAACGCCCTCGTTTTTCACTTTGGCGCGGCAGACATCGGCACAGTGATCGCGTGTGCCCGGCACGACGTTGACCTTGGCGCCGTGCGCCTGAATCATCGTGATTTTTTTCGGGCTCGTGCCCTCGGGCACGAAAATTTCGCAGCCGATGCCGGCGCGGGCGCTGTAGGCGGCAACGCTATTGCCGGCGTTGCCGCTTGAGTCTTGAACGCAATCGGTAACGCCCACGGCCTTGCAGTGCGCAATGAGCGTAGCCGCTCCCCGATCCTTAAAGGACAAGGTGGGCATCGTGTAGTCCATCTTAAAGAGCACGTTTTCGTCAAAGCGGATGATCGGGGTCATGCCCTCGCCCATCGTGACCGAGCGCCATGTCGTGTCATCGTCCATTGCCATGAAGGCACGGTAGCGAAATTGGCTCCATTCGTCGCGGTCGATCAACTTCTCGTCCCAGGCGGGCGCGGTATAGTCGAGTTCAAAAAGGCCGCCGCATTCGCAGCAGGGCGCATGCGTGGTTACCGGGGTTTTCTTTCCGCAACGGGTGCAGACGTAATTCAAGGTCATGGCTATTACTCCTTAACTTCGGCAATGGCTTCAATTTCCACGAGGCAGCCGAAATGCAAATCGGTCGTGGAGACAACGACGCGGCCGGGCTTGTGATCGCCGAAAAATTCCGCATAAACTTCATTGATCGCCGACCAGTATTGAGCCGACGGGGTGTAGACGCGGCAAAAGACAACGCGGTCGCGGCTAACGCCCGCAGCCTTCAAGACCCGGTCGACGTTATTAAGGGCAAGGCGAGCGTGGTCCTTGATGTCGCCTTGGCAGACTTCGCGCGTATCGGGGTCGATCGAGAGCTGCCCTGAGACATAGAGCATGCCGTGGGAGATGACGCCGGCCGAATAGTGGCCCGGGTTATGTCCTTTAAATTGGGGATCAATGATTTGCATAGTTAGCCTCTTTGCTCGGAAGATGATTTTCTTCTGACTTCGTCCAAATCAGAATACAGCGTGACTTTAGACATATTGAGCTTGGCAGCGGCCCGATCCATGGCCCCCTTGACGAGAAAGACCCCGCGCGAGTCCATAAAGCGGATAAGTTCAAGCCGCTGGTCACGGCTGCGCGGTGCCGGCGAAGCATCCACAATACGGTCAATGAGCGTATTGACCATTTGCATAATGTCTTCGGAAAGCGGCGCATCGGGCGTCTTCGGCTCAATATTTAAGGGCGCCTGCTCAAGCCCCGGCAAATAGCTGCGAAGCCATTTGATCTGCTCGCAGACCTTGCTCGTGTCAATATTGATGCAAAGCGCACCGATCAGCTCGCCCGCTTCATTGCGGATAAAGACCGACGAGGAGCGGATCTTCTTGCCGTCTTGCTCAAAATAGTAGTTTGCCAGAATGCCATGGTCCTGTTCCTTGGCGCGAAGCGCTTTGGAAAAGAGATAGTGAAAGCTCTCCCCGACACGGCGTCCCGTCACTTTGTTGTTGGCGACATAAATGACGGAATTTTGCGGGTGGGACAAATCATGAAGAACCACTTCAACCTCTTCGCCGAAGGTTTTCACAATCATGTCCGCGATCGGAATGTATTGGGCTAGGATCGGATTCATGGCAAAAAGAAATTTTTATATTAATCGAGAAAAAATTATACGATAAAAAATTTTATATTCAAATAATTTTTTCTATCCCGCGCAAATGCGTAAAGAAAAAGCCGAAACCTTTGCTTGAGTTTCGGCCGAAAATTAATTAAAAATCAAAAGGATGCGTCATCATTTCAAGTGGTGCTCAAACCACGTGACAACCCGTTCGATAATCGGTTTTTGGAACCAGTAGGCATCGCCGTGCCCGGCGCCCTCAACAACGACATAGTCGACGCTTACCCCCGCTTGGACCAAGGCTTCGTAGAGCTGCTCGCTTTGCACGGGCGAAACGAGCTTATCGTTGGAGCCATGCATGACAAGCATCGGCGGCAGCCCCTGTTTAATGTGTCCCAAGGGGCTTGCTTCGCGGGCTTTATCCGGATCAGCCGTGATGCTGCTGCCGGGATTGGTGCCGAAAGCCGGTCCATGCACTAAAAGCGCTTCGGTAACTGCAGGCGACTCGTGCACTTTTTGAACTTCTTGCGGGTAGCCCGCTCCGATATTGGTGAGGTCGCTGATGCCGTAGATGGTGACGGCAGCCTGGACTTCGGAGGATACGTCGGTATGTTCACCGCGGTCATACTGCTTTTCTTCACCCGTGAAAGCAACCATCTGCGTCACATAGCCGCCCGCTGAGTCGCCGAAAACACCGATTTTTTGAGGATTGATATGGTACTTCTCGGCATTGGCGCGCAGATAGCGCACGGCCGCTTTGGCATCCACCACGGGCGCCGGATACACATCGGGCACCGTGCGGTACTCGGCCGAGGCAACGACAAAGCCCGCTTTGGCGAGCGCCAAGCGCATTTCAAGGTACTTTTCACGGTCGGCCGAGGTAAAGCCGCCGCCCGGGAAGTAAAGGACGGCCGGTTTAATGTCATCGTTTCTCGGGGTCAGGATCGTCATGTAAAGCGGACGGCTGTTGCGCCGCCCCATCGGAACTTGGCTAAAAACCACGTTGCTGATGACATCGACCTGCGTCTCATTGACAGAGACTTTGATCACCTCTTTGCCGGCAGCATTTTGCTGGGCGGCTTGCGCCAAGCCCGAGGCTGCCATCGTCACGGCGGCACAAACACCGAAAAAACGACCGATCATGCGAGTACTCCAAATTAATGAATTGAAAAATATAAGAAAATCAGAATTTCTAAAGTAAGACTTTAAAACAAGTGACCCGACGTCACGCTGTATTTTCCGGGTCATATTGTATCGAAAGCTACGGTGCTACTTTAATTGAAACGGACATTTCTATTTGAAAATAGCCTTCCGGATAAGACAAAAGGCCGACGGTTCCCACCGACTCCGAGTACAATGAGAGCCATAATTTATTCAGAGGACGTTTCCATGTTGATAGAACACCAATATGAAGATTTCATGCGGTACGTGTTTTTCCACGGCGTGCAAAAAACCGACCGCACCGGCACCGGGACCCGCAGCGTGTTCGGCTACCAGATGCGCTTTAACCTGCAAAACGGTTTTCCGCTCATTACCACGAAAAAACTCCATGTGCGTTCCATCATCCATGAATTGCTCTGGTTTTTAAAGGGCGACAGCAACATTGCCTACTTAAAAGAAAACGGCGTTTCCATTTGGGACGAGTGGGCTGATGAAAAGGGCGACTTGGGCCCGATCTACGGCGTGCAGTGGCGCAAATGGCGCGGTGCGGATAACCAAACGGTCGACCAGATTGCCGAGCTTATCCATACGATCAAGACCCATCCGGACTCACGCCGAATGGTGGTTTCGGCCTGGAACGTAGCCGAGCTACCGAAGATGGCCCTGCCGCCTTGCCACATGATGTTTCAAGTCTATGTGGCCGACGGCAAGCTCTCGGTCCAGCTTTACCAGCGCTCGTGCGATATTTTCTTGGGCGTTCCCTTTAACATTGCAAGCTATTCGCTTTTGACGCATATGCTTGCCCAGCAGTGCGACCTCGAGGTGGGTGACTTTGTCTGGACGGGCGGAGACTGCCACATCTACAACAACCACTTCGACCAAGTGCGTCTGCAGCTTTCGCGCGAACCCCGCCCCTACCCGAAGCTTGTGATCAAGCGCCGTCCGGAATCCATATTCGATTATCGTTACGAAGACTTTGAAATTGTGGGTTACGATCCGCATCCGCATATCAAAGCCCCGGTGGCGGTGTAGACGTTTTTTGGGAGATATGTTATGACACAACTGCATTTAATCGTAGCCTACGCAAGAAACGGCGTCATCGGCAAAGACGGAAAGCTGCCGTGGTATTTGCCTGAAGATTTGCGACACTTTAAGCGCACCACGCTCGGCAAACCCGTCATCATGGGGCGCAAGACGTGGGAGTCTTTGGGCCGTGCCTTGCCCGGACGGCTCAATGTGGTTGTGACGCGCGATCCCGCTTACGTTGCCCCGGGAGCCACTGTCGTGCATTCCATCGATGAGGCCATGCAAGTGGTGCGTGATGCGCCGGTGGCGTTTATCATGGGCGGCGCCCAGCTTTACGCCGAGACGCTGCCGCAGGTGCAGGTTGCGCACGTGACGGTGCTTAATGCCGATTTCGAAGGCGACGCGTTCTTCAAGCCGATCGAAGACGACGAATGGGTGCTCGCTGACGAGGAGTCCTTCCCCGCTACCGTGAGCCACCCCTTTAGCTACAGCTTCCGCCGTTACGAAAGAAAGTAGTTCTGCTCTTTTTCCAACCGAAGCCGCCTGAGTATTTCAAGCGGCTTTTCCGTCTTAAAATGAAGTCTTAGGCAGTACAGTTCTCTTGTCAACGATCAAGAGAGTGTTGCCAATGCTTTTATTCAATGCTAAAAAGTTCGAGCCCGATGCGGCGCCTGAAGCAGAGCACCTGTATCGCTTCTTTTTCCTTTCCATGCTGCTGTATCACGACCTGTGGCGCTGGATTAACAAGGACTTGGAAAATACCTATGTGGCCTACGATGATTTCCGTTGGGCCCAACGCTTGGAATTACCTCTTCTGGATCGGCTTACGCCCCAGGACTTAAAAGGTGTCTATAAGCGAAGCAAGACCTCGGCAGCAAGGCTGAAAGGTCTTTTAATGCAGGCTTATCGCCGGCTTTCAGCTTTGCCCTTGCAGATTCCCGAAGGACTTGCGCACAACTTGGCGCTTATCAGCGATAGTTTCAAACTGACCGAAGCCGAGAAAACGGTTTTGCTCTTTTTTTCCGTCATGTCCATTCACGACCGTGATCTGATGAGTATTTTTTCCTACCTCAAGTCTGAGGCGAACGACGTGCGCTCCTATGAGGAAATCATTGCCGATTTCTTAACAACGGTGAGCGACTGTTCGTTCGCGGAGTTAAAAAAAGCGCTGACAGCCCAAGCGACCTTGGCAAGCAATCACTTGGTGGATCTGAGCGACCTGCAAGGCAGTCGCATTAGTTTTCCCTTGGCCCAGCCCTTGCCGCAGAGAATCTTTTCGCCGGCGGCAACGCTTTCAGAGCTAATGGGCATTGCTTTGGTGCGGGGATCCGAAAGCTGCCTCTCGCTTGAAGATTTTGCCTACTTGAATCCGAACCTTGAGCACTTGCTCGGCTATTTGGGCAAGGCGCAAAGCGAACACCGTCCGGGCGTTAATGTGCTCCTTTACGGGCCGCCCGGGAGCGGCAAAACGGAATTAAGCCACGTCATCGGCAAGGCGCTTAACCTTGCCTATTACGAAGTGCCCGTGACCGATGAAGAAGGCTTCGCCATTGAAAACCGTCGCCGGTATTTGGCAACCAGTTTGGCTCAGCTGCGCGAGCGCCAAGATTGCCTTTTGATCTTTGACGAGGCGCAAGACTTTTTCCATGAGGAACCGTCGATTTTCGGCGAGCTTTTCCAAAGAGGCAGTCCTGACAAAAGGCTCAAAGGCTATACGAATAAGCTTTTGGAAACCGTCGAGACGCCGATCATTTGGATTACGAATTCGATTGAATCGATGGACCGCGCCTATCTGCGCCGTTTTGACTTTGTCATGGAGGTAAGCCAGCCGCCCGAAGAAACCCGTGTGCAGATCATTGAAAATTTGGCGGGCAAGTACCTCTCGGCTGATGCGCTCAAGGCGCTTGCGCGGCGCGACGACATCATGCCGGGGCTTTTCGGGCGTACGGCCAATGTGGTTGCTACGTTGGGCTGCAGAAAGCAAAAGGCCGAAAAGGCGTTCCTGTCTCATCTGAATGCGACGCTTCAGGCTATCGGCCTTAAGCCAGTGACCGTTCGGACCGACAAGGCCGATACCCTTTATCGCCCGGAATTAAGTACGGCCGATATGGACCTCAAGGCGCTCGCGCAAGGCATTCGCCGCAGCGGCTCAGCTAGGCTTTGCCTTTACGGCGTGCCGGGAACCGGAAAAACCGCCTGGAGCCGGTTTTTGGCCGAAAAACTGGGCAAGCCGATTATGGTGCGAAAGGCAAGTGATCTTTTAAGTTGCTACGTGGGCCAAAGCGAGCAAAATATGGCCGCGGCGTTTGAGGCGGCCCGCCGCGACGATGCGGTTTTGGTCATCGACGAAGCCGACAGCTTTTTACAAAAGCGCTCAAATGCCCATCATAACTGGGAAGCTTCGATGGTGAACGAAATGCTGACGCAAATTGAAAATTTTGAGGGCGTTTTCGTTGCCACCACCAACTGCCTGGAGATGATGGATGAGGCGGTATTGCGCCGCTTTGACTTCAAAATTAAGTTCGGTTACCTCGATAGCGACCGAGCGCAAAAGCTCTTTAAGCTTTATGCCAAGGACTTGTGCCCCAAAAAAAGAGTAAGCGCCGGGCTCTTAGAAGCCGTCTCACGCCTTCGCCAGCTCACGCCTGGCGACTTTGCCACCGTTACGCGGCAAGCGCGCTTTGCGCCGGTGGCTACGCCCGAGGCGCTTCTTGAGCGCCTGCAAAAGGAGTGCGCCGTCAAAGAAGGCCATTCGCACCGCCCGATTGGGTTTTAATTCAAGCAGCCGGAGGCTTTTAGCCTCCTCGGTGCCACTGCCCGTCTTTGGCGGTTGAATGATCACGCCATGACATAATTTGTAACAGGCTTAGGTATTTCACCTAGTTTTTTAACACCCCGAAAACCCGCCAAAATAGCTTCGACTCTTTCAACACAGAAGGTGACTACTATGAATCGCGCTTTTAAGACGCTTTGGAACTCGGCACGCCGTGCCTACGTTGTCACGAACGAAGTGCAACGCTCCCATGGCAAGCCCTCGAAATCCGCTCTGGTTTTAGCCGTCGCCGCGACGGCCCTTTTTTCGACCGCAGCCGCTGCAGCCGGCTATTCGGAACCGGGCAAGCTCGGCAACATTTCCTCTTGGGAAACGGCTGAGTATGCCAAGGATCACGGCTTGGCCATGATCAACGCTTCGACTGCTTACGCCGAAGGCTTAAACGGCAAAGGCGTCTTGATCGGCATCGTCGATAGCGGCGCGCTGCTCTCGCATCCCGAATTGAAAACCCAAGGCCGTATTTTCCCGGTAACGGCATCAGGCACGTACGTCAAGGACGGCACGCGCTATCCCTTTGCCTATTTGGGCCAGACGGGCGAAGCGAAAAACCGCTTCGGCAGCTACGTCAAGGGTGAGAAATTTAAAGTGGGCGGCGATTTCATCCTCGGTCACAATGACTCGCACGGCACGCACGTCACGGGCGTAGCCGCGGGCAACCGTAACGGCTCGGAAGCCCACGGCGTTGCTTGGGCCGCGCGCGTAGCGATCGGCAATACGGGCGGCAACGACAACATGAACTACGGCCCCTATCAAGACTACGGCTACTTCAAGGCGGTTTGGGAAGCCACTGCGAAGACCGGTGCCAAGCTCATCAATAACTCCTGGGGCACGAACGTTCGCATCCTGGATACAGCCCATCACTTCGATGTCGGCCAAATCGGTACCGAAGGCGAGGCCGTTGAAGACAATAAGCAACGCAAGGATTTCATAACGACCAACTCGGTCTCCGAGTACTACCTCTTCATGGCCGATGCTAAAGCCAACGGCGGCAAGAACTTCATGGATGCTGCCTATGAAGTGGCCCAAAAGTACAACATCATTCAAATCTTTACGAACGGCAACCGCCGCTTCCAAAACCCGTACTATCGTGCGGCCTATCCTTTCTACAACCCGGAAGCTGAAAAATTCTGGATTGCCGCTGGTTCCGTGCAGCGCAACCCCGAAACGGGCTCCTACACAATTTACGGCGACGTGAACACCAAAGACGATGACTCCTGGGGCTCGGGCGGACACAATCACGCCGGCATTGCCAAGTGGTGGACGGTAACCTCTCCGACCGATGCTTGGAACGCTGCGGTTGACAATAAGACCGGCAAGCCCTTTAACAAGGTCGCGGGCGGCACCTCCAATGCCGCTCCGCATATTGCGGGCTCCATGGCCGTTCTCATGCAGCGCTACGCTTACATGACGCCCACGCAAGTGCGCGATGTGCTCTTTACGACAGCCAACCGCACCGATAACGGCACGGGCGAAGCCCTGCGCGGCAGCGACGGCGACAAGCTCGATCCGAAGGTGCCCGATGAAGATTACGGCTGGGGCGTGATTGACTTGGGCAAGGCCGTCTACGGTCCGGGACAATTCACCGGAACCTTTGATGTGACGCTTTCCAAGGATGACGTTTGGTACAACAGCATCTCCGACGAGGCGATCCAAGCCCGCGGCAAAGAAGACCGCAAGCAAATGAAGGCCTTGTCCGAACGCATTGCCCGATTGCAAGCCCAAGAACAGCTCACCGACCAAGAAGGCTGGGAATTGCAGTACAAGACCAAGCGCCTTGCCGCTATGCAAGAGCGTGAAAAGCAAGGCTGGGTCGGCAAGCTCGTTAAGCGCGGCGAAGGCGAACTCACCTTGACGGCCGTGAACGCGTACACGGGCGGCACCGAAGTGGCCCAAGGCACGCTCGCCGGCTTGACTGAATCGTTCGGCAAGGCTCCCGTTGTGGTCGATGAAGGCGCTACGCTGAAGCTTTCGAAGGCCTTTACGGTGACGAAAGCGGGCGAAAACGGTCGCGTGACAACGCAAGCGGTCGGCACCGACAAGGTTCGCGATGATGCCCAAGTGGTTTTGAAAAAGGGTGCCGTTTTGGCTTTAGCCGATAACGCCGTGAGCTTAAAGAGCCTGACGGTTGAAGGACCCGCTACGCTTGATGTGACTGCCGTCAAGGACGCTGAAGTCACCTTTACGGTTGACGGCGATCAGGCTGGGCTTGATCAATTGCAGGTGGTTTACGACAAGAGCCGCTATAGCGCCGCTCAATTGAGCGTGGATGGCGACGACATCAAGATCGTCTTGCAAGCCAAATAGAAAGCAAAAAGGCAAGGTCCCCGAAAGGCCTTGCCGCTTAAGCTTGAAAAAAGCGGCTAAGGAAGTTTTCCCCGGCCGCTTTCTTTTAGCATTCAACAACGCTGACGGCTAAGCCTCCCCGGCTCGTTTCCTTGTATTTGGACTGCAGGTCAAGGCCCGTTTTGTACATGGTCACGATCACTTGGTCAAGCGAAACATAGTGATGTCCGTCGCCTAATAAAGCAAGACGGGCCGAATTGATGGCTTTTACCGCCGCTACGGCATTGCGCTCGATGCAAGGAATTTGCACTTGGCCTGCAACCGGGTCGCAGGTCATCCCGAGATGGTGTTCCATGCCGATTTCTGCGGCGTTTTCCACTTGCTCAGGGGTTGCCCCCAGAATTTGCGCCAGGCCGCCGGCAGCCATCGAGCAGGCAACGCCCACTTCGCCTTGGCAGCCTACTTCCGCGCCGGAAATTGAGGCGTTTTCTTTATAGAGGGCGCCGATTTGGCCGGCCGTGAGCAAAAAGTCCCGCACGCCTTCAATATTGGCTCCGTCAATAAACTTCATGTAGTAGTGAAGCACAGCCGGAATAACGCCGGCCGCCCCGTTCGTCGGCGCGGTGACAACCTGGCCGCCGCAGGCGTTTTGCTCGCTCGCGGCAAAGGCAAAGGCGTTGACCCAGTCAAGAACGGCAAGCGGATCGTTGAGCGAGCGCTGCGACAAGTCAAGGTGCTCGTACATTTGCTTGGCACGGCGCTTGACTTTCATCGGGCCGGGCATCACGCCTTCTTCCTTGAGGCCGCGCTCGACGCATTCTTTCATCTTCAGCCACAGCTCGTCGAGCCCCTGGTCAATGAGCTCATCGGTTTTCCAGGCCCGCTCGTTGGCACGCACAATTTGCGGAATACTCATCCCCGTCTCGCGGCACCATTTCAAGAGGTCGGCGGCGCTGTCAACCGGATACGGTTGCGGCGTCTTGTGGGCGGTTTCCTTGTCTTCGGTCACCTTGTCAAAATTATCCGGATCCGACTCTACGATAAAGCCCCCGCCGATCGAGTAGTAGCGGCGGGCAAGCAAAATCTTGCCTTCTTCGCCTTCGGCGATTACGTGAATCGCGTTGGTATGGTAAATGGCGATCTTCTCCGGCGAGAGAATCACGTCGCGCTCGGGCACAAAGTCGATTTCCTGTCCGGAAGGCAAGCGCAAGCGGTGGCGAGCCTTGATATCGGCAAGGATTTTCGGCGCCTCATCCAGGTCGATCGTTGCAGGCAAAATCCCCGTCAACCCCAGCTGGAAGGCCGTGTCCGTGCCGTGGCCGATCCCAGTGGCTCCCAGGCTTCCCATCAGGTCAACCCAAAGCCGCTTGGTTTTCTTATCCAAACCCTTGTCGCACAGCTCGCGGCTAAAGCGGTAGGCCGCCCGCATAGGACCTACGGTATGAGACGAGGACGGTCCGATCCCCACCCGGAAAATGTCAAAAACGCTCACGCTCACGATGGCTCTCCTAGGAAATGTTTAGCAGGTGATTTCTTCGACGCTGTAGGCCACGCCGGCTTGCAGGCTGCCGTTAATCCAGACGCAGTCGTCGGCCTTCACCGCCGCATCAATGGCAACACGGGTAATTAAGGATTCGTTGACGAGGCCAACGCGAAGGGTTTTTGCCAAGACGATGCCCTCCTTGGTGGCGATGGTCACCTGCATCGGGTCTTCAAACCAGAGCGCCCCGTTGTCCTGGTGCGACTTTAAAATCACCGTGTGCCGGGGCCGGGCGGCTTTCATGCGGGCTTCGGTCAACGCCCGGCCGATAAACATGCGTGCCGGGTCCTTGAAGTCCACGTAGGCCTTTGCCCCGATTTCTTCGGCATTAACGTCGCCGTTAGCCCAATCAAGCGCTTGGGGCTCGTCGGCCAAAATCGACAGCGTTTCGGCGCTAATCGGATCCAAAAGGACTGCGTCAATCGCTTTTAAGGCCTCGATGGCTTCGGCACTGCCTTCAATCAAAAGGCTCTTTTCTCGGCGCACGACAAAATAGTCATGGCCGTTTAATTGCTGTTGGGCGCAGCGGCCGGGCTCAAGAGCAAAAAGCGTATCGATGCCGGGGCCGTAGGCCAGAGCTGAGGCCAACTCCGGACTCGTGAAGTCCACGTCAAAGGCTTTGGCGACCTGGTGCATCCACGCAAGCGTATCAAGCGATTGGAAAATCACCCGATAATGCCCCTCCCGGACGTGGGCCACCACGGCAAAATCCGTGACCAAACCCAAGGCATTTAAAATGAGAGAACCGCGGTCATGTCCCGGAAAGAGGCTATTGACGTCAATCGTCAAGAGCCTGCGAAGAAATGCCACCCCGTTCGGATCGGTGATATCGACCGTAAAATTGCTGGCAAAGGGATCGTCGTTGTCGCGGCTCGTAAAGTACAGGCCGAGGCTTTGGCTGGCTTGGGCGGCTTGAGCGCCCGAAGAGGACATTTCAATCATTTTTTATTTCCCGGACAAATCAAAAGACGCGAGAATTGTATCAAATGCGGGCTCGCACGGAAGGCATGACAGGCTGAGCCTTGCGTACTTTTTTGATGCCGACCCGAAGGCTGTTGCGCGCTTGCTACAATGGCAGCTGTCAAACAAAGTTTCGGATATTCGGATATGGCTAGGGAAGATTTATTGATTCACTGCTCGGCGCAGGAAACGCGCGTTGCGGTGCTCGTTAACGGCGTGCTGCAAGACCTGCATATTGAAAGGCGCTCGCAACGAGGCCTCGTGGGCAACGTCTATAAGGGCAAAGTGGTTCGCGTGCTGCCCGGCATGCAATCGGCTTTTGTCGATATCAGCTTGGAGCGCACGGCGTTTTTGCACGTGCACGATATTTTTACGGCACGCCAGGATGACGGCTCTTTCAAGCCCATTGAATACATCTTGCACGACGGCGATTCCGTCATGGTGCAAGTCTCCAAGGATCCGATCGGGACGAAAGGCGCAAGGCTTACGACAACCATCTCGCTTGCCGGCCACAAGCTCGTCTATTTGCCCAAGGAGCGCCACATCGGTGTTTCCCAGCGCATTGAAGACGAGCCCGAGCGCGAGCGGCTCAAGCACTTGATTACTTCCTTGATGCCCGAGTCGGAAAAAGGCGGCTATATCGTGCGCACTTGTGCCGAAGGGGCAACGGCAGACGACTTTCAAACCGACATGAAATATTTGGCCCTGCTGTGGGCCAAGATTGCGGCCAAAGCGGGCGTAAGCTCCGCCCCTACCCTTTTGTACCAGGATCTTTACTTGGAGGAGCGATCGCTGCGCGACATGGTCAATGAAGACACCGACCGCGTGCTCGTAGACGCTTGGGACGAAAACATTGAGTCGCTGAAGGGCTTCGCCTCGCAGTTTGTGCCGGCAGCCGCCGGCAAGCTGCAAAAGTATTCGGGCGAAATCCCCCTTTTCGAGCGCTTCGGCATCGAAGCGGAAATCGAATCGGCCCTTGCGCGTCGGGTGGAACTTAAGTCGGGCGGCTACCTGATTTTCGACCAGAACGAAGCCATGAGCACGATTGACGTGAACACCGGAGGCTTTGTCGGCAAGCGCGACTTCGGCGATACGGTCTTTAAGACCAATTTGGAAGCCGCACGCGTGATCGCCCGGCAAATTCGGCTTCGCAACTTGGGCGGCATTATCATTATCGACTTTATCGATATGGAAAAGGAATCGCACCGCGCAGCGGTTTTAGCCGAGTTGCAAAAGGCGGTTCAGTCCGACAGGGTGCACACCACCATTTCGAATTTCACCGAGCTCGGCCTTATTGAAATGACGCGCAAAAGAACGCGCGACTCGCTCTCGCACATTCTTTGCGAAACCTGCCCCTTGTGCGGCGGCCGCGGAGAAATTAAAACGGCTAAAACGGTCTGCTACGAGATTTTGCGTGAAGTCATCCGCGAGTGGCGCCAATACCCCGAGGCCCATGAATTCTGCATTAACGCTAGCCAAAGCGTAATTGATCTATTCCTTGAAGATGAGTCGCAAGCGCTTGATCTGACTCAGGAATTTATTCAATGCCCGGTTGTGCTCGAAGTCGAGCCCTGCTACGGCCCCGAGCAGTACGACATCACGTTCCAATAAGAAAAAGCCGGGCGGCGCGCTGGCTTGCACCGTCCGGTACCGGGACCCATCCGCACGGATTATTGCGACGAATCGTCCTTTTTCGCTTCGCTTTCCTTCTCCCCGGCATTTTGGTCTTCGGGAAACTCCACGTATTTCGGCAGTTCCATCGTTACGATGACGCCGCGCACCTCGTTCGGTTCGGCCCAGACGCGGCCGGCGTGGCGTTCGGCCAAAGAGCTCACGATCGAGAGCCCGAGCCCCAAGCCTTGCGCCTTTGTGGTCTCAAGCTTTTTAAAGAACCTGTCCGTAAACTCTTTGGTGACAAGCTTGCCGTTATCGATCACGCGCATCCACCAGGTTTCGCCATGGTCTTCAATGCGGATGCGAATAAGCGGATCGCCTTCGGAAAGCCGCAAGGGATGCATTTCGGCAAAGGCATCGGCGGAATTTTTCAGCAAATTCAATAGCGCCAACTCCACTTCCCAGTCATCGGCTTCAACCTGGGCGGCTCTGACTCCTTCAATTACCACAGGCACTTTCGTGCGCCCTGACTTTTCAAACGTGGCAACGGTCTTTTCGGCAATGTCGCGCAGGTCGTGCACTTCGCGTTTGATATCGTGGGCTTTGGCATAGCTGCGCACATGGTCGACGATTTCATTGGCGCGGTCGGTGTGGTATTCAATTTCCTTGAGCACCTTGATGATCGTCTCCTTGGTGGCCGTGCCTTTGTCAATGCGCCGCAAAAGGCCCCTGGAGTAGTTTGAGACCGTAGCAAGGGGCTGCTTTAATTCGTGCGCGATCATGCTCGACATTTGCCCCACGATACCGGTGCGCTCAAGCCTGGCAATGTATTCGTTACTTTGCTCCTGCTGCTTGGAAATGCGCTCCTTTTCAGCCAAGGCCCGCTTGAGGGCTTTCGTGCGCGAGGCCACCTCCACCGAAATGATGAGGTTGTAGAAAAAGCCCGCCACAATCAAGAAAATGATCGTGATAAAAAGCGTGCGGTTTTCGCTAAAGAAGCGGTAAAAGGTTGAATAGGTTACGTTGCTGTAGGGCCCCAAACGCAAGCGGTAAAGCACGTCATAGAGCTCGCGGGTATTTTCCGGCAGGCTCCAGGTCGCCCCCATCTCAAGCTTCATTCCCAAAAGCGTATTGGTCATTTCCAGAATTTCATTGGTATCAATGCCGTTGCGGTAGGAAACCATCAGGCTCGGGAAGGCATCGGCCGAGTGCTGGCAGCCTAAATCGGAGACCGGTTGCGGGTTGATGACGCGGTAGTCGCTCAGATGCGCCGTATTGCGGCTCATGGCAAATTCCAGATAGCAGGCCGGCACAATGCCCACGTCGGCCGTGCCGAACTTCACGGCGTGCAGCACCTGCAGCGGATCCTTCTCGGAGGTAAAGCTGATGTTGCGGAAGGCCTGCTGCCACGAGTAGCCCAGCTTGACAAAGGGGTCCTTGGCAAGCTGAAAGCCCGCAAAGGAATCCTCTGAGGTGGCGACAACGGGGTAGCTGCCCTTGGCCAAGTCGGCCAAAGTGTAGATGTTGGTATCTTGCTTTCGAACCACAATCGTTGTCGACAACGAGTACGAGGGCGAGCGTGCCTGCGGCAGCCACAGCATGGCGATCCCCTTTACCTTGTCTTCAAAGGCAAGCTCGGCATAAAAGTCCGAATCACTGATTAAAAAGTCGATTTGGTTTTCCGCAATGCTTTGCGTAATCGACTCGCGGTCCAAGTACTTGGTGACCAGAAACTTGTTGCTGTTTCGTACCGACTTGTCGATGGCATCCATCGTCGCTCGCAGGTAGGCCTTTGCCATGTGAGGCTCAATCTGGCTGTCGATACCGATCACCACTTGGTTGGGATTGCTTGAGGGCAGCTCGATCAAGCGCTTGACCGGACTCGTGAGCGTTTGGCGCAAAATGGAATGGTGGTCGCCCATGATAACCGATTCCACACCCATGGCCGTGAAAATCACCACCAAAATGGCAACGACCGTAATGACAAACCGCCGCATCCTTACAAACCGCCTTTCTTTTCAATAAGTAACAGCCTCCAATAATAATCGCAAGTTAAGCTAAAATGCCACTTCAATTCAACATAACTTTTCAGAGTTTGACAATGTCCGAGCCTTTATTTCTTGATCAGCAGCCCGAAATTGATAAAAAAACGCTTCTGGCGGATATCTTCACGCCGGCTTGGGCGATCAAAGCTCTAAGGCTCGGCTGGGTACGGGCGGGCGATTTGGCTAAAGCCCTCAAAAACGGTCGCTTGGCCGAAGCCGGCCTCTCCGAGCAGGAAAAGCAGTGCATTGAAGCCTGGGTCAAAGAAAAGGGCCTTTTGAGGACTCGGAAAAAGAAAAACCCTGAAACCGATGCGAAAGCGCTTCCCCCGCCCAATCCGAAAATCGTCCCACTTGAGCGGATTCAATTGGGCTTGGGGCTAGACGGGCGCGACGGTACCAACCGTGCCGATGACCATATCCGAAGCCTCGAGGCAACCGACGATTTGGGCGCGCTTAACGCTTGGCTTGCGGCCCGCGCCAATAACGTCAATACCCGCGGCGTTTACCGCAAGGAGGCCGAGCGGTTTTTATTATGGTGCACGGTGGAAAAGGACATTGCCTTAAGCTCGGTGGGGCTTGAAGAGGCTTCGGACTATCTGCGCTGGCTTGAGCAATTGGGCCGCATGGATGAGGCGGAATGGCAAAAGCGCTGGAAGTGCCCCCAGTCGGATTGGATCGGCCCGAAGAACCTGCCTCGCGAAAGTCCGGATTGGCGCCCCTTTAATGCCCCCTTGTCGCAGCCCTCGCGAAAGCTTGCGATGACGGTTATTAAGCAGCTTTTTAATTTCCTAAAGAAAACGGGCTACATCATCTATAACCCCTTTGACCAGATTTCCGGAAAAGTTCCCTTTCTTCAAGGCGAAGGCGCCCCCAAGGAATTTGCCGACCGCTCTTTTACCGAGGAGCAATGGACGATGGTCAACGACTACTTCGAGTCCTTGGATGATGACGAGCGGCACGCGCGCCTGGCGGTCATTCTCATGCTCGGCAAGGGCCTGGGGCTGCGCGCAAGCGAGATGCTGCAGTCGCGCGCCGGCTGGATTGTCGAGCGTCGCATCGATAACGAGACGATTACGGTCATTGAAGTGGTGGGCAAAGGCGATAAGGTAAGGCGCCTGCCCCTGCAGGATGCGCAACTCTCACTTATTAACCATTATTTGGAAATGAGAGGCTTGGGAAAAATCGGTCTTTGCGATGAAGACACTCCCCTCTTGGCTTCGCTCGGCCGCGGTCGAAAGACGGTTTTAAAGGAGGGACAGGCGCGCGTGACGGCATTAAGCCGCTCGGGCCTATACCGTACGCTCCTCGACTTTTTGGAGGCATGCGCCCGCCATGTCGAAGACAAGCACCCTATGGATGCGGCCAAGTTTCGCACGAGTTCCACCCACTGGCTGCGGCACACCTTTGCAACGACCGCTTTAAAGCAAATGCCCGTGAACGTCGTGCAAAACGCCATGGGCCACGCTTCGGTCGGAACAACGAGCCGCTATCTCACACCCGAAGAAAGCGAAGTTGCCAAAGCCATGCGCAAAATGAAGCCGTTTTAGAACACGGGCTCTATTCAAAGCTTTCGTTATTCATCGTCTTGCGGTAATGCAAGATCGCCTGCTCAATCACCATTTGGGCATTTAACGGGTGGGTCACCGTACGGTGAATGCTTTTTAGCGAATCGACCCAAGTAAAAAGCTTTTCAAAAGCCACCGGCTCAACGAGCGCTTTCAACGTTGTCTCGCTATGCTTGAAATAGTGCACGGGTAGCCCGCTTTTAACGGCCAAAAGGTCATAGCCCCAGCGCTCGAGAATCGGCAGCACGGCCGAGACCGGCACAGCCGTGCGGCCTTCTTTGACGGCAAGCTTTGTTAAAGGAATGTTTTTTCCGAGGGCAAGCCGAGCCAAAAGCTCTTCGCGTACGGCGGGAGCCAGCGTGGTGAGCGTTAAAAGCTGCTCGCGCGTCTTGGCATCAAGCTCGGAATTGTTGCGAATCTTGAGTTCGTCAGTGACAAGGCACGGACGGTCGGCAGCGCGGGCCAGCGCCTCTTCGGCATCCTCTACTGCCTGGGACTTAAGCCAAGCCAAGGCTTGCTCATGAGTCGGCGCCGTGGCTCGCAAGAGCCGGCAGCGCGAACGAATAGTCGGCAGCACCCGGTCGATGTCATCGGCAACGAGTAAAAATGTTGTCCTCTCCGGCGGCTCTTCCAAGCTTTTTAAGAACGTGGCGGCCGCATCGGCACGGATCGCGTTGGCTGGATAAACGACGACAATGCGGCGGCCCCCGTCAATGTGAGGCGCCAAATTCAGAAAATCCGTGAGCTCGCGCGGCTGATGAATTAAGATTTCCCGGTAAATTTTGCGGTCTTTGGTTGCATTCGCGGGCGGTTCAAAAGGCAGCCCCCGGGCAATAGCTTCCGCTTCGCTAAAGACATAGCGCAAGTCCGGATGGGTGTTGGCCAGCGCCATGCGGCAGCCCTTGCACGTGAGGCACGGCGTACCGTCGGCGTGAGGATGCTCGCAAAAAAGGCTTCGGGCAAAAGCAATCACCAAGTCCACGGTTCCGATTCCCCGCGGGCCGTAAATTAGGAGGCCGTTCGGCAAATTGTCTTTGGCGGCCAGTAAGCTCTCGGCAAGCGAGGCTTGCCACGGATATAAGGCTAACCCCATGTTGCAAAAATCCTGCGAAGTTCGTCGCTGACGACATCTTTGTCGCGCATGCTGTTAATGATAAGAAAACGCTCGGGATATTGGCGGGCCCGTGTCAGGTAAGCCTCGCGCACTCGCGTGAAAAAGTCGAGGCTTTCCTTTTCAAAGCGGTCTAATTGCCGGGCTTTGGCCAGGCGCTCGGCCGCCACTTGCGGCTCAATATCAAATAAGACCGTCAGGTCGGGCTGAAAGCCCCCGTGGGTCCACTCTTCGAGCGCTTCAACCTTTTCAGCAGAAAACCCCCGGCCGCCCACTTGGTAGGCATAGGTGGCATCGGTGAAGCGGTCGCTTAACACCCAGGCGCCGCGAGCCATCGCCGGGCGAATGACGCGTGCGATATGCTCGGCCCGGGAGGCAAAAAATAAAAGCGTTTCCGTCTCCGGCTGCATCGATTCCGTCAAAAGAAGCTCGCGAATTTTTTCCGACAAGGGCGTGCCGCCCGGCTCGCGCGTGCGCACAACCTCAATGCCGCGCGCTTTAATGGCTTGGTGGATGACTTCGATTTGCGTGCTTTTGCCTGCGCCGTCAATCCCTTCAAAGGTTATGAAACGTCCTTGCATGGCTATTGTCCTTTCTTGCGGATGTAGCGGTTGACGGCTCGATTGTGTTCCTGCAGCGTACGGGAAGCGACCAGGTCGCCGTTTTCCTTGTTAATGAAATAGAGGTACGGGGTCTTTGCCGGATGCATCACGGCATGAATGCTCGCACGCGTCGGATTGCCGATCGGAGTGGGTGGCAGGCCGACAAAGCGGTACGTATTGTAGGGCGTATCGCGGTCAAGGTGTTTTCTTCTTAAGCGCCCCTCGAAGTCCTCCCCTTCCCCGTAAATGACCGAAGGGTCGGTCTGCAAGGGCATCTTGATGCGCAGCCGGTTCGAGAAAATCCCTGCCACAATCAAGCGGTCTTCGCTTCGCGCGACTTCCCGCTCGACAATGCTTGCCAAAATGAGCGCCTCATAGGGCGACTTCACGGCGCAGTTTGTGCCGCGGTTGGTCCACTCCTCGGTAAGAATTTCTTGCTGCCGGTCGTAGGCTGCCTTCAGGACTTGTAAATCAGAAACGCCTGCGTGAAAGTGATACGTATCGGGGGCAAAAAGCCCTTCAAGGTGTCCTTCCTTGGCACCGATAGCGAGCAAAATGGCATCGGCGCTCATTGATTCGGAATCGTGCTTTAAGCCTTCGGTGGCATTAAGCGAACGGCGCACTTCCCAATAAGTCGACCCGTCGGCAATGCGCCAGGAAAGCAAGACGGCATCGCCCTTGGCCAAGCGCTCGGTCAATTGCATAACGGTTTCCCCAGGCACGATACGGTAGTAGCCGGTTTTGAGATTACGGTCGGCTCCCGTGACCCGAAGGGAAATTTTAAAAAAGAGGGAATTAACGTGTACGCCGTTCTTTTCAAGAATATCGATGACGCCTACAGCGGGCGTGCCGGGCGCAATTGCCACGACGATATCCTTTCCGAGCTTATCCGGATCAATGTCAATTTGGTTCGCAAAGTGCACGTAGCCGCCTAATATCGCGCCTGCGGCGATAACCGCGCAGGCAGCGTAGGCTATGATTTTAACCGGGCGAAACCGCAGGTTAAGCCTTAAGTATGTGACCTCTTCGGCTCGGGTGAGCTTATCCTCGGGGTGACCTTTTTTAGCACCGTAATGCTTTTTGGCGACATCCCACTCGTAGCGGGCCCGTGCGATATTTTTTCGCCAGAGTTTTTCAATTTGCGTCTTCCGGTTTGCACGGCTATTCCAGAGCACTCGGGCTTTTTGGCCGAGGCGCTCAAGCAGTGCGTCAAGCTTCGTCAAGCTCTTTTGCAAGGCTTGACGAAAGCGCGCAAAGAAATTTTCAAAATCCGGAAATTGCATGAAATGTCGGCAGGAATTCTATAAACGCTTCATAATATCAGGGCTCGATTAATTTTGTGTGCGAATGAAATGCAAATAAACAATTTCGGTTCATGGCAAACCTTTGAAAACCTTCCGGCCGCCGGTGCGGCACTTTTGCCGGAATTGGCCGTGATTGAAGCCAGCGGCGCCGATGCCGAGGCTTTTCTGCACGGGCAGTTTACCAACCATGTTCGCGGGCTCGGAAACGCCTTTCGCCTGGCAGCCTACTGCCAGCCCCAGGGGCGCATCCTTGCCTTGATGCGGATTTTCAAAAAGGGCGAAGCCTTTTTCATGGTGATGCCGCGTGAGCTTTTGCCCGGTTTTTTAAAGCGCCTGAGCATGTATATCCTCAGAAGCAAGGTTACGCTTCGGGAAGTCACCGAATGGCAAGTAGCGGGCTTAATCAATCCTGAAATGACGTTGCCCGAGATGGATACCCATGACGACGCCTTCCCGCTTCTCGCTCGCGTTGCCGATGCACAAGGGACTTGCCGCGCCATGGTGATCGGAACCGCCGATGAGATTGCTCCTTATTTGGAAAATAAGGTTTCTTCGGCCGCTTGGTTTGCCACGGACATTCTCGCGGGCCTGCCTTGGGTGGGCGAAGCCACAAAAGAAGCTTTTATTCCCCAATGGATCAACTTGGATTTGATCGGCGGATTGGTTTTCGATAAAGGCTGCTACCCCGGCCAAGAAGTGATTTCGCGCGTGCAGCACATCGGCAAGACCCCTCGCCGAATGGTAAAAGCCGTTTTGGATTCGCCAGTGGTGATCGTTGCCGGTACAGAAGTGTTTGAAAACGAAGAACCGGTGGGCACTGTCGTGATGAGCGCGGCGCTTGCCGATAAGACCTATTTACTCATCGAGGCAACGAACAAAGCAATTGAAGCGGGACAAATGCAAGTCGGCGGGCAAACGTTGCAACTTCTCTAACTGGCAAAGCATTGACTTTGTCATGAGCCCGGAGCTTTTTGCTCAGCTCTTATCGAAAGGGGCGGCATTTCTGCCGCCCCTCTTAAACGATTGCCCTCATATTAGGCAATCACCGTACGCTTAGAAGCGATAATCCACACGTACTTGACCAAAGAGTCCCTTGGTATCATCCGAGCCGAAGGCACCGCCCGCTTCAACGCCAAAGCCGAAGTTATCCTTTTGAGCCTTAACGCCGATCGTGGTACGAACCGTGCTTTCAGCCCAAACGTCCATGGTCGTTTGGCCAACAGCGCCCACGTGGGTTGTCGCATCAACATCGCGGTCACCGAAGGCAGCCACATAGGCCAAGTCGACGGACGGAGTCCAAGCCCAACCGGATTGGGTCTTCATGTCGCCCGCGTACTTAACGCCAACCGGCAACGTAAAGAGGTTTTGGTCAACGTCGCTTACCTGCACGCCTTGGCTAGTCGTGTAACCGTCCGTACCGACGCGCAAGTAGTTCAAGCCAATGTAAGGAACGATGCGCGTATTGGCCGTGAGGTCAAAGCGCATTTCACCGCGCACACCCACCGTAATGACGTCAGCATCGACATCAGCTTTGTTGATGCCGAGCGTGCTGTGAGTAATGTCGTTACTCGTGCTTAAGTAGCCGACTTGACCCACGACGTTGAATTGGCCGAAGCGCTTGCCCGTATAGATTTGAGCACCGTAGTAATCCACGTCGTTATCGACGCCGGCATTGTTGCCTTGGCCCTTGACGCTACCCGTACCGACGTTGGCTAAAGCGCCGAACGTCCAGTCGCCCGTGGTGTATTCGCCACCGACCACAACGCCGCCCAATTCAGACTTGATTTCGCCGAAGTCAGCCGAGCCGCCCATTTCGGTACGACGACCGGAGGCTTCTGCAAAAAGCACGCCCCCTTCGACCGGATCGTGGATAATGGACGCACGCTTATTGGCGGCATCCAAGCCGACCGTGGCGCTATCAATGGCAGCCGTTTGAACGCCGGCTGCTGTTGCCAGGTTCATCGCCGCATTCAATTGCTGGCTGCGGTTGGCATTGGTAACAGAGCCGTTACTTTGATCCAAGAAGCCTTCAATAAAGCGGGCACCCTTGTTGTCATGGTGAACCAGGTCTGCAAGGAATGCCGAATCATCGAAGTCGCCTAACCCAACTTCATTGAGTTCTTCACCGCTGCGAGCTTCAAAGGTGTAAACATTGTCGGTTTGAACGGCCTTGTAAAGGACATTATCAACCGTCGTGTTCGTTTCTTCCGCCGCCGCAATCGTTACTTGAGCGCCGTCTTGGGCTACACCCACAAAGTGGATTGTGCCGTTCGCCGTATCAGCTGTGCCGTTAACGCTCGACTTCGCTGCAGCATCCGCAATCAACGTACCGTCCTTGCCAAGGTATAAACCGTTGACATCGCTTTCAACATCGCCAACCAACACCTTGGCGTTGGTGAGATCAAGAGTACCGCTCACATAGGCCATGGCTTTTGTTTGCGTGGGAGCCGTAGCCGCGATTTCCATGGCTGTTGCGCCATCAGCATTAAAGCTCAGGAGGCCGTTATTAACATCAAGGGTCAAACCGGTCAGATTGATTCCTTCGGCAATAGAAGCAATACCCGAGGCTTCATCTGTACCTAAAGCAAGAGTTTTGCCTTCAGTACCCGTTAAGGCCACAAAGTCAACAGGGCCGCCGGTTAAGGTAGTTGCGACCTTGTTACCGAAATCGTAAGAGAAATTGCTAACGGCGCCGGCTGCCGTGATCGTATCAAAAGCCGAGATTTGCTGACCGTCTTCAAAAGCGTATTGGACCGGCGTGATTTCCAAAGTCGCGGTAGTAGCTCCGGAACCGTCAATGACTTCTCCTTTGAAAACATCGGTAGCCATTAAGCGGATTAGTGCTTTTTCCACGGTATTAGTGACACCTTCGCTTCCTTCATGGGTAAAGCCGCCTGCATAAACGTTTTGAACGCTACCGTCTGCCAGAACAATTTCCACATCATTCACTGAACTTGAAGCCTGGGCATATTGGGTAGCATTCTCGAAGTTATTGTTACGTTTGCTGCCAACTAACCCGCCGCCATAAATGTTGCCCTCAACGGTGGTACCATTTAAGACGATTGTTGCAGTGCCCACATCTGCCATACCACCCAAAGTAGCAGCGCCGCCCGCGAACACATTGCCGTTAACTACGCCGCCATTAAGATTAATGGCAACTGTTTCTGAAGAGACCAACGCCTGGGCTCCGGTTGCAATACCGGTGCCGACAATGGCGGCGTTTCCTTTATCTTTATTACCAATTAAATCGGCGGTATCGTTGACGTAAGTTCCGTTCGAGGGAGCGCCCAAACTTTCTCCGGTAGCAAGGCTTGTTAAACCGTTGGAATCAACGCGGTTCACCGTGCCGCCATCGATATTAATGGCAACAGAGTTTGTTTTGGCTGAGGCATTCGTTCCGGATGCATTCGTATCGTCGATTGCCAAACCGCCACCAAACAAACCGTCAACAGAGCCACCGGTCATGTTAACGGTAGATGCTTCAACATTGGACTGGGAGAGAACTTTAGATTCTTGACCATTGGACCCCGTAGCGTAAGCGGCGCCGCCCGCCATCACCAAAACGTTGTCACCGCCTGTAATGTTCATGGTAGTGGAAGCAACATCGGAGGTCGCTTTTGTACCTTCGGCTATGCCGTACCCAGAAGCAATCGTCATGCCACCGCCTAGTGTGGCAACTGTGTATCCCCCTTCCAGGTTGACAGTAATATTGCCGGAGTTAGCTGTAGCAATTGCTGTGGTCCCCTCAACACTGCTCGGCATGCTGGCAATAACAACGCTGCCGCCAACATTGCCGACGTGAGCACCTTGGTAATTTGTCTGCGACTTGTTTACAGCGTCAGTAACAGGATCCACTAAGTCCAAAAGGCTATCAATAGAAAGATTACCCAGAGTGGTTTTGAATGCCCCTATTAGATTCGATGCTGTGGTCTGCAGGGCAATTTTGTCTTGATTTTCTAAGGTAGGTGCATTCGTTCCCAAGGTTAGAGTGATATCGCCGGTTTCCACATGAGCTTCAGAGGTACCGCCCGTGCCGCCGGAAGATGCAGCAGCGAAGCCGCCACCCGCCAAGCCGACCGTAACGGAATCGCCTGTAGCATTAACCGTAATATCGCCGTTTGATGTCACGGTTGCCTTGCCGCCATTGGCCAATAGAGCCGTTTGTTCATCTTCGGATCCAGGAAGTGTGATGTTATCTCCAAACTGAGAGCCTTTGATAGCATTCCAAATACTTCCTTCAAGCTCTGCTGACAAGGCTGCGCCTGAACCAAAAACGCCAACAGAAACGCCATCAGTAATATTGATGGTAGTAGAGCCGTTCGTGGTTGCAGAAGCAGTTCCATCAAGAGTAGAAGCAGCTAAACCACCAGCAAACGCTCCGACAGTAAGCCCCGATAAATGATGTCCATCAGTGTGATCCGAGGCAATTGTCAAAGAAGTATTACCGTTCACAACAGTTTGAGCTTCACCCCCTAGTGCAATAGCTGATCCTGAAAGCAAAACACCAGCTGCATTTGTCGAACCGATTAAATCAACTTGAATATCACCGTTGATTTCGGTTTTTGTTAGCTTTGCATTGGTATCTATTGTTAAACCTTTAGCAGAGAGTCCTAAAGCTCCGATATTGATTGATGAACTAGCTCCTGTTAGTCCAAAGAAGTTTCCGCTATGTGCTGTGAGGTTAATACCTTGATTGCGAATAACTGTAATGCTATTTGGTTGTCCAGAACCGAAATTTACTACTCTATCCCCACCGACGCCAAGTAAAATAACGGGCTCTGACTCACCATCACCAAATTCAATTTTGTATTCTCCGGATGCAACTTCAGGAGTGAAAGTAACTGTGCCAGGGTCTCCTTCCTCTGGAGGATTAATTGGCGTGAACTGGTTAACCATGTCATTTGCTATATCTACTAGATTTTGATCTACGCCTGTCAAGGGGCCAAATAAACCAACAACGAATAAAGTAGACCAGGTTCCACCGTCTAGATAATTATTACCTCCAGCAAAGCCTGTCAATATAGCCGTCTTGTTGTCTGTATCAACTTGTGAAATGGCCGCGCGAATTGCCTCAAGATCAAATCCTGAATTTGTTGCCTGCTGCAAATCTTGAATCATCTGCCAAGCACTTGCACTAGTTTGAACACTTGTGTCATTCCCGCTGCCTGAGATAAATTTTGTCGTCCCTTCGGTTTGCACATAATCAAAGTCGACGGTTACTTCCTCAGCCGATGCCGCGCCGCCCAGAGCTAAGAGCCCGGCCACAGCGGCAGCCACAATGGTTTTCGTTGCTTTACTGGGCTTGCCATGCGTGACTT
>DVNT01000015.1 GCA_018714185.1 Candidatus Aphodousia gallistercoris | reverse complement strand
TGTTTCTTCCACGCTGTCAGGTGCTTACTGAGATCGTTATAGCTCAGCAGCTTTTCCTGCTTTTCCCTGAGCTTATTTTGCAGATCCAGTGCCTGATTGAACACCCAACGGCAACAGCCGGCGGTTCGGCTCAAAAGCGACCGCTGCTCTGTTGTCGGTTGAAGTTGGTATCGAAAGCTACTGAGAATCTGCATGGTTTGAGCAATCTATCAAAATTCATACAAAATTGCGTGCTTCCTTTCATCCCCGCTATGAATAACGGGGTTTTCAGGAAGTTTCTCTATAATTATGGGCACCGGTTCCGGCGATGGCCCACCACTTGGCGTTGCCGGCTTCATCGAATTGCTTAATAAGGCCGTATTTGGCATGCGCCCCGTCGCCCTTTACTTTTTGTAAGCCCGCTGCTGCGATCCAGTGGCGTTCAGCTTCCGGATTAAAGTAAGGATAGAGCGCACGGTAGTAAGGCTCTTTCATAAGTAGCATTAAACTGGGGCGCTGCGCCTTGCGGATAGCGGTTGCCGGTGCGACTATAGTGTCCCTTGGCGTGCGTCGCGTGAAAACGCTCTCCGCGAAGATCCGGGTGCGATTGCAGCAAAGCTCCGGAATCCATTACACCGAGCTTGACGCCTTGCCCGTTAAAGCCCAACGCATAGGCATACGAGGCGTGCATAATCGTTAAGCCCCAATCTTTTTTGAATTCGGAGCTCTGCCAAGAAGTAACCGCTTTTGTCACTTCATCGGCCTTTTGAGCCACAACCCCCTTTTCTACATAAGCCGATGCCGAAAACGACATGAGGCTAAGCGCCAAAATCGTCGCTACGGCACATACTTTCGGTTGACCGGGCCAACGTCCCGATTTTTGTATGTCTTTCGCCTTCATCCAATCGGGCTTGCAAGTTCTGTTGATCATCGTTCTGCTTTGTTTACAGGCTTTTAAACCAACTTCAACCTTTAGGCTACGCCGAACCGGTATTCTCGATTTGATTTTGATCAGTCCTACAAGCGGCTTTCCGAGGAAAAAGAAACGCCCGCTCTTTTTAGGAACAGGCGCTTCAATAGAGGCGGGGGAAAAAGAAAAAATATTCCTTAAGCTTCCAAGTCCTATACGTCCATCACATGATAGCCTTCGGCCTTGATGGCCATGATCAAATCGCGGATTGAATAACACGTCATGAAAAAGGCGCTGATGGGAATCGCGGCATAAACGACTTTCACTTGCATCCAAGGGATGGACTGCATATAGGCGTGCGCCCGCATCACCCAAACAACGCCGTAGTAGCAAATAAGGGCATAGGTCACGAGCTCAATCACGCACACCAAAATCCGGCAGGCTTTGCCGAGATTGCCTTCAAGCCGCTCGGTTAGGACTTCCACTACAAAGTGGTTGCGGGTTCTCACAAGCTCCTGCGCCCCAAGAAAAATCATCCAAATAAGGCACAACTGGATCCAATCGTCGGTTTGCGTAAAGTTATACACGGGCACAAACCGCACGAAGACATTGAGCAAAAACATGATCACGATCGCCGCGAGTGCCGCCACGCAAATCGTCCGGGTGACGCTGCTTACCACCCGGTCGGCCGCTTTCAGAATCGATAAAAACATCATCACCTCCTAGCCCACAAGGCCCGCCAGCCCCAACGAAAGCCCCGGGATAAAGGCAACGGCAATCGCCATCAAAATCATGATCACCACATAGCCCAGGCTTTGCCGGGCAATGGCCATCACCTTTTCCCCGGTAATCGAGGCCATCACGTAAAGGTTTAGCCCCACAGGAGGCGTGAGCACCCCGACTGCCAAGGCAATGCACATCACAATGCCAAGCTGCACCAAGTCGTAGTGAAAGCTCTTGGCGATCGGCACAAAGATCGGCACGGTAATAAGAAGGATCGCCGTGCCTTCCATGAAGCACCCCATAATCACCAAAATAAGGATGATGAGCAAAAGCACCAAGGCAAAGGAGGTAAAGCTAGCCGAGACAAAGGCAATGGTTTGCTGCGGGATGCGGGTATACAAGAGCACGTACTGGAAAAAGCCGGCCGTCGCGATCACGAACATCACTTTAGCCGTCTGCTCAACCGTATTCCAAAAAATTTGCGGCAAGTCGCGAATCGTCAGCGTCTTAAATACGAAAAGGCCCAAAATAAAGACGTAAAAGGAGGCAACCGCAGCGGCTTCCGTAGCCGTAAAGAGGCCGGCAAACATGCCGCCGATCACAATCACGGGCGTGAGAAGCGACCAAAACGCGGCCTTAAATGCCTTCCAGCGCTCAAGCCACGGGGCGCGCTCGGTCTTGGCAAAGTTATTTTTCTTACACACATACGAGGACCACAGCATGAAGAAAAAGCCCAAGAGCAGCCCCGGCACGGTACCTGCCGCAAAAAGAGCGTTCACACTGGTTTGCGTGAGGCCCGCAAATAAAATGAGCGTAATGCTTGGCGGAATGATGGGACCCAAAGCGCCGCCCGCGGCAATCGTAGCGCAGCTAAAGGCCCGGTCATAACCCGACTTCGTCATTTCGGCAATGGCAATCATGCCGATACCGGCTGCGCACGCCGCCGCTGACCCAGACATTGCGGCCATCACGACGCAAGCCACAATCGCCGCGTTGGATAACCCGCCCCAGCGGTGGCCCAAGCACACGCGCCCGAAGCCGAAAAGACTTTGCGAAATGCCGCCCACGCTCATCAAATTGCCCATTAAAAGGAAAAACGGAATGGACATGAGCGTAATGCCCGAGACTTGGGCAAACATGCGTTGCGGGACAAGAAACAACCGCGAGAGGTCGCCTCCGGCCATCAAAAAGGTTGCGATGGAAGCAAAGCCCATCGTCACGGCAGTCGTTACGCCTAAAAGCAGCAAAAGGAGTACGCCCGCAAAAATAAAGAACATCGTCATCGCCGATCCCCCGGGCGACTACTTCTGGTTCACAAGCTTAATGGCAACTAAAAGCTCCTGCATTTCCTCTTTGCCCGAGAGCTCGCCCACTTTTTCGTAAGCCGGTCCCATCTTGTCGATAAAGCTTTGGCGGTCGGGATAGGTAACGTTCATGCCCTTGGCTTGGAGCTCTTTAACGACTTCGGCTTCGCCGTTGGCAATAAGCTCGCGCGTGAGATTTTGCGCCTTCACGGCTTCCTCTTGAAGAATCTTTTGTTCGTCTTCAGACAATGACTCAAAGACCGTCTTGTTAATGAGAAGCACTTGGCAGTCAAAGTAGTGATTGGTCATTGCGAGCTGATCTTGCGTTTCATAAAGCGAATCGGCCAAAATCGTAAAGACGGGATTTTCTTCGCCCACCACCACGCCTTGCTTAAGCGACGTGTAAAGCTCGGAGTAGGCAATGCGCTGCGTATTCGCGCCCAACGCATCAAACGCGGCAAGCAACCCCGTCGAAGGCGGAACGCGAATCTTTAAGCCTTTGAGATCGTCGGCCGAATGAATTTCAACGCCTTGGGTCGTCGTTTGGCGAAAGCCGTAATCAAACATCGATAGCCCCACGCAGTCGTAGTCGGCTAAGCCCTCATTCATCCAGCCCATCACGTAGCCGTCAATGGCGCGGTGAGCTTCGTCGTAATTTTCAAAAAGAAACGGAGCCGTCATGGCGTTTAATTTTTTGGAGTACATCGCCATGTTGCCTAACGAGACAACGGCCATATCCAACGCCCCCATTGTCACCTGCTCGGCCAAGGCGGGCTGATCGCCCAATTCTCCGGAGGGATACACTTCGACTTGGATTTCCCCTTGGGTGCGTTCCTCAACATTTTTCGCAAAAAGCTGCGCGGCTTGATGGTGGGCGTGAGACACCGCCGCGGTGTGCGCAAGCCTTAGCGTTTGACCGGCAACGGCACTTTGAGAAAAAGCCATAAGACAAGCACAAGCCGCTGCAAGGGCGGTATTGATTAATCGAAGTTTCATGGTAAGCAATCCGTCTGAGAGAATATCTTTTGATAATACAACACTTTTAGCCGATCTCCCAGGCGGACTTGTGCGAAAGTTCCTTGAATCAACCATCGGCGTTACTTTGCCTGCAAGGCAATGCGATTCATCACTTCCCGGCGAAAGTGCCACAAAAAATATCCGCAAATGAAAAAGGAACAGACTTCCGCTAATGGCTGGGCGACTTGTACGCCGAAAATCCCCCACGCATGCGGCAATAAAAGAATAAAAGGCAAAAAGAATAGTCCTTGGCGAGAAGCCGCCAGAAGCGACGCCACACCGGCGCGGCCGATCACCTGAAAAGCCATATTGCCGATCACGTTCGTGGGCGTGAGAATCGCCACCAGGCACTGAAGCTTTAAGGCCAAGACGCCGATCTCGGTCACGGCCGGATCGTTAACTTCAAAAAAGTTAATAATTGGGTGAGCAAAGACAAAACCCAGGATGCCCAAAACGCTCATGAGCACCATGCCCATGCCGATCGTCGCATCTAAAGCGGCCTTAACCCGCGTAAAAAGCTTAGCGCCCCAGTTGTAGCCCAAGACCGGCTGAAAGCCTTGACCTAGGCCGATAAGGAAAGCGTTGGTAACCATCATTACGCGCCCGACCATGCTCATGGCGGCTACGCCCGCATCGCCGTAAAGCCCTGCCATCAAATTTAATGTAGACACTGCCACCGCGCCCAAGCCGTTACGAATAAGAGACGGCGAACCGAATTTGAAAATAGAAAGATAAAGATCCGCTTTTCTCGACACCAAGGCCCAGTGCAGCTGCAGCGACCCTTTTCCTCGCAGATAATGCGCAAGCAATATGGCAAAAGAGACTGTTTGGCTTAAGGCCGTAGCCCAAGCTGCGCCTGCCATGCCGCCATCGAGCGTAAAAATGAAAACAGGCGAAATCAGGATATTGAGAATGCCGCCTATGCCTAAACCGATCATGCCGACCAAAGCCAAACCTTCGGAGCGCAAAAGGTTATTAAGCGTAAAGGAAGCGGCCATAAAGGGCGATGCAAGCAAAATCACTTGCGCGTAGGCTTTTGCCCACGGCAAAATCGTATCGGTTGCGCCCATGGCGATGAGTAGCGGCTCTAAAAAAACTTGTCCGAGAATGCCAAAGAGGCTTGCAAAAATAAGCGCGAGGAAAAGCCCGGAACTTGCTAAGCGGTTGGCATGCGAATACGCTTTTTCGCCCAAAAGGCGCGAGGTTTGCGAGGCACACCCTTGTCCGATCATGATGCCCATCGCCTGGATAATCGTTTGCAGGGCAAAGACAACGCCCATGGCACCCACGGGAGAGGTGCCGAGGTAGGAGATGTAATAGGTAGACGCGGTATTGTAGAGCGCTGTCACAAGCATTGACATCATGGTCGGAATGCCGAGCTTTAGCACAAGCGAAGGCACCGGCGCCCGGGTCATGCGGGCGTAGGTTTTATTGGCGGTGCTTTGCGGCGAGTCCTTTTCTCCCATCTTTTCGATCACTAAATAGCTAAAACTTTCAATCTTTCTTTAATAGGATACTCGCCGAGAGCCAAAACGCATAAGTGCCAAGCCAGCGATTTTTTAATAACCAATTGTGTCGGGTTAGGCGCTTTCGCCTAAATCTTCTAACAGTCTTTGATCACTGACCGGCCCGATTAACTAGTCTTATCAAAACACACCCTTCATTCATGGACAGTCCTTTTTATTTCTAATCACTATTCGCGATCGGACTTTGGAACGAAAGGAGATAGAGTTGTTAGAAATGGAGGGGATTACCTTAAGAAATACTTTATCGATCACTACGGGACGATAAACGATATTGACTTCTCCGACATTTTTGAAAATCAGTTAAAGAAAGATCAAGAGCAACGAATGTCTGAAAGGAAACAAACACTAAAGTATTATTCTCTATGCTGAACTGAGCAGATCGGTGAAACAACCATGGCTTGTTACTCCAATAAAGGCACAGGTCCAAATCAATTACGTTTTTGATATTTCCCTTGCAAGGTGGAACACAATCAATTTACTTTCCACAAGCTTGTAACCCCTTATACAGCGTTAAAAAGTTAGTTATGTTTTTAATCTATGCTGACATAAATTCCATAAGATTTTTTCTTAAAATTTCTAAATAATGTTCTCTTATATGTTTTATAGGTAACTTGATCACTAAAATTTTTTATATTGCCCCATCTAAAAAAACCATGCTTCCCATCCTTTTGTACAGTATTTACTGTACTTAACATGAAACTTAGTAATATCGACTTAACTATATTTGTAATCTCCGTCTTTTGGGCATCCTTCTTTCCCTTTAAATTTGTTAACTTATTTTGATTATCTAACAAATATGTGAACATCAAATCCTTTAGCCAATCGTCTAAAAAAGGACAGTTATAAAAAATCAATAGATACCAAAACTCCCTAGTTTCCTGTCCGTTATAACGTATAACCTTTTCTAAGCTATCTTGGAGGACAGCCTGAACGATTTTCTTAACGAGCTTAAAAAGCTTTTTATCGTATCTAGCATACAACAAAAGATTGGCATAGATGATAGGATCATTTAACTCCTTTGCTTTATCAATAAGGCATTCTTCCGCATGAATAGGTAACGTATACTCATATTCAGTAAAAAATGGAAACCAATCACATAAATCATGAAATGAACCATTTTCAAAAATAAAGGAATATTTTTTTAACAGACGGCTGAACTGGCGATGTACTCCCTTACTCCCCGCATCTAGAGATACCTCTCTACCCACATAAGACAACATGGAAATGACTTTTCTTGTTTGCTCAAAAGAGGGAAAGAATGCATAAATAAAAAAGATAAAATCAAGCAATGCAGTAGCTTTCTTTACAGGGGAATTGACAGGGAATAAAGTATATCCATCCCTTTTTTTACTGATTGCATTTAGCAACGTCGTCAAAAGATACGAAACAATAGTTCTTCTTTCCTTAGGATATTGTTTCATTAGGGCAATCAGTTCTCCTTTCAGTCGATCCACCCTACAAGCAAACTTTAGAATGAACCTTTCGTCTTCCGGTAAGCTATTAAATGAAGCCAGATCGCCCCGATAAAACTCTTTTGTGATCAAGTCCGTCAGATACCGGGTTCGTTCTATCCATAACTTAGGATGGAAGGGCGTTTCGTTTATTTCAAGTTTTGATTCGTTTAGTGAAAGTCTGTATTGCTTGGACAGGTTATCAAAGGAAAGAATCACCTGATCAATGATTCTTCTATCGTTAGCAAAAATGAAGATATCATCAACATAGCGATATACAATGTAATCTTTTTTGTAAACGATCCCCTTTTTCTGAAGAGCGGATAAAACCCTCATGTCTATATGTTGTAACAAAATCTCAGCGACCATTCGTGAGAATTCAGGACCTACTAAAATTCCGTGGGAGGAGTGGCCGTTAATATTTTGCATTAATCTATCTAACACTAGATATAAATTTGAATTTTTAGCTTTTTTTGCGTCAATAACGTTATGTTCTATTATTTGAGCGAATGAGTGGCTATAGATGCTATCGAAACACAATTTATAGTCTATCTTCGCAAAATACCGATAAACAAAATTGCATTCATGCCAGTAATGAGAATCAGTAAATGAGTTAATTGACGGAAATGGAGAAATCTTAAAATAATTCCCAGCCTGTTGAACCACTTCCTTTTTTAACCTTTGTTCGACATGATGAAAGTAGGTAATCACTTTCTTTTGTGTTGACTTATAGCGTAGATGCTGATTGTGCCTGTGATATCTAATCGAATAGACATGTTGTTTTTCAAATAAAGTTAATATCTCCTTTTGATAACAGGTAATGAATAGATAAACATTCATCGCAGAAAATGGTTGAATTAAACTCATCGTCCGGTAAGTGTTCAATCCTTTCATGATAGGATATTGTAGAGGCTGAGAACTCCAACCGCTTGCAAACATCAACGCATCTGATTTAGACTTCTGCTCTTTCAAGCTTTGTATGCATTTATTTAATTCCTTTTCTTGTGAAGGTTTCATTAAGAAAAGATAGAAGTCATAAAAGGAAAATCTTTCTGATAATTCTACTGGCAGTAAGTCTGTTAAAATGAAATCCGTCTGATCTCGTTCTAAACCAGTCAATTTCATAACCTTGTAATCCTTTTGATAATTTTCTAAAATCAGACGCACATAGAATAGACTTTTCTATGCGTTCTGCGTCCTCATGGATATATCAGAACACACATCATCGGCTGGCAATTAATTGCTCAGCATAGGCGAGGCTATGGCTGTCGCCACAGGGCTCAGTGGAGGGGGACTTGTCCCTTTTCATTGAGCTCACCAGAAATTTAAAACCCAACTTTCACTTTTACAAGATACTCCTTCACAAGTCTATCGTAACTCTTTAACTCACCGCCCTTGCAGGACGCTTCAATACCAATTTCTTTACAGAGCTTAACTAAACCCGTACGACTGTGACCGATTTCTTCCACAAAAAGCATCGTTCTATTACGCTTCATACTTTCAAGTAATTGGTATTTTTTATTACCTTTGAGATAAGGAGGCACTTTACAACCGCAGTCATTAAAAGCGTCAATAATCGCATTTTCTAAAAATTTAATGGTGGATTGCTCAATATGCTGTCTGTCGTCTAATAAGTATCTCAACTCACCATAATTTGAAATGAATCCTTTCACTTTCCATATTAAACCGTTGTAATGTTTTGCCAAATACACTTGTCTTCTTGCAAAGTTGAGAATACGATGCCTCAGTAATACTGAGTTATTCTTCTCATCTGGAATCTTAGAGCTTTGATAGGCCCTTATAAATTTCTTAATTTTCTTGGAATACTTCTCTTTCTTTTCATCCGAAATGCCGTAACATACTTGAATTTTTTGGGAGGTAGCTTTCTGGAAAATGAACTTATATCCTAGAAACGCTACATCTTTCTGACTAAAGTCATCTCTAGCTGAAACATAATTGAATTTTGACTGATTCAGCTTTACATGATTACGTACATTGTTCTTAGTATTTCCAAATACCTCGCTGATTACTGAATTTAAGGTGCGCTTTAATTCTTCTTCTGAAACAAATTGATTTAATATCATTAATCCATCATCAATATACCTCTCATAAAAAATTAAACCTTTATCATCCATGCGTAGTTTTAGTTTTTGATCAAATTCTCGCGCTGCAATTTCAGCAATAGCATTGGATGGTCTCAGTCCTGCGTAGGCAAAATTTGTTTGAGTAACATAATTCTCAATAAGCTCCAATTCTTGGCGATCTGTTAAACGTTTTTTAATGTATTCTTCGAATACATATCTACTATTTACGCTATTAAAAAAATCCTTGAAATCAAAACGAGCTATAACAAAATCCTGCATCTTTACTACCGCGGGCAAGATATTGAAGATAGATCGGCATATTTTATTTCTATTTGGATAGCGTACCTTAGAGACTCGATCCAAAATTCTTTTTACACAGTAACACAATATCTGTTCAACAAATTGCTTTTCTTCATAGCTTTTAATCAACCGCTTTTTGCCATTTTGGGAAAGAACGAGAGTTTCTAATTTACTAAAATCAAAATCATGGCGACAAAATTTTTCAAACACATTCTGAACTATCTTAGATAAAACACTGTCCTCCATTCTTTCTTCCGTATACTCTTTTTCTGCATTCTGCTTTAAGACGTATCTTGTTGCGCGGTCTATATCATCGAATAAAGGCATTTTAATTTTGTCCACAAAATCAATCTGAAATGAGATTCATATCAATTGAACACTGAGTTAAAGACTCAAACCCCAATAAGTCCTTCCCCTTTTCAACACACAAAAGCATATTTTCAATGCGAATTCCCCAAAGACCAGGTCGGTAAATCCCGGGCTCATCGCTTACGATCATGCCGGGGACAAAAGGCGTCATCGTGCCTTCACGCTTGCGAGAGGAGATGTTGGGAGGCGTTTCGTGCACGTTAAGCGTCAAACCGATGCCATGCCCCGTACCGTGACCGAAATCCGCTCCGATAGCATGAATCGGAGCTTTGGCAATCTCATCAAGTTCTAGACCCGTCGTACCGGGCTTAAAGGTCGCCTTCATTAAAGCGGTCATGCCTTGATAAACCGCTGTATAGTCGCGCTTTAATTGCACGAACTTCTCTTGTGGATAATCCTTGGGGTCACCCAAGAACCACACTCGCGTCGTATCGGTCGTTCCTCGATCATAGTGTGCTCCGGAATCCACCAAAAGCACGCAAGGCGGGACAATCGGTGCACCCTTGCCGGGAATAGGCTCATAGTGGGGCAATGCGGCATTGGCATCCACTGCTGCAATCGTTCCGAAACTTTCCCCAATAAAGCCGGGTATAGCAGCACGCTTTTGATGCAAAATATCCACAGCATCGTTTTCCGTCAAGCTCTCCCCGTTAGCCAAGCGATCCTTAAGTTCAGCAATAAAAGCTTCAAGCGCTTTACCATCGGCTTTCATCACTTCTTTAAGACCGGCAATTTCTTCGGACGTCTTAATCGACTTCCAATACGCAACGGGATGCTTGCAATCGGCTAACTTGTCACCTATCAAAGTAAACAACCGGGCATTTAAATCTTCGGTCTTGGCAAGAACCTGATCCTGCCCTTGCACAATCTGCTTTAAGGCATCTTCCAATTCCTCGTATTCTTTGATCTCCCAACCGGCTTCGCTTAAGTGCTGCTCAATATCAGGCTTTAAAATGCACCGGTGAAGAAAGATCGTCGCCCGGTCAGCTGAAATGAGTACCCAGCTTAAGAAAACCGGATTAAAAGCAATATCCGAGCCGCGAAGGTTGGTTAACCACGCAATATCATCCAAACGGGTTAAAAGCAACGTGCCTTGGAATTGAGTGCCCGGTAACGAACGAATAAACGCTTGAAGACGTTCCTTCTTTTCTTTAGCCGGCACAGAACTTGCATGGTGGATATAAAGGCCGTGAAGTGCTTTAGCCGGACGCTTATCCCACAAACGATCAATGAGAGCCTCAGGGCAATCGATGATTTCAGTAACCGCCTCAGTGAGCTTTTGATACTGGAAAGCTGAGAGAACCGTTAGCGGCGTCACTAAGTGGATCGGAGTTTTTTCATTTTCTTTAGCTAACCAATCGGCGACAGTCGGGACATCCGTATCACCGGCTTTCATCAATTCAATCCCGGTACCCGCTAACTCGGACTTGGCTTGTTCCCAATAGCGGGAATCTGTCCATAAGTAAGCCTTCTGCTCGGTCACAATCAGTTCGGCATTGGACCCCGTAAAACCGGTCAAAAAAGTCAGGAACTTGTAGCGCTCAGGGATATATTCCGATAAGTGCTCATCAGAAAGCACCGTATGGAAAACATTGCCGCCCAAAGAGTGCACCGCCGTGCGAAGTGCCGCCAATCGTTGAGTGATCATTAGTAAATCTTCCTTACCGTAATTTCAACATCTGAAGCGAGCTTATCGTTTAAGTAGACTTCAGAACCGATATTGACTTTTTCCAAGCGCCATCCGGCATCGCGCAATTCATTTAGCGTCGCCGAAACGTCCAAGTCGGGGCAATTGAAGGGAACGGTGCTTAACTGGTCGTTGCCCTCCAAGGGCTTCACGGACGTGCAGACCGTCCGGTCGCCCAACGGGGTATCCAAAAGCGGATCTCTAAAACCGTTTGTACAGGCCGTGAGCATCAAAACCGTGAGCAAAAGGCAAAGTTTTTTCATAAATGCAGTATCTTTGAAAGTTCAACGTATTCTAGCTCCAGAGTTTCTCTATTCTGTCCTCTAAGAAAAATCCGGTAACACATAATCGAACGCTTCAATAGTCTTTTTCGGCTTTTTCGAACCCTTGTCCTTGGAGTTTTTACCTTTTTGGGGCTTCTTCGGTTTAACGGGCTTTCGAGCAGGCTCATCAATGTGGATAGGCTCTTCAAAATACGCTTGGTAAACAGAGGGGGTCTCGAGGATAAATTTTTTCTCTAAAAGCTTTTCAATTGCTTCTAAGGCTCTGCCTTCCGTTTTATCAACCAGGGTGACGGCGATCCCGGTAAGCCCCGCCCGTGCCGTGCGTCCGATGCGGTGAATGTAGTCTTCCGGATGCACCGGTACGTCAAAATTAATCACGACTGGCAATTGGGTAATATCCAAACCCCGAGCTGCCACATCCGTGGCAACCAAAATACGAATAGCGTGAGACTTAAATGATTCAAGCGCCCGGCTTCTTGCCGCCTGCGTTCTGTCGCCGTGCAAGCGGTCGACCGTAAAACCGTCTTCGATCAAATGTTTGGCTAACTTATCGGCTCCGGTTTTAAGCCGGGTAAACACGAGTACCTGCTCCCATCCGTTATCTACGATAAGATCGCGCAAAAAGGTGGCCTTTTCGCTTTTCGGAACCCGGTAAATTTTTTCTTCAATGCCTTCAGCCTGGCGATTGGCATGAATTCTCACACAGATAGGATTTTTTAAAAGCTTTTGTGCCAAGGTATCAATTTCAGGCGACAGGGTCGCTGAAAATAAAAGAGACTGCCGGTTTTTATTGCACTCATGCAGAATCTTTGAAATATCCGGCAAAAAGCCCATATCAAGCATTCGGTCGGCTTCATCCAAAACAAGAAAACGAATGGCTTTGAGCGTCAAGCCGCCTCGGCTTATATGATCCAAAAGCCTGCCCGGCGTGGCAATGACGATATCAACCGGCTTTTGCAAGGCTCGTGATTGCTTTAATCCGCTTTCCCCGCCAATTAAAAGGACCGTTGTGACTGATTGACCTTGAGCAAGGGCGCAAACGCAATCGTCAATTTGTTTAGCCAACTCACGGGTCGGAACCAAGATGAGAACAGCGGGCGCAGCCTTTTCTTGATGCTCAAAAGCACAAGAAGTGAGCCTTTTCAAAATCGGAAGAACGAAGGCTCCTGTTTTCCCGCTGCCGGTTTGCGCCATGGCAATCAGGTCCTGCCCTTTCAAAATAAAAGGAACGGCCTTCATCTGAATCGGCGTGGGCGCTTTCCACCCCAAAGCCGATAACGCCTCATCAAAGCCGGTTAAACCCAAATCATGAAAGCTCGTCATTTTGCTCTGCCTTCGTAAGATAACGACTTCGAAGTTGTCCGCAACCGCCTTCGACATCTTGAGCGGCCGAATTTCTAAATTTCGCCACAATGTAGGCGTCTTTAAGGCGCTTTGCCATGGCTTGGCAGCGCTCTAAGCTCGGACGGACAAAGGGACGGTTTTCCACACTATTGACCGGAATGAAATTCATCATGGCGTATTTACCGTGAAGCAATTTTTCGATGTTGGCCAGTTCCTCGTCTTCGTCATTAATCCCTGCCATCAGCGTCCATTGGTACTGGATGGGGTAGCCCGTCATGCGCGCATAGCGCTCGGCCTGTTCAATTAATGAAACAACAGAAATTTTCCCGGCTTTGGGTAACAGTTTGCGGCGCTTTTCTTCAATGGTACTGTGTAGCGAAATAGCCAAAGCGGGCTTTACGCTGGAAGCATTGATCGCCTCAAAAACTCGTTGGTCACCTACCGTGGAAAGCACCAGATTCTTGTGCGGGATTTGGCTGTAGCGGCCCAAAAACTCAATCGCCGACATGACGTTTTTAAGATTGTGCGAAGGCTCGCCCATCCCCATAAAGACGACTTTGCGTAAAGCTGGCTGCAGGCGTTTGGCACGGATCACTTGTGCCACAATTTCCATGTCGGTTAGCTGACGAATAAGTCCGGCTTGCCCCGTCATGCAAAAAACGCATCCGACGGCACACCCCACCTGGGAAGAGACGCAAACGCCCTCTCTGGGCAACAAAACGCTTTCAATTGTGTGGCCGTCAGAAAGCCGATAAAGAAATTTCGCCGAGTCCCGCTCCTCTCCTTTTAGTGAGTGAATCAACGTTAATACGCTCTGAAGCTTATCTTCAATTTCAGGAAGTGCCTTACGGAACGCCGAGGGAAATTTAGGATCATCAGCCTTGGGCCACGGCACTACGCCGAACAACGCCCGGTAAAACGATGCGCAATGCTGGGGCTTGCACCCCAAGGATAATAAGAGCTGATTGAGGGAATCTAAGGTCATAAAAATAGGCGTTGATGGTAAGTCAACGCCCATTGTAACGGAATCATCCGATATTTTAGAGTTTGTAGTACATCTCAAACTCAATCGGAGCGGTTGCCAAGCGGAAACGCTCAACTTCCTTGGCCTTCAAATCAATGTAGGCTTGGATCATGTCTTCGGAGAAGACGCCGCCGCGCGTTAAGAATTCGTGATCCTTGGCTAACGCATCCAACGCTTCTTCAAGCGAAGCGCACACCGTCGGAATCTTGGCATTTTCTTCAGGCGGCAAATCGTAGAGGTTCTTATCAGCGGCTTCACCCGGGTGGATCTTATTCATGATGCCGTCTAAGCCTGCCATCAACAGCGCGGCAAAGCACAGATAGGGATTAGCCATCGGATCCGGGAAGCGCACTTCGATGCGGCGAGCCTTGTCGCTTGAAGTATGCGGAATGCGAATCGAAGCCGAACGGTTGCGAGCGGAGTAGGCAAGTTTTACCGGGGCTTCAAAACCCGGCACCAAACGCTTATAGGAGTTCGTAGACGGATTGGTGATAGCGTTTAACGCCTTGGCATGCTTGATAACGCCCCCGATGTAGTAAAGCGCAAGGTCGCTCAAACCCGCGTAGCCGTTGCCGGCAAAAAGGTTCTGGCCGTCTTTCCAAATGGATTGGTGCACGTGCATGCCGCTACCGGCGCTGCCCACTACGGGCTTGGGCATAAAGGTAGCGGTCTTGCCGTAAGCTGCCGCCACATTCCAAATCGTGTACTTCACGATTTGCGTCCAGTCGGCACGTTTCACAAGCGTGTTAAAGCGCGTACCGATTTCGCATTGGCCGGCACCGACCTCGTGGTGCTGCACTTCCGTGGGCACGCCTTGCTGCTCCATCAATAAGCACATTTCAGCGCGCATATCGGCAAAGGAGTCAACGGGCGGCACCGGGAAGTAGCCGCCTTGATGGCCCGGACGGTGGCCCAAGTTGCCCTGCTCGTACTCGATCTTGGAAGCCCAACCGGCTTCATCCGAACCGATCTTAAAGAACGTGTGTTCCGGGTCGTTGCCCCAGACGATCGAATCAAAGATATGGAATTCGGGTTCGGGGCCGAAGTAAGCCGTATCGCCTACGCCCGTCGACTTCAAGTAGGCTTCAGCGCGCTTGGCAATCGAGCGCGGATCGCGGTTATAGCCCTTGCCGGTTGCCGGGTCCGTTGCGTCGCACGTCAAAATCAGCGTGCTTTCTTCGCGGAACGGGTCCAAGCGGGCGCTATCGGGATCGGCAATCAAAATCATGTCGCTTGCTTCAATCCCCTTCCAGCCGGCCATCGAAGAACCGTCAAAAGGTTGACCTTCTTCAAACCAGTCTTCATCCACCGAGCGCGCCGGAATGCTCAGGTGCTGTTCTTTACCCTTCATGTCGGTAAAGCGAAGATCAACGAACTTGACGTCGTTGTCCTGAATCATTTGCATGACATTATCAATAGAGGACATTTAGGACTCCCTTCTTACAAACAGGAGAATTCTAGCGGGTATTGCCGCCGTATTGGGAAGCAATCCAAGAATTTTTTCTTTCTTTTGAGTAACTTTGCGCAAGCAAAAGCGCTTACGCTGATTGGAGTACCAAGGTAATGAGTTTCGGCAGGATATTTGCATCAAAGGGCTTAAAAATATTTCTATCTGACGATAAACGGAGTGCTATAAATTATGTTGTTAAGTCTTTTAAAAAAGATTCTGTAACTTTCATCTAACAATGATAAGGAGAGATTCATTATGACCGACTTGACAAGCTACATTCCTGAAATGATTGCAACGCGCCGTGAGTTGCACAAAATCCCTGAAATTGCTTGGACGGAGTTTCTAACCTCCGAAATCGTCATTAACAGAGTGCGTGAGTTGGGTTTTAAAACGATTATCGGCAAAGCCCTCTTTAACGAAGAATATGCGTACGGACGGGTTCAAGAAGATATTGATGCGGCCCAAAAACGTGCTCTTTCCATGGGCATGTCTGCCGACTTGCTCCAAGAAATGCAAGGCTACACAGGCTGCATGGCAATTTGGAAAACCGGCAAACCCGGTCCCGTTACAGCTTTCCGGTTTGATATGGATTGCGTAGCCGTTGATGAGCCACATGATGAAAGTAATGAAGCCTTCGTAGGAGGGTTTGACTCTAAATTCCCGGGACTCATGCACGCTTGCGGCCATGACGCTCATACGGCGATGGGGCTTTCTTTTGCCCGTTGGATCCACGATCATGCCGATGAACTTTGCGGCACGATTAAGCTCGTATTCCAACCCGCCGAAGAAGGTACAAAGGGCGCAGCCGGTATTGCCGAATCCGGTCTTTTAGACGATGTGGACTATTTTATCGGCGGTCACATCGGCATGGCTCCGCACTTGCATGAATTAGGCATCATCACAACGGGTTTCCTATCAACCACCAAAATCAATGTGAAATACACCGGCAAACCAGCTCATGCGGGAGCTGCTGCAGAACAAGGTAGAAACGCTTTAATGGCGGCCTGCTCGGCTTCCATGCAGATCATGGGAATTGCACGGCACGGTCAGGGCAACACGGGCGTTAACATCGGAACGCTTCATGCCGGCGAAGGCCGAAACGTTGTACCGGCTCAAGCCAGCATGGAACTCGAAGTACGCGGAGCCAACGATCAAATCAATAACTACATGCAAGACACGGCCCTTCGAATGATTAAAGGCAGTGCAGAATCCTACGGGGTTGAATGCCAAATCAAAATTATGGGGCATGCCACGAACGTGAAGTCTGATGATGAAATGTGTGCCTTGGTGCGGGATGTTGCCGAAAAAATCCCCGGCATTGACAGAGTCTTCGATTACGCAGGCATCACCTCAAGCGAAGACTGCTCTTTGCTAATACAGAAGGTTCAATCCCATGGAGGCAAAGCCGCTTTCTTCTATTATGGCTGTAACCACCATGGGCATCATCAATCCGATTTTGAAATTCAAGATACGGAAAGCATGCCCTTAGGATTTGCTGTGTTTGTCGGTTGCTTGCAAAAACTCAACGGACTTAAAGCATAGGGTTATTTATGGACGCGGACCTCATAAGGGGTCCGCGAAAAATGATGGAAAAACGCATTCTATTAGCTGTCAACGGTACCTTAATGAGGGGCCTGAAACTTAACGGTAACATGGTTAAAGCCCAGGCGGAATTTGTAAGAGAAGCCACAACGGAAGCGGCCTACCGATGCTGGAGCATCGATGATGATCATCCCGGCATGATCAAGACGTTGGACAAAGCAAAGGGAGCTGCCATTGCCGTCGAAGTCTGGTCCGTCCCCGCTTCGCAACTGGCGGAATTATTGATTAGCGAACCTGAAGGACTTTGCATTGGAAAAGTTCGGTTAAGCGATGGCTCAGTTGTGTTGGGAGTGCTTGCTGAGCCATGGGTTGTAGCCAATCAGAAAGAAATTACCCAATACGGAGGCTGGAGAAATTTCAGCAATTTATAATTCTGATTTTAACCTTATTTACCCTAGTCCCTCTTGACAAGCAATTCAAAACCATGAAAAAAAATCTTACTTTCGAAGAACGTGATGAATTTAATCGGAAACCTTTTGCTGAACAAATCATCACCTTTCTTGCTTCAGATTCAGAAATCAGTCCTATTGTCATTGACGGTGCTTGGGGCACCGGAAAATCAGAGTTTTGCCTAAAGTTAATCAATTTAATCAATGATCAAACAGATCAAAAATTCCGAGCAATTTATTTTGACGCTTTCTCTGAGGATTATTTTTCTCAACCATTAATTTCCCTATTGAGCGTACTCTATCGAAATTGGCCAAACGAACGATTCAAGGAAGAGCTATCAAAGCATGCAGGAAGGATATTGAAGGCCACCCTAAAAACTGGAGCTAACATTTTGATCGATAAATTTTATGGAGATAGCGCAAAGATTGTTGGCACATTTTCACAAGAGTTATCGGGTGATGAGACTTTTAGCACATTATTTCAAGAAAGATCTACGCTTGAAGACACGATGCAAAAAGTTGTCCAGCTCATAGATGAAAAAACTCAAGAACAAGAGCTTATACTATTTATTGATGAGCTGGACCGATGTAGGCCTGACTATACGATCCAGCTATTCGAAACAATTAAACATTTTCAGTCATTACCGAAATTTAAGATAATCTTTGTAGCCAATATGGAACAAGTCATTTCATCTGTTGGACACATGTACGGCATTTCCAAAGAAAGCGCTACAACATACCTGAATAAGTTTTTTAAAATCATAACAAGATTACCCCCGCACGTTTTCAGCAGTGAGACAACTGAAAAATCTCAATTCACTTCTGTTGAGTATTTCCATGTTCTCAGTGAAAAGTGCAGTTCTCAAATTATGCTTGATATCATAAATCAAATACCATTCAAATCTTTAATTGATGAACTCATCCAATCTTTTAATTTCTCACTAAGAGATGTCGAACGTTTTTTTATGTACCTTAAGATTCAGCTTCCTTTGGTTAAAAGTTTCAATTCACTCGACGCAGGATATCAACTGATCACAGTTTTCATTATTTTTAGCATCAGCAGAAATGCCCCCTGGATATATTCCATTTCAAAAAACAATGAATCTTTAGGTTCAATCTCTCCGGATTTGCAAATTCGCAATGTTAAACATTCGGGTATAAGTCTAATGCATCAAGTACACCAATGCTTATTTTCAGATTCTCCAGAATTACCAAATTATTTTTTTAATGGATGGATTGAACCACTTTCTTCTAGACAGAATTTTTTTATCAAAACTCTCTCGAACTTAAGAAATTTCGTAATGCTACGTTGATACTGATGTGGGGCGCGAAAAGTGGACCTCTAGGATTGGTTGAACAAGGCTCATAAAGCTCAACGGTGTGTCAGTTGCGCCTCATAAGCCAACGGGGCCATCATACGGATGGCAGAATGAGGTCTCTCGGCATTGTAATATGAAATCCAATTCTCGGTCTGTTCGATGGCTTCAGAAATGCTTAAAAAGCGTTTCCTTGCCCCCAAAACTTCGCGTTTAACCGTGTTCCAAAACGACTCGGCTACAGCGTTATCCCAGCACTCTCCCTTGCGGCTCATGCTGGTTCGCATTTGTGCGGCTCTCAAAGTATTTTGAAAGGTGTGCGAACAGTATTGACTGCCTTGATCCGAATGGAAAATAGCTCCGGCAATACATTGCTTTCCGCGGGTTTTCAATGCCTGCTTAAAAGCTCTTTGAACCAGTTCCACGGTCATTGAAGTATCTAACGACCACCCTAATAAACGACGACTTCCCAAGTCGATGATGCTGGCCAAATAAACGAAACCCTCTTGCGTTGGCAAATAAGTGATATCCGAGACCCAAGCACGATCCAGTTCTCCGCTTTGAAACTCTCGGCTTAGCAGGTTGGGATACACCGTTAAACGATGATTGCTGTCAGTCGTCTTTATTCGAGTTCTACGCTTATAACCAATGAAACCGTTGCCGCGAAGGACTCGACGTAAACGTTTTAATCCGACTCTGAGCTGCTTGGCTTGTAAGTAAGCGTGAAATTGACGGATCCCCGGCGTAAAACGGTGTTTTTGCCGGAAGGATTTCATCTCTTGAAGGATCGTTTGCTCAGTTACCAAAGAACAAGATAATCGCGGTTGATTTTTTCGACGCTTCCAAGCGTAGTAACCGCTTTTACTGACTTCTAAAACACGACAAAAGTCCTCTAATCTCAGAGACTTAAAATCGGGGTCCGATAGGCTTTCAAGAATAAAAGCGTATCTTACTGAAGCCCGTTTTTCGAAAGATACGCTGCGAATTTTTTTAAGAGTAACACCTCTGCTTTCAGACGTTGATTTTCGGCCATAATCGCAGCCATTTGCATGGTTTTCTCGTCAACGTTGGAGGCGATCTTGCCTTCCAATTTGCCTTCTCTGGATTGGCGTAGCCAAGTACTTAATGTTTTGGACGAAATATTGAGGCTTTTAGCGACTTCGCTAACCGATCTTTTCTCGTCAACAACGAGGCTGACAGCATTTTTTTTAAACTCGACTGTGAACTGTCGACGTACTCGTTTCATAGTGAAATCCTCCAAGGACATAATTTTCTCCTAAATTAATCCTGGAGGTCCACTTTTTAGATACCCATCTCAGACGTTTTATCGATGTCCCGCATACAAGGACTGAATTTGGGGCGCATATTTTTCGTTCAAATTTTTTCTTTTCAGCTTTAACGTCGGAGTTAACAGACCGTTGTCGATCGTCCAGTGTTCAAGCGTAGGAAAAACATTCCTCGGCAAGGCGTATTGCGGGAAATCTTTTGCCGCTGCTTTGATCCTTTTAAGTAGGGCATTTCGTGTTGCCGCCGCCAGAAGGCTTTCCGGATCTTCGGGGTCTAGGTCAAGCGTTTTGGCAAGCCGTTCCCATTCCTCTTTATTGAGTACGACGATGGTGGAGATGAAGGGGCGGTTCTCGCCGATCACAAAGGCTTGATCAAAGAGCGGGTCCATTTCGATCGCCAACTCCATGTCGACGGGAGGAACCTTTTCGCCGGTGCTCGTGACGATGATTTCTTTAATGCGTCCGACGATGCGCAAAAAGCCTTCGCTATCAAAGTGACCGATGTCTCCGGTTTTTAGCCAACCGTCCTCGGTAAAGGCGGCCGCAGTATCTTCGGGCCGATTCCAGTAACCGCGCATGACGCTCGGCGACTTCACTTGAATTTCATCATCCGTGCCGAGTCTGACTTCGGTTTGCGGGAGCGGTTTGCCAACGGTATCCGGATGATTGTAGGTCGGGCTGTTGCCGGCGATGATCGGGCTTGACTCGGTCATGCCGTATCCTTGAATAATCGGTAAGCCTAAGCCGCAGAACGCTTTGGCGACTTTTGCATTAAGAGCAGCGCCGCCACTGATGGCAATTCGCAAGCGGCCCCCGAATTGATTCAGCAGTGTTTGCGAAACAAGCCGCTTTAAAACAGGCCAAACAAAAGGATCGGCCCAGTCAAAGGGCGCAGGTTTTTGTACGATGCCGTAGCGTCTGCAAAAGCGCCTCCATCCCACATCAACGGCCCAATTAAAGAGAAAACGGACAAACCGAGATTGTTTGGACAGTTTGTTTTGAACCTTAGCATAAATGCGTTCATAGATTCGAGGAACGGAAATGATGATGTTCGGGCGAATAACTCGAAAATCCTCGGCAAGCAACTGTATTGAACGGTTAAAGACAATGGTGCAGCCCATTCCTAAAGCGAGATAGTAGCCGGCCATGCGTTCAAACGTGTGAGACATGGGCAAGAAAGAAAGGAAAATATCGCCGGGTTGGGGATTCGGCAAGACCGTTTCGATGGTGTTGATGACATTTCGTACAACATTGCGATGCGTCAGCATCACGCCTTTGGGCTTGCCGGTGGTGCCGGAGGTATAAACAATCGCAGCGAGGTCTTCTTCTTTGGGGCCTTCGGGTAGCACCGAGACCTCGTGTCCTGCCGCCAGCCAGCTCTCCAAGTCCCACTGACAAATGCTCGGCGTTCGTGATTGCGGAGTTGACTCATCGGTAAAAATAATGTGCTTTAGATCGGGCATCTGAACGCCGGATAAATAAATAGCATCCCAGCGGCTTTGGCGATTGGTTACTAAAACGCAGGCTTGGCTATCGGAAATAATAAAGGCACTGGATCCCGCCGTATCAATGGCATGCAGCGGAACAGGAACGCATCCGTTGGCAAGCACCGCCTGATCGCAACAGATGGCATCTACCCCGTTGGGTAGCAATATGGCGACTCGGGAGCCTGCGGGGAGATTCATCTTGGCAAAGGCCTTTCTCCATTGTTGAATCCGTTCGTTTAAATCTCGGTAGGAGATGCGCTCCCAAGAATTGGAGCGCCGGTCAAATTGACGCAATGCCTCGGTATGAGGAGCTGCCGCAGCGCGAGCAGGGACAAATTGGTCAAGTGTTTTCAGTTTGCTCAGAGCTTCAAATCGAATTTGTGATGAGTCTTTCACTGTCAACCTCAAAGGTCTTTTGAAACATTTCTGCCATTTTAAGGCGAAAATGGGGTGTTATCTTTTTTCTCGCTAAGCGCTTTCTTGGCTTCGAGCTCATCCCAGCGAGCATAAAGTTTCTCAATGTCGTCCTGCAGCTGTTGCAAGTGTTCCGCATCGGCTCGAAGGGCCTCGGATGACTTTTGAAAATATTCGGGGGTGCTCATATCTTTTAGTAAAGCATCACGCTCGCCTTCAAGATTTGTTAAACGGTCGGGTAATTCGGAGAGTTCCTTGCTTTCTTTAAAGGTGAGTTTAACTTTATTACTTGCTCTCGGTTTTTTGTTCGAAGTTTTTTCAGCGTTACTTTCTTTGGGTGGTTCCGCTGTTTTGGGACGATACGCTAACCAATCCGAGTAGCCGCCAACATACTCTCGCCATTTCCCGTTGCCTTCCGGGGCGAGCACCTCGGTGACGACATTATCTAGAAAGCGTCTGTCATGGCTGACTAAAATCAGTGTGCCGGGGTATGTTTGCAGAGTCTGCTCGAGCAGCTCCAGTGAGTCAATGTCCAAGTCATTGGTCGGTTCATCAAGAACTAGCAGGTTGGCGGGTAAAGCAAAAAGTCGAGCCAACAAGAGTCGATTGCGTTCGCCGCCGGAGAGATTGGCTACCGGTGAGTTAGCTCGCCTCGGCGGAAAGAGAAAGTCGCTCAGGTAGGCCATGACGTGTTTTTTTACCCCGCCGATTTCAATCCATTCGCTGCCCGGGGAAATGGTTTCTGCGACAGTTTTGTTCGGATCAAGTTGTTCGCGTAGTTGGTCAAAGTAGGCAATTTGTAAATTCGTCCCTAATTTAACTGATCCGGAATCCGGTTGACGTTTTCCCAAGATCAGTGAAATCAGAGTGCTTTTTCCGACTCCGTTATGGCCGATGAGCCCTAGTCGGTCTCCGCGTAATAGGCGAAAATCTAAGTCTTTTACAATTATTTTGTCTCCAAAGGACAAAGAAACTTTCTCCAGTTCGGCAACGATCTTGCCGCTTTTCATTCCGGCATCAATGTTAAGATTTAATTGCCCTATACGCTCACGCCTAGCTGCCCGTTCTTGTCTGAGGCGTTCAAGCCGCCGCACTCGCCCTTCGTTGCGGGTACGTCTTGCCTCGATGCCTTTTCGAATCCAAGCTTCCTCTTGTGACCAGAATTTATCAAATTTTCGGTTGGCGACCTCTTCGGCTTGCAGCTGCTCTTCTTTGCGCGATTCATATTGAGCAAAGTTTCCGGGAAAGCTTCTAAGGATGCCTCGATCCAACTCGATGATTCGGGTCGACACTGCGTCCAAAAACGCACGGTCGTGGGTAATCACCATGAGTGATTTGGCTCCCTTGTATTCAGTGCAGACAAGGTTTTCCAACGTCAAAATGGCATCAATGTCCAAGTGATTGGTAGGCTCATCCAAAAGGAGCAGATCAGGTTGCATGGCAAAGGCCAGGGCCAAGGCCGCCCGCTTGCGTTCGCCGCCGGAGGCGGTCTCTGGACGCTGGTCGCCTTGCATTTGAAATCGGTGCAGGTATTCATCCAAGCGGGCAAGCATTTGCCACTTTTCCCGCTCATCGGCAATCTCATCGAGCCTGCCGCGACTGACTAAAGAATCAAAAATCGTATCCCGCTCAGGTAGATAAGGCTCTTGGCTAACGTAGGCGATCTTAAGCCCGTCCATGACATTTCTTACTCCGTCATCGAGCTTGTCGACGCCGGCAACGATGCGTAAAAGGGAGCTTTTCCCGGTGCCGTTTCTACCGATTAGGCCGATACGCTCGCCATCTTGGATAACTAAATTGGCTTTATCCAGTAAAGGGAGATCGCCGAAGGCTAATTCGGCAGCCTGCAAAGTAACAAGAGTCGTCATCTGAAATGGGCACGAAATTCCCGACGGTTATGCCGGGAAAAAGGCGCCTCTCCTCCTTTAAAGTAACCAAAACGCCCGGAAGGGCCTGGCGAGGCCGTTGCGTTTGGTTGGTACTCATGATTATTGCCCGCTGGCTAAGGTTCCTCGTTTTTTGTCCGAGGAACGTAGCTTTTATTGCGGTCGAGTAATGGGCTGAAGCAACTTTTCGACGCTTTGGGGTTCGATTTTGTTGGCTTTTATGATCGCCGGCTCGGCTTCGCGTAAAACGGAGTTGCTGACGAACGCATCGAAATAAATGCTGCCGGTGCTGCCGTTAAAGCGGATCTGCGTTTTCCAATGCATCCAGTCTTGAGCTAGGCGGTAGGCATCGACTCCAAAGGCAAACAGCCTGCGTTGGAGTACGCCGCTCGGCGGCTCGCAACCAAACTGTTGTCGGAATGCTTCGATATCGTTTTCTATGGCCAAGGGGGCATCTACAAAACCGACATTAGTCAGGTCATAGGTCAATGAAGCAATGACACTTTGACGGGGATCGCCGGGATTGACCAGGCTGGTGCCCCAGACTCTTGTCAAGCGCGGTAAGCGAGGACTAACGAGCGCGGCCGTTCTGGCATCCATGGCTAGCAAGGCGGCATAGTACGGGGGTTCGGCGAAAATTTGCTGAGCCCGGTACTGCTCCATGAGCTTTTCGTTTCGGGCTTTAACCCGATTGTAGTTATATGGATCTTCCGTTTTGTCCGGCAAGGCCTCTAGCTTCGGTTTGGGCAGAGTGGACTGCAAGCTTTCGTAGAAACGAGGCTGATTCATCAACTCTTGGGTGAGGGTGACTCTTTCAAATGGAATTTGCGCGGCTTCAAGTTCTTGAGCGTAAGCGCTTGCCACTCGCTGCTCGAGCGAAGTGTTGACCTCGAAGATAATGACTTTCGGTTTTTCACCTTGGGAGGTCGTTGCCGGTAAGGCCCGAATGGCGATTTGTGCAATTTGCTTTGCTTCCTCTTCTTGCGACAGAGAGAAATTGATCATCAAGTCAGAACGATCTCCTTGCTGTTGCGGATGATTTAACGCGACAACCGGCAAAGGTAAAAAAGGCAATCGGGCCATTTCGCTTACCTCATCGCGAGTCATAGGACCGATGGCAACGACGGCTCCTAAAAGGGCGGCATCTTGCAGCTGTGAAAGCGCGGTTTGGCCGGCCTTTCGGTGCAAAGGCAAAATTTGCATCGGTTTTGCTTGAGTGGCATTAACCGCTTCAATTCCTCGAATGACCGCATCGTTGACTGCGTCAAAGGGGCTGTTAACCGGGGGCAATAACACCGCGAGTTTCGGCCGCTCTGAAAGATCGTTAGCCGACGGAGATGGTGCGGCATACGAGGTATCGGCGTGATCGACTGGCGGTTGCAGGTTCAGCCCCGAGGTGGCCGGAGCATTTTGCCCGTTCATGGGAGCCTGCGGCGTCGTACCGGGAGCTTGTTTGGGTGCCTCGGCTGCAGAATCCACCGTCGGAACAGCAGAAAACGAGGAGTTTATCCCAAAGGAGACGGCCGTTTGGGCCAAACTTTGATGTCCAAAGGTCGTTAAAATTGCCACACAACAAACACGTAAAATGAAATGGGTACTCACGATGTCGTCCAGTTTTAAACAATGGTCAGAAAACACGCTCATGCTTAGAGCAGGTATCGACTCTCAGGTCTTTCCGGAGTCTTCGCTATACATTGTCGGCTTGCCGATCGGTAACGCTGCAGACATTACATTGAGAGCACTGTGGGTGCTCGGTTTAGCGGATGTGGTTGCTGCAGAAGATACGCGCGAAACAAAAAAAATCCTGGAAAGATTTTCCATTTCTGTGCCCACGGTCAGTGTGCGCGAGCACAACGAAATGACTCAGTCCCATATGATAATTGAACGCTTGGAAAAGGGCGAACGTGTAGCGCTTGTCACCGATGCCGGAACGCCGGCCATCTCCGATCCGGGCGCAAGGATGGTTCATGCCGTGAGGCAGGCCGGTTATAGGGTGATCCCGATTCCGGGAGCGAGCGCGGTGGTGACGGCGTTATCAGCTGCCGGACTTGAGCCTGCCGGTTTCCATTTTGTCGGTTTTTTGCCTGCCCAAGCCAAAGCTCGTCAGCAACAAGTGCAACATTTGGCTGCTCAGAAAGAAGCCTTTGTATTATATGAAGCTCCCCATCGTATTAAGGCCGTTTTGGCGGACTTGGCCGCGGCCTTGTCGCAGGATCGGCATGTCGTTGTAGCCCGGGAAATCACCAAAAAGTTTGAATCCTTTGCTTCGATGAGGGCCGGCGAATTGTCGGCTTGGGCGAGTCAGCATGAGCCGCGAGGTGAGTACGTGATCTTGGTCGATGAGCAGCGTGAGAGCGCAGCTTTGACTCTAACGGAAAAAGACCAGCTCTGGTTGCGAGCTTTGGCTCAAGTTATGCCGCTATCGAAGGCGGCTTCAACCGCAGCGAAAATAACCGGCTTTAAACGCGACGACTTGTATCAATGGCTCATGGCCGAAAAGTCCGTTGACTAAAAAGGCGATTTTTTCATAGGATCCTTGGGCATAGCTTGAAAGTCGTACAGGCTGGGGTCCATCAGGTGAGACGGTGACACGCGTGTCATGCTCATGAGTATGTTGTAGGTTCTGCTGTCGTACTTTTGGTCCCACTCGCGCAACAATGCCTTTATTTCGGCTCGCTTTTTATTTTCAATTTTCCGGCAAATGTCTTTGGAAATAATGGGGTAGTCGCGATATTTGACCCAGCGTTCGATCTCATGTTCTCGCACGTAAATTAAGGGGCGGATAATGACGTTGGCGCGGTCATCGCTTCGAAGAATCGGCGGCATGCCTTTGAGACGTCCGCCGTAGAACATGTTCAGCAGTAAGGTGCTGACGGCATCATCCATATGGTGGCCGAGCGCAATCTTTGTCACCCCTAGCTCTTTGGCGACTCGGTAGATGATTCCGCGACGCAGGCGGGAACATACCGAGCAGACGTTTTGTCCCTCCGGAATGACGCGCTGAACAATTGACCAAGTATCTTGGTCTTCAATATGAAAGGGCACGCCTTTTTGTTTCAAGTAATTCGGAATGACATCCTTCGGAAAATTGGGCAGGTGCTGATCGACATGAACGGCGATGAGGTCAAAATGCACCGGCGCCCGCTTTTGCAGCTTCATCAGTACGTCCAGCAAAACATAACTGTCTTTGCCGCCGGACATGCAGACCATGACTTTATCTCCCCCTTCGATCATAGAAAAATCGGCAACGGCTTTGCCGGCTAAACGCATGATGCGCTTTTCATTTTTCTTTTCAGAAACGGACTTTTTATTTTTAGCAGGAGCCGCATTGTCCGAGGGGTAAACCATCGGCTCCGGGGCAATCGTGATGATCTTTTTATCTTCTTGCATTGTTGCTTGTAAACGCCAATTCCTTGCCTATGTTTAATGGAAAGCGCTTTCTCCTTTGACTGAAGAGTTATTGTTCTTTGATGCGCCGGCGGCGCGCAGCTTAACGCCTGCCCTCAAGCCTCATATTGGGCAACCGACAGGGGATTGATCCGGAAAATTTCCACGGCTGCACTGGCTGCATCGGCATAGGCTTGTGTTTTTTCACTTTTAACTAAGGCAGCCTGAACCCGATGATCCCGGAAAAGGTTTCGCACAATGGAATCAATGACGGTTTCTTGCAATTGTATCGGTTGGGCCTCTAGGGCATGATCAATTGCGGATATGATCGTGTCATAGTTGTACGCCCGATCAAGGCAATCGCCCTCGTTGTCCGTGTGCACAAACACTTCAATGTTAAAGAGTACCTCTTGCGGGGCCAGTTTTTCACGATCATAGGCACCGATAAATACTTGGCGTCGGATGTCCTTAAGGATAATATGCCGACAGCGCTTGAGGTGATCATCCAGGTACCAGGTCATATTGCCTCCGTAACGGCGTCGCATCGCGCCTGATGAATTGCCTGGCCTATTTTACTTTTATCTTTGCAGGCCAGGGCGATGGGGCCTGTTTTCACTTTTTGGGCAGCCGTTAGGGCCGCTTGAGCCGTTTGCATAGAGGCCAGTTTCCAATGCCGGGCAACCGTCAATAGGTTAATAAAGCGTTCAGGACGTCGGAAGGCATCGGTTTTTTCCATCATGGCAACCCATTGTGAGGCATCAGAGAGAGGAAAATTATTTTTCAGTTTCTGCCACAGCAGCAGGCTGTCTTTAATGTCAGAGGTCGGTCTGATCTTGCGGCAAAAGGCTTCGATACTCGAAGCTTCTGATTCAGCGCATAAGAGGGTAAAACGAACGCATTCATTGTCTGAAGCCGCTGCGCTTTGATCCAGTACCTCAAGCGTGTTCTTCGAAATTCGGATTTCCGGATACAACCTTTGCCACAGTCCGCAATCAAATAGCGTTGTCACAAAGCGCGAAGGGGTGGGCTCCATGAGAGCCCGGCGCATCTCTTGGAAAACTCGTTCGGAAACGAGGGCATCGGCCTCGCCATTTTGGACCATCGATTGCATGAGGGCCAACGTTTCGCGAGCGATATGAAATTCCTTCAGTCGGGCACAGAAACGGGCTGCCCTCAAAATTCTGACGGGATCTTCCGAAAAGGCGGCAGATACGTGACGGAGACGTTTGTCGAGCAGGTCCTTAAGGCCTCCGTACGGATCAATGAGGCGGTCTTGGTCCAAGGCCATCGCATTAATTGTCAAATCCCGGCGTCGGAGATCTTCCTCGAGAGTGACGTCAGGTTGAGCATAAAAATTAAAGCCATGGTAACCGGCGGCTACTTTCCGCTCTGTGCGGGCGAGGGCATATTCTTCGTGAGTTTGGGGATGAAGAAAAACGGGAAAGTCCTTTCCGACCGGTAAGAACCCTTGGTCAAGCATTTCTTGCGCACAGGAGCCGACGACAACCCAGTCCCGGTCACCCGCAGGAAGGTCATAATGAAAATACTTTCGCAATAGTTGATCGCGGACATAACCGCCGACAAGATAAATTTTCATAAAAGGGTGCGTTTGCATTGGACTCGGGTCGTCGGGTTTTGTGTTCAGATATTGTTTTCATCCTCGACGGCTGCTTTGGGGGAAATCTCACCCAACCAAGCCTTCATGCTTTTTATAAAAGAACCCTCACGGGCCTTGTATTCAATGGTATTGGCTATGACATTTTGCACGTAGTTTCGTGTTTCCGTAAAGGGGATATTTTCAATGAAAATAGCTCCTTCCAGAGAGCAAGGTAAGGCGGCTCGCCATTTTTGAGAGCGAAGCGGGCCGGCGTTATATCCGGCTGTTGCCAAGGTTAGATTATTATCAAGCCGATTTAACAGAGATCTTAAGTAAAAGGTGCCGTACCGAATGTTGGTTTCAATGTCATTGATGCGGCTCATTTGAAAATCCGGGTCAGGAAGCTGCTTGGCAATCCATTGTGCCGTTGCCGGCATGATTTGCATTAGGCCGTTAGCGCCGACGCTGGAGCGGGCAACCGAGATGAAGCGAGACTCTTGCCGGATGAGGCCGTAGACCCAGCAAGGATCGAGTTGATATTGAGCAGCATATTTTTCCACTAAGCTTCTATACGGATCGGGGTATAGTACTCTGGGGTCGACAGGCATTCGTTGTGCTACGGGAATGGCCGTATTAATCATCCTATCGAGCAATAAATGCTCTCTCGCCCATCGTGCGACAGCAAGCCGCTCAATGTCGTTGAGCCCTTCTAAGGCCCGGTTCCATTCGCGATGGCCCATGCCATATAAGCCTAAGTTATAAAACGTCTCGGCTCGGGTCAGGGACGGCCGTTGCAGGACCACACCCGCCTCGGTGGAGTCCAATGTCACGATATTGTCGGGAAGATAGACAAAGGCTTTTCCCAGGGCTTCGGCCGAGAGTTTGCCGTAAAACGTTCTGACATTGTCATTTTGTTCCCAAAGCCGGGCAGCTTGCTCGTGCTGGCCTCGAAACTGCAAGGCCCTTCCCAGCCAGTAGCGCCATCTTTCCGATTGTTTTATAGATGCGGGCAGACGTTGGATGCTTTGCTCAACAAGCGACCAGTTTTGTTCTTTAAGCGCCAACCGCACTTGCCATTCAAGGCACGAGGTCGAATTGGCTGCATAGCGGCCGCGACAAACTGATGGGCCGCCCAAACGGTACCAGCTGCCGGCTTTGGGCTCAAGCCTTAAGGCTGCCGTATAGGCAATGTGTCCCCAAACGGCGGCCCTTTCGTCTTTTGTTAAATGTTTTTGCGACCGGGCAATGGCGGCTGCCGTTGCCAAATCGGTTCTCGCCATCCGATACGAAGCGATCAAAGCGATGAATTTGTTTTGACGAGCCAAGCTCTTACGATGTTGGCGGTACCATCGCTGGGGGTGGTCAAACGCTTGCAAAGCGGCTGCCCTTGGAAGGCGCTTGTGGTCAATAAGGATTTGCAGCACTTTTTTTGCCTGATAACCGCGGTTTAATTGCATTAATGTCACCAGGCGGGTAAAGCCGAGAGAGGGAACATTATCAATGAGAGTATCAAAAGCCTTTTTACAAACCGGGTTATTTTCAAAGCGAGCCTGCTTAAACATATGAACGGCCTCGCTTGAGAGAGCGGAGAGTTTTTTTGCCGAAGCGCTTTGCAGTTGATGGCTAAATTCCCAGCATTGCAATGCCGTATCGTTTCGGCTGTACTTTAGGCGGGAGCGAATTTGCTGAAAGGATTTCCAGCGATTTTCTTTGTTTAAGCGATCTGCCATTAGGGTGAGCCACTCGCGGCCGAAATAATCGCCGACCGGTTCTGTTTCATGTTGGGATAAAAAAGCCAGCGCATTTCTCAGAGAGTCTGAAGTTGACAGGGTCGAAGCTTGTCCCAGTAGATACCAGGCCTGGACATAATCTTTGAGCGGGTACTGTGAAAACTGCGATAATTGGATGCTTTGAAGCACGCTAAAGTCCTGCCGGTCATAGGCCTTTTTATAGCTCAGGAAGTGTTCGTCTAATTCGGCGAGTTTTTGCGCGGTATCGTATTGCGGCTCTGCCAAGGAAGGCAAATCTTCCTGCGGGCTCCCGTTGAGTGGGGTTTCAACCAGGGCAAACTCTTCGATGGTATTGGGACGCGCCAGAGAAAGCGACGGCCCCGATCCAAGGACTAACAGGCTAAAAAGCATGCCGGCAAAACGGGTTAAGCGGTTTATTTGCATATCTTCATACCTTAAGACGAAAACATGACCTCGGCCAAAAAGTCATCCGAATTTTCCAAGCCGTTCTACAGGCAGCTGTGTTTGCAAAAAAGGCTGCAAGGTCATTTTGATGAACAGTCTCTTTGTGATCGGGTGCAGTCTTTTTTTCAGCATCACCCCTTTCATACCGTCGCTTTGTATTGGCCGATTAAAGCAGAGCCGGACCTGCGAGCAAGTCTATTATGCTTAAAAAAGCGAGGCTGCGTTCACAGTCTGGCCTTACCCTGCGTAGAAAAGCTCAAGATGAATTTCGTCACTTGGGACGATACCATGCCGATGACAAAAGATGACGTAAAAATGGCCGTTCCCCTCGTTAGGCACAAGGTCATACCTGATTGTATCCTGATTCCTTGTTTGGCGGTCGATCGGCAGGGGATCCGTTTGGGATATGGGGGCGGTTGGTATGACAGAACCCTTGGGGAGTATCCCGCAGCCTTGAAACTAGCTGTGGTCTATGAGGGGTTTGTTTTTGATGAACTTCCGAAAAGCCCGACAGACCTGGTCCTAGATGGTTGGATTACGGAAAGTGCAATTCAAATATTGACCTCCTCCCGTTTGGGAGGGGAGGAAGTCAATAAAGCAAGGGCCGATTAGTAGCGGTAGGTATCGCTCTTAAAGGGACCGTTTTGGGGAACGCCGATGTAACGGGCTTGCTCTTCAGTGAGCTCCGACAGCTGTGCATTAAAGTTGCGCAGCTGCAAGCGCGCCACCTTCTCATCCAAAATCTTAGGTAGCACGTAGACACCGACCGGATACTTGTCCGTGTTCGTGTAAAGCTCGATTTGTGCCAATGTTTGATTCGCAAAGGAGCTCGACATGACGTAGCTAGGATGGCCGGTAGCACAGCCTAAGTTGACCAAGCGGCCTTCGGCCAACAAGATGATCTTATTGCCGGAGGGAAGAATAATATGGTCGACTTGAGGCTTAATGTTTTCCCACTTGTATTGCCTCATGCTGGCAACGTCAATTTCGCTGTCAAAGTGGCCGATGTTGCAAACAATGGCTTCGTTTTTCATGCGAATCATATGATCATGAGTAATCACATTGATATTGCCGGTAGCCGTAACAAAAATGTTGGCTTTGTCGGCTGCGTAATCCATCGTTACGACGCGGTAACCCTCCATGGCTGCTTGCAAAGCACAAATCGGGTCAACTTCCACAACCCAGACTTGGGCCGCCAGGGCTCGTAAGGCTTGGGCACAACCCTTGCCGACATCACCGTAACCGACTACCACGGCCACTTTGCCGGCAATCATGACATCCGTAGCCCGCTTGATACCGTCAACCAACGATTCGCGGCAGCCGTAGGTATTGTCAAATTTAGATTTGGTCACGGAATCGTTAACATTCATAGCCGGGAACTTGAGCGTGCCTTTGGCCGCCATTTGGTAGAGGCGATGAACGCCGGTGGTGGTTTCTTCGCTTACACCTTTGATATGCGTGATGCGTTTGCTGTACCAGTGCGGATCGGATTGCAAGTGGCGCTCAATCGCAGCGAAAAGGGCACGCTCTTCATCGCTGCCGGGATGCGCAATAACCGAACGATCGCTTTCAGCCTGGGTACCCAGGTGCAGCAACAATGTCGCATCACCGCCATCGTCGAGAATCATGTTGGAAAAGCCGCCGTCGTCCCACTCGAAGATGCGGTGGGTGTATTCCCAATAGTCCTGAATGGTTTCTCCCTTGATCGCAAAGACCGGGATGCCTTCGGCCGCCATGGCAGCCGCAGCGTGATCTTGGGTGGAAAAAATATTGCAGCTTGCCCAACGGACTTGCGCACCCAAGGCGACCAACGTTTCAATGAGGACAGCCGTTTGGATGGTCATGTGCAAAGAACCGGAGATGCGGGCTCCTTTTAAAGGTTGCTGAGTAGCATATTCTTCGCGGATGGCCATCAGCCCCGGCATTTCCGTTTCGGCAATCTTAATTTCTTTGCGTCCCCAATCGGCAAGGCCGATATCGGCGATGACATACTTTTCGCTCATTTGCGAGTCTCCAAAAAAGGTCAATTAGGTATCGAGCGCCGTTGTTATTTGATCTCAAGCCTGGGAGCCAATACGGATGGCCTCGCAACGCTCCTTGAGAACAGCCGGCGCAACCGTTGGTTGCGCCGAAGAAAAATGGTTATTTCTGTTTTTCCAGTTGGGCTTGGCGCAAGCTTTCCAAGGCTTCTTGAACCTCATCTCGGCATGCTCCTTCTGCGATGCAAGCGCTCTTGCCGGTCAGTTTTTGAGCACAATCCACAACGGTAATGATCGCCGGATCTGTTGCCAGTCCGTGGTTTTTTAACTCATTGACAGCCATGCCGGCTTCCCGGCCGCTCGTAAAAGCCGCGCTTTGCAAGAGAAGGCGTCCAGAACTGGTGGTTAATTTGAAATAAAATTGTCCGTCCTTTTCTCGATACTGCTTAAACAGCGGAAGGCACGATTTTTTCTTTTCTTCGCATTTTTGTTGATGCCGGCCGAATTCGTTGAAGTTTCTCAGGCCGACGGCTTCGCGAACGCGAGCCATAAAGGGAACCGCAATGGCACGTGCTTTGCGGGCTCCCTCTTGCAAAATCTCTTCGATCTTGCCCGGATTGGCCATAAGTTCCTCATACCGGGCTCTCATAGGACCGATTTCCCTTTCGATGTGCTCAAAGAGCTCTTCTTTGGCCTCACCCCAGCCCAAGCCGTTTTGAAGCTTTTGGCGGAATTCAAGGGCTTCTTGCGGTGTGGCAAAGGCTTCATAGAGGGCCGTCAAAGAGGTCGAATCCGGATCCTTGGGTTCGCCGGGCAGGCGGCTATCCGTCTTAATCATGGCAATCGCTTCTTTGATTGCTTTTGCTCCGCCTTCAAACAAGGGAATGACGTTGTTGTAGCTTTTGCTCATTTTTCGACCGTCTAAGCCGGGCAGAACTTCGTGAGTCGTGTCAACAACGGCTTCGGGCATGACGAAGAAAGGATGCTCCTCGCTCGCATAAAGATAATTGAAGCGGGTGGCCACGTCCCGAGCCATTTCCAAGTGTTGAATTTGATCCTTGCCGACGGGGACTTTATGGGCGTTAAACATCAGAATGTCTGCTGCCATCAGAATGGGGTAGCTGTAAAGCCCCATGGAGATGCCGGCATCGGGATCCTCGGCGTTTTCGACATTGGCCTCTAAGGCGGCTTTGTAAGCATGGGCCCGATTCATCTGTCCTTTGGCAGTCACGCAAGTGAGCATCCAGCTCAAAAGCGGGATTTCCGGAATATCGCTTTGGCGGTAAAAAATGACTCGGTCGGGATCCAAACCGGCGGCCAACCAAGTGGCGGCAATTTGCAAGCGAGAGCGCTCAATGCGATCAGGATTTTGGCACTTGATCAGCGCATGCAAGTCGGCCATGAAGAAAAAACTTTGCACATCGGGTTGATGGCTTGCTTGAATGGCCGGGCGAATGGCACCGACGTAGTTGCCGATGTGAAGAGTTCCAGTGGTGTTGATACCGGTTAAAACACGAGTCGTCATAGAAAATCCAACAAAAATCAACTAATAAACGGGAAGAAACATTGTATGAGCAGTGTTTGAAAAGGTCAAAATTCAAAAAAGAAAAAAAGGCGCCGAAAGAAGCTTTCGACGCCTGGAATTTAGGAAAGTGGCTGCTTAGCAGGCTTCACTTCTTAAAATCTCGGCCTTGTCGGTCTTTTCCCAAGTAAATTCGGGCTCCTCGCGGCCGAAGTGACCGTAGGCAGCAGTCTTGGAATAGATCGGGCGGAGCAAGTCGAGCATTTGAATGATGCCGCGGGGGCGAAGATCAAAATGCTTTTGGACAATCGCGGCGATTTTTTCGTCTGCAATTTTTCCCGTACCGAAGGTGCGGATAGTGACGTTAATCGGGCGGGCTACGCCAATAGCGTAGGAGACTTGCACTTGGCACCGAGTGGCCAAACCGGAAGCCACGATGTTTTTCGCAACGTAACGGCAAGCGTAGGCTGCCGATCGGTCGACCTTGGAAGGATCCTTGCCGGAGAAGGCTCCGCCGCCGTGGGGGCAGGCGCCGCCGTAAGTATCGACAATGATTTTGCGTCCCGTTAAGCCGCAGTCGCCCTGAGGACCGCCCACAACGAAACGTCCGGTCGGGTTGATCAGGTACTTGGTGTTCTTGAGCCATTCGGGCGGCAAGACCGGCTTGATGATGTGTTCAATAACGGCTTCGGTAAATTCGGGCTTCATGCGGTTGCCGTCACTCATGCGAGGATGGTGCTGAGTTGAAAGCACGACGGTATCGATTCCCACAGGGCGGCCGTTTTCATAGCGAAGCGTGACTTGACTTTTGGCATCCGGGCGCAAAAAGTCTAACGTGCCGTTACGGCGAACGATAGACTGTTGTTGCATCAACCGGTGGGCATAATAAATAGCCGCCGGCATGAGCGTCGGCGTTTCGTCGCAAGCGTAGCCGAACATTAAACCTTGGTCGCCGGCGCCTTGCTCTAAGTAGTCGTCGCTGGCACGATCCACGCCTTGGGCGATGTCGTTTGATTGCTTATCGTAGCCGACTAAGACAGAGCAGCCTTTGTGATCAATGCCGTATTCGGAGTTGTCATAGCCGATGCGTTTGAGCGTTTCACGGGCCACGTCGATATAGTCAACGTTGGCCTGGGTCGTAATTTCTCCGGCCAATACAACCAAGCCGGTGTTGCAAAGCGTTTCTGCCGCAACTCGGCTGTAGGGATCCTGTGCCAAAATGGCATCGAGAATAGCATCGGAGATTTGATCGGCAACCTTGTCGGGATGCCCTTCAGAGACGGACTCTGAGGTAAAAAGATAAGAATCGGTCATGGTGCTACATTCCTTTGTAGTGATCAAGTGGAACGAGCGTCCACCGCGAAATGATCCGGAATGCGGCTGACGCTTTAGCGGTACTTATAACGCCCCGCAAGTTGTCCTATTAACTCGGCGTGAACGGGCATCTTACTCCCTTTTTTGCACTCTTGCGCACCGCCGGGAATCAGAGTTGTAAAAAAGTTTTGTCGACACGTCGGATTCTTCACAAATCGGTACGGAATTCGTTGCGTAACGGCACAAAATGCTTCCAGTAGGAAAAAACTTTGGCAAAATGCCGAGATATGAAAGTTTTAATCTATTTAATATCGAGAATTCCTCTGTCGGTGCTTCGAGCTTTGTCCACCTTTTTGGGGCGGATGTTGTACCGTTGCGCACCTAAGTACCGTCAGCGCATCAAGGAAAATCTTGAGCGTGCAGGCATCTACAGCGAGGAGATGGGCTTGGAGGTTGCCGGGCAGCAGGCAATCCAGGCCGTGGAGGCTCCGTGGGTCTGGGGGCGAGGGCGACAAGCTGTGCTCAAGCTGACGCGCGGGGAGGCCAAAACGGTTGAATTAATTGATGAGGCTGTAAAAAGCGGTCGCAGCATCATTTTTTTAACGCCGCACATCGGCTGTTATGAGGTGGCTCCGATGTGGGTTGCCGAGCACTGGCTCAAAGAAAGTGCGAGGCAGTTTGCCGTTTTGTATCGAGTCCCCCGTAAATCCTATTTACGCTCCGTCGTCGGATTGGGAAGGGTTTCGGAAAATGTGGTCCCGGCTTCGGCCGATTTAAAAGGCGTACGGCAGATCATCAAGATATTGCGTACGGGCGGTATCGTTGGCATTTTACCGGATCAAGTTCCCTCGCACGGTGAGGGTGTGTGGGTACCGCTTTTTGGTGAGCAAGCCTACACGATGACTTTCCCCTTGAGACTGGCAAGCCAATTCAAGGCCGTGGTTATCATGGCCAAGGCACTCAGGGACGAGTCCGGTTGGTGTATCCATTGCAAAAAATGGGATTATGAGCTGACGGGAAACGCCCATGAGGATGCCGCAGCGATGAACCGCTTGATAGAACAGACGGTACTGGAAAATCCCCAACAGTACTTATGGTCATACAATCGCTATAAGTGCCCGAGCGGAGTGCAAAGGCCCGAGCAATAAAAAGACCTTCTTACCGTTAGGATCGACGACGAAGTTCCCGTGAGCATGGCAAGATGGAGTCTTTTATCAAAGGGAAATTAAAAAGCTTCCTGAAGCGGGGAGCTTTTTCAAAAGCGAAAACAATGGCAAAAAAGGGCAGCGCCTTCGTCCGTCCGTAAGCAGAGGGACGTTCGCGCCGAGGTTTTATGAAAACGATTTTAAATTGGTGTACTTATCTGTGGCTTTATTTGGTCGATGCCATGGCATCCTGGTCTCCTGCTTCCAGGAATCGCTTGGCAAAATTTGTTGCATGGGTATTTTGGTGGGTTGTTCCCAAGCGTCGAAAGATTGCCTTGCGCAATTTGCAGTTGTGCTTTCCCGGTTGGAGTGAACAAAAGCGGCTGCAAACGGCAAAGCGTTGTTATTTTCGTTTAGCCAGGGCCGCGCTTGATCACAGTGTCTTGTGGAAGGGCTCGGCTGAAGAAGTTCGTCGCTTTGTTCAGTTTGATCCGGGGGCTACGGAACGCATTGCCGATGAAAAAAACCGTCCTTTGATAGTGATTGCTCCGCATTTTGCCGGTTTGGATGCCGCCGGCATTGCGTTGAATTTATATGTTCGCGGCGTCTCCTTGTACCAGCGGCAAGCCAATCCGGTTTGGGATAAAGCTGCTTTTGATGGAAGAAAGCGTTTTAGCGATCCGATCTTGATTGCTAAAAGCGGCCATGATGACTTAAAGGCTGTTATCCGAGCTATGCATCAAGGTTTTCCGTTTTACTACTTGCCTGACATGGATCATGGAATTAAAAATTCCATTTTTGTTCCGTTTTTCGGTGTGCCGGCGGCAACGCTACCCATGGCCTCCCGCTTGGCGCGCGTGACAAAGGCAAAAGTTTTAATGTGTATCCCTGAAATGACGGAAACGGGTTACCAAGTTCATGTATCGGATTTTTGGGAAAATTTCCCCACCAAGGATTATGAAGCTGATACCCTTCGAGTGACGAAGGAATTGGAAAAATGGATTGAAAAGTTCCCCGATCAGTATATGTGGACGCACCGCCGTTTTAAAACACGGCCGCAAGGAGAAAAATCTCTTTATTAGGCCGAAAGAAGGCGCTCTAACGAAAAACGTCAACCCCTCCTGTCTGAAGGCAAGGGTTTGAAAAAGCCTGAGTTGATTGGCCCGGGTTTCCGCAACACGGAAACACCGTTGATCGGGAGTGCGTAGGCACCGCGGGCAAAAGAGAGGTACCGGTTGTAGGCCGAGGAGGGAACCCGAGGGGATCCGCCACCTAGTTTAAAGAAGGGATGGCGCTTCTTTCATCGTTTTAAAACGGAAGTTACCGCACCGAAAAATCTATGAAATGAGGAAATCAAGTGGTTGATTTAATTTTGAAAAAGGGCAAGGAGCGCTCATTACTGCGCCGCCATCCGTGGATTTATGATACGGCGGTTCAAAAGCTAACAGGAACCCCTTCGTTAGGAGAAACGGTGAGGGTGCTTTCCAAGGAAGGGCGCTTTTTAGCTTGGGCGGCCTACTCCAAGGATTCCGCCTTGCGGGCTCGTTGCTGGTCTTTCGATGAGACGGAACGCATCGACCGTTCTTGGTTTGAGTCCAAGATTTGTAAAGCGCTGAGAGCCCGGGAACCGTTGCGCACCCGCACAGAGGCGATTCGGGTTATTTTCGGCGAAGCCGATCAGTTGCCCGGTCTTGTGGTTGACCGCTACGGCGATTGGCTTGTCACGCAATTTCAGGCGGCCGGTGTTGAAGCTTGGCGCGAAGAAATTGCCGACATCTTAATGCAAGAAACCGGCGTTAAGGGGATCTTTGACCGTTCCGACGCGGCAACCCGGCATCGGGAAGGTTTGCAGGAAAGAGTCGAAGTTTTGCGCGGGCAAGAGCCGCCGGCAGAAATTGAAATTCAGGAAGACGGCATCCGCTACGGTATCGACGTTCGCAAAGGACATAAGACGGGTTTTTATATTGACCAAAGGGACAATCGGCTTTTAGCCCAAAAGTTGGCGGCCGCATTTAAGCAGCGTCATGGGCGGGGGATGCGAGCGCTCAATTGTTTTTGCTATACGGGCGGTTTTTCGTTGGCCTTACTAGCGGGCGGCGCCGAGGAAGTAATTTCAGTGGACTCTTCGGCCGAGGCGCTTGCCATGGCCCAGCGCAACGCTCAGCGCAACGGCTTTGCGCCGGAAAGATCCCGTTGGGTTCAGGCCGATGTCTTTGAGTATTTGCGACAGGCTCGGGATGCCGGCGAAAGCTTTGACTTGGTCATTTTGGACCCGCCAAAATTTGCATCCAGCCACAAGCACATCGATCGAGCCGCGCGCGCGTACAAGGATATCAATCTCAATGGGTTACGCTTGGTGAAAGAGGGGGGTGACTTGCTGACCTTTTCCTGCTCGGGGGCGATGGACGTCGACTTGTTCCAAAAAGTCGTGGCCGGTGCGGTCATTGATTCCAGACGAGAGGCTTGGATGATTGCGCGTCTCGGAGCCGGAGCTGACCATCCTTTGATGATGACGTGCCCGGAAGGGGAATATTTAAAAGGACTACAATTAGCCCTTCGTTAAATCGGTCTTTTGACCGGTAAGCGTAAGGTTTGCCATTTTACGAAATAAATAGAAAGGGGTTTGGAAATGGATGTCATGGATATGGTCCCTCAAATTCCTGTGACGATTTTGACAGGTTTTCTGGGGGCGGGAAAAACAACGCTGTTAAACAGGATTCTTCGAGAAGATCACGGCCATCAAATCGCCGTGGTGGAAAACGAATTCGGCGAAGAAGATGTCGACAGCACGTTGCTTGTGCAAACAGACAAGGAGCAGATCGTTCAAATGAGTAACGGCTGCATATGCTGCACTATCCGCGGCGACCTCTCCAGAGTGCTTACATCGTTGCGTCATCGGCGTGAGAAAGGAGAAATCCGCTTTAACCGGGTCATTATCGAAACGACCGGAGTGGCTAATCCGGGACCGGTTGCGCAAACATTCTTTATGGATGATGCCGTGGCAGCCTTTTATCGGCTCGACGGTGTGATTACCGTGGTCGATGCCAAGCACGGCAATGATACGTTGGATAAGGAGCCGGAGGCGCAAGCGCAAGTGGGTTTTGCAGACCGAATTTTCCTTACCAAGACAGATCTTGTGACAGAGCAAGAAGTCAAGGATATCCGAGCACGGCTGCGCCAAATGAATCCGCGCGCCCCGATTAAAAACGTTCACATGGGGGAAGTGCCGATTGAGGAGGTCCTCGATATTGAAGGATTTAATCTCAATACAGTGCTTGATATTGATCCGGAATTTCTTACGGATGTCGGCCATCATCACCACCACGGCGATGAAATCGGTTCGTTTGTCTTTACTTCGTATACGCCGTTTGATCCGTTTCGGTTGGAACGTTTTTGGGGAACGATTACCCAAGTCTACGGGCCTGACTTGCTTCGCTACAAGGGAGTGCTGTATTTGCAGGGAACCGATCATAAGATGATTACTCAGGGCGTGCATATGCTTGTGGCTGCCGACTTGGGACCGAAGTGGGGCGAGGGCGAGCGACCGATGTCGAAAATTGTCTTTATCGGAAGAAAACTTCCTGAAAAAGCGATTATTACCGGGTTGGAGACGTGCTTGGTCGATGCGCCGTAGCATTAAAGCGGGTTTGTTTCGGGAAATATAGGGAATTTTGTTGATTTGTTTCAAAAAAAGTAGGCACTTATAAATTTTTTCCTGTATAAAGTGTTCCCATATTTAGAGGGTGCTGTGCCGCCACCCTCTATGAGCGTTCGTTTACGAATGTTTTTGTTGTAACCTGAACGGTTTCGACTTTTTGAAACTGTTGGATTTAAGTTTTATGGCTACGAAAAAAAAGTTGTTGACAGAACAAGAATTGCTTGCGATGCCCGAGGACGATTACATGAATGATCGCCAGTTGGCGTTTTTCCGTCATCGTTTGCAGGAAATGGAAAATGAATTGCGCAGCAATGCCGGGCAGACCACAGAACATCTGCGTGAGACCTCGGTTGTTCCGGATCCCGCGGACCGGGCCACTATCGAAGAAGAGCATGCTTTGGAATTGCGTACGCGTGACCGCGAACGTAAATTGTTGAAGAAAGTTCAGGCAGCGATTAAGCGCATTGATAATGGCGAATACGGCTGGTGTGAAGAAACCGGCGAGCCTATCGGGATCGCTCGCTTGCTGGCTCGGCCGACGGCTACCCTGTCGTTGGAAGCCCAAATGCGTCGAGAAATCCGGCAAAAAATGTACGGCGACTGATTGGCTTTCCTGCCTCAGACAGTCTGATCGTCTCGACTCAAAGGAGTTGAATTAATCGGCAAAGGCCGATTAGTCCAACTCTTTTTTGTTGCACTCAAGGTTGTAGATAAATCAAACTATGAGCATAGATGCCGGGAGCGCCCGAAAGCAGCCCTTGCACGGTGGGAGAATTAAGCGCGTCTAAGCTTTGCTCCAGAAGCGCCGGCGCTTGAATTCGGGAAAGCGGATTGCTCCAACGGCCAAGCGAGCTCTTGAGCATCGAAGTCAAATTTTCGGTTTGGCTATTGACAAAATAGTAGCCGGCATCGGCGGGCAAATTAGCGAGCGATTTAGCTCGCAAAAGGGCATCCTCAAATTCACCGAGACGGTCCACGAGTTTCATATTTTGAGCTTGATTACCGGTCCACACTCGACCTTGGGCGACTTTTTGCACTTGGAGTAGCGGCAAGTGGCGAGACTGGCTCACCAGGTTTGTGAAATCTCTGTAGGTCCTGGCAACCGACTGCGTCAGAATCGATTCCAAACGGGGATCCATGGGGCCGGTGGCTTTCTCTGCACTCGCTAACCACGTCGTTGCGACACTTCCTCGCCCGATTTTTGCCAGCTGAAGTGTTTTTTCAAAGGTTGGCGCCAAACCGAAAACACCGATTGAGCCGGTAATCGTGACCGGAGAGGCCATGATTTCCGAGCCTCCCATGCTGATCCAATAGCCGCCGGATGCAGCCATATCCCCCATGCTCACAACGACGGGTTTCCCGGCTTGTTTGAGATGCTCTAAGGCATCTCGGATCATTTCGCTTGCGACCGCTGATCCACCGGGAGAATTTACGCGCAAGACCACAGCTTTAACGTGCGGATTTTCCTTTAACGAATTGATCTCTTCGACTAAGGTTTCCGATCCGATAATGCCGGGTTCTGAGAGCCCCTCGTGAATTTCTCCCTCGGCAACCAGAACGGCAACCGGTTCCGTCCCGTTCGGTATATTCAAGAGCGGATAGTCATAAACGGAGAGGTAGTTATATTTGTTTTTCTGTCCTTTGGAGAGTTTTTCTTCCAACAGCTTTTTCGTTTCATCGAAGGTTTTTGTCCCGTCGATCAGGTTCGCATTAAGTGCGGTTTGTCCCATGTTCCCGTCGGCTTTTGCCACGAGGGCAGGCAATTGAGCAATAAAGCGATCAATACTGGAAGGCATTAGACCGCGGGATTGTTCCATATCGAAACGCAAGCTTTTCCAAGCATCTGAGAGCCAGGCGCTTTCAGCTTCAAGCCATTCTTTAGAGGGGGCATTTTGGGTAAAGCTTTCCGGGTAGCTTTTGTAGGCACCGGCTTTAAAGACGTGAATATTCACGCCGAAGAACTGCAGAAGATCACCGTAATAGAGTCGATCGGAGCTTAAACCTTTTACGCCGACTGAGCCCATCGGGTGCAGGTAGATTTCATTGGCATGGGCGGCTATGGCGTATTGGGCTTGGGTAAAATTGGTCGCCCAGGCCCACACGGGCTTGCCGGTTTTCTTAAAGCGGTTAAGGGCCAAGCCCAGTTCTCTGACGCTATCGATGCCCGCTCGGTCCAATTTGTCGAGTTTAAGCAAAACAGCATCGATTAAAGGATCGCTTTCTGCTTGTTTTAGTGCAGCGACCACTTCATGCAGGGCCGTATCCTGTACGGGAGAGGCTCCGAGCATATTAAGCGAGAAAGGCTGTTCGGTTGCTAACTCATGTACGTTACCTTGCAAGTCCAAGACAAGGATGCTGTGGGGCAGAACTTGAGCATTTTGTCCTGATGATAAGAAAAAATAACCGATCCCAACCATCAAGGCCAGTGAAATTACAGCAATAAAGGCCTTAGAAAGGTAGGAAAGAATTTTGCCCAATAAGCAAAAGAATTTTACGAGCCAGCGGAAGATAAACAAATTGAATCCTTTCTTAGTTTGTAGAGGTTACTCTCTGGGATTTAAAAAGCGGGGTCTGCGGCGTCGCGTCAGTGTAGCAGAGATCGGCTTGCGGATAAGGCGGGCGATGTCTCTGAGGTGGGCAATGCGCGCATCGACGTAGGCAATGGGGCGGGCAATTTCACTGCCGTAATGATGCCAGCCGGTACAAAGCACGGTCTGTAGTCCCAATTGATGGGCAATTTTGAGATTGTTCAGGTTGTCATCAATGATGCAGGCCTCTTGCGGGGCGACGCCGTGCGTTGCCAAAACCTTTTTGATCATCGCTGCTGACGGCTTGGGAGACCACCGACCGAAGACTTTCATTTGCTCGACCCGATACTGTGCGGTAAATACATCTAGCAGATGAATCTTGCGCAAGATCCGATCGGCAAACTGCTCCGGAGCGTTCGTAAACAAAATCCGTTGTCCGGGCAACGACAAAACCGCTTGGCGCATTTTGCCTTGGGTTTTTACGCTTTCAATGTCTACATTGTGAGTTTGGGTTAAAAAGTTATGCGGATCAATGCCGTGGTGCAGCCAAAGGCCGTAAAAGGTAACGCCGTACTGTTGCCAGTATTGCTTGCGCAGACGGTTTGCCTGCTCAGGAGACAGTTGCAGAGCTTTCTCAATATAGCGATCCATCAGAACGTGAATCTGATGGAACATCCCGGAGGAGGCCGAATACAGCGTATCATCCATGTCGATAAGCCACAGCTTCGGTCTCCTGATTGAGCCGCTCGGTTGGCAAAACTTAAAACTACTCATAATCAGAAAAGAGCGCCGACGGCGCTCTTAGGTGAGATTAACGGTCTTCTGCGACCCGAATGGCTGTGACCATCCGTTCTGCATCTTCATCGGAAAGCCAAGGAACCCAGCATTGAATCGGATGAGATTCGCCTCTTAAAACGGCCAGCATATGGCCCAAATCCGTAAGATTTTCTGCTCCTTTTATGCCCAAGGCGTATTCGGACATTTCCTCGGTGGGTAATTTTAGCGAAATCCGGTTGCCGAAATAATGAACAACTTCTTGCGGAAGCACTCGGGGATCAGGCCATTGAGTTGCTAAAATCAAGTGATAGCCGGTGCTCCAACCCTTCGTGGAGATGGCTTTGAGAGCCGACAGAAGCTTGGCTTTGAAATCATCATCAATGAGCCAAACGGCAATTTCATCAATCACGACAAAAGTACGCATCAGGCGCTTTTTCAGGCCGAGAACTTTATTGCATTCCTCCAATGTCTTGACGCCCAAAGTTTCAAAAAGTTTTTCATGGGCTTCGATTGATTTGGTGATGCCGTCCAGATAGCTCTTGGCCGTTTCGATATTGCTTTCAACGCGCAACCGATGCAAGCCTTTCAGACTCTCAAAAGCCCAGCCGCCGTTGGGATCAAAAACTTTAATGGCAGCCAAATCCGGCGTGTTGGTAATGGCAATATCCAAGATGAGGTTACGCAAGAAAGAGCTTTTACCGGAGCCGGTCATGCCCGTCACCAAGGTGTAGGGAGCATGGGCTGCATAACCATCGAAAGGCGTATCAAAGTTTAAGTAGACTAGAGAATCTTTATCATCGGAGCGGCCGAGAACGAAAGAATAATTTCCGCCGTATGCGTTACGGTTAACTTGACGGTCCCGCCAAACGCTCCACATGCTGTCATTGCCTTCGTCAGAATGTTTTTCAATTAAGGCCTCAATGGCCGCCGAGTAACGGAAACGATTTTTGTCTAGCATGTTTTTCGCCTCTGAAAATAAATGCCTACTTCTATATTAATCATTTTTTGGCCGATGGCGTCAAAAATGCGGGCGAAGAGACAAAAAACAGGCAGCGAAATGCGTGTGTTCGCCTAAGGATTTTTGACCGAGCTAGTCAATGTGAAGACGGTAATCTCGCCGAGGATCCCCAACCGAATGGGAAAACCGTACCAAAGGCCGGTTCCGCGGTTAACGTAAACCATCGTCGGCCCTAATTGATAGGCTCCTTTGACGAAACCGTCATTTAAAGCTTGGGCCAGCCAGTGCATGCCGAAGATCTGTCCGCCGTGGGTATGGCCTGATAATTGCAGATTGATGTGGTAACCGAGAAATTCTCGGCTGTGCTTGGGCTGGTGTGACAATAAAATGATCGGTGCCCCAAGTCCTTGGGTTCCATCAAGGGCCTTGCGGATATCCGGCAGGTCTCGCCCGTAGCGCTTAGCCATAGGATCGGTTAGCCCGGCAATAATGAGTGGCGAGCCGTTTACTTGGAGCACAACGTGGCTGTTATGCAGGACGCTTAATCCAAGCCGCGGAAGGGCTTTCATCCAACCGTCGTAATCGACATAGTGGTCATGGTTGCCTTCAACGGCATACACGCCGTACCGGGCGTGCAACTGCGCCAGTGGCATGACATCTTGTTTCCTGACCTCAACGCGACCGTCAACAATGTCACCGGTGACGGCAATCAGGTCCGGATTGAGTGCATTCGTCGTTTGTACGATTTTTTCCAGACGAGACCGATCCAAAAGCGCGCTCGCATGGATATCAGACAGCTGAACGATGCGAAAGCCTTCCAAGTCCGGCGAGAGATTTTCCACGGGAACCGTCACGTAGCGGATTTGGGGCTGTTTCAGCGCGGAGTATGTGCCGTAGGCTCCGAGAAACATTGCCAAGGTACATAAAGTCACGGCCGTCGTTGCGTGCGGCACAGCGGCTCGATGGCAAAGCCACTTCATCAGATGCTGGTACGCATCTTTAAGAAAGGCGAGTACGATAAGAAAAATTTGGGAGGCAAAAAGCCAGCTCCACAAAATGATCCCAAGATGCGGGACGCTTTGATCGTGGCCGGCAAAAAATGAGCGGCAAAAGGCCGGGTACTGGCTGGCAAAAAAGATAAAGAAAATGCTCAGTCCCTTAATGGCCCAATGCAGGCGCGTTCGGGCAAATAAGCTCGAGTACGCATACAGGGCAAAAAATAAAGGAATAACGTGAATCAGTACCTGTTGCATGGCTAATTGCCGCTCGTTCGGGCAAATTTATTTTTGATTGTTTTTGTTTGCCTTTTCCGTTGTCTTTTTCGCCTCGGCGATCGGCTCAAAACCGGTCAAGTATTTTTCGCCCTCCAGGTAATGCACGGCCTGCTGCAGCTGAAAGTCGTTGTCGTCGCCGAAGAAATACCGAGTTTTCGGCTGATTCTCAATTTTAGCTTCTTTTTTCTGAGCCTCATTCATCTTTTTTTCGGACTCTTTCTTAGCCTCTTCGCTCTTGAGATGGTGGGCCAAGTCAGCTTCCCGAATGTTAAAACTGGCGTAGTTGCCTTCAGCCGTGTCGGCAATTTCAATATCGGGGGTGATGCCTGTGGCTTGGATGGAGCGTCCGGAAGGCGTGTAGTAGCGAGATGTCGTGAGCTTAATGCCGGTGGTGGGCTCGCTGCCGTCCATCGGGCGCAAGGGCAAAACGGTTTGCACGCTACCTTTACCGAAGGACTGTTGTCCCATGATGGTGGCTCGCTTGTGGTCCTGAAGGGCTCCGGAGACGATTTCGCTGGCGCTCGCGCTTGCCGCGTTAATGAGCACGACCATGGGAACCTTTTTCACCTGAGCGGGCAGCTTGGCGACTAAATCGTCAGAGGGCTTTTGACCAAAGTTTAAGTAATCGGCCGGTCGGGTTTTGAATTCCCTGTTGGAGTCTGCCGTACGGCCTTTTGTGCTGACGACAATCTGATCTTTGTCTACAAAGGCGGAAACAACGCCGATAGCCGCATTGAGTAAGCCGCCGGGGTCATTTCTTAAGTCCAGAACGAGGCCTTTGAGATGGTTCTTCTTATTTAAGGCCGTTAAGTATTTGGCCAAATCATTTGCCGTATGTTCTTGGAATTGCGAGATACGGATATAAGCGATGCCATCGGGCAGCTCTTTCATTTTGACCGATTGAACTTTGATAATATCTCGAGTGATGGTAATCTCAAGCGGCTTATCCAAGCCTTTGCGAGCGATGACCAAGTCAATTTTGGTTTTGGGTTTGCCTCGCATGAGTTTAACGTTTTCCGATAAGCTCATGGCGCGTGTGGCCTGATTGTCGATTTTAACAATGATGTCACCGGCCAAAATGCCGGCGCGGGCTGCCGGCGTATCGTCAATCGGGGCAATGACCAAAACCCCGGAGGCATCCATTGTTACCTCCAAACCGAGCCCGCCGAATTCACCCTCGGTTCCCTCTTTCATTTCTTCGAATGCTTCCTTATCCAAGTAGGCCGAGTGAGGATCCAAGCCCGAGAGCATGCCGGCAAGCGCGTTTTCAAGTAAAAGCGAATCTTTGGTTTGGTCTGCATCAACGTAAAAGGCCTTGATCGCACTGTAGACATCCGTGAATTGACGGATCTCCTGTAAGGGAAGCGGCTCTTTGGCGGCGGGTTGAGCCTGGGCGCCGGAAAGCCCCAAGGCTGTGCAAAGAGTAACGGAAAGTGCGGTTTTTACGAGGGGGATAAATAGCTTACTCATGTTAATCCTTTCCGATCCAGGGCAGGGGATCGAAGGGTTGCCCGTTGCGGCGCAGTTCGAAGTAAAGTCCGGGCTTGTCTTCGCCACCGGTGTTGCCTACCGAGGCAATGGTTTCACCACGACTGACCTGGTCGCCGACACTCTTAAAGAGCGATTCGTTATTGGCGTAAATCGAAAGATAGCCGTCGCCGTGGTCAACAATAATCAGGTTGCCGAAGCCTCTTAGCCAATCGGAGAAAACAACCTGACCGTTGGCGCAAGCCAGAACGTCCGAGCCTTGGCGGGCCTGGATCATAATGCCGCGCCAAGTGGTGCTCTTGCCGGAGACATTGGCGCGAGCGCGGCCGTAACGGCCGGTGATTTTACCAAGAGCCGGCATGACCAATTTGCCTTTTTGCTTTGCAAATACTCCGCTGGGCACTTTTCCGCCGACGGAAACCTTGCCGCTGGCCGGCTGTTTGCGGCGCGCCTCTTGAGCCTTGCGCTCGGCTTCGGCTTTGCGTTGGGCGAGCACTTTGTCAATATTGGCCACCAATTCGCCCAAGCGGGCTTGGTCGCGTTCAAGTTTGTCAATAGATGCCCGTTGCTCGGAAATCTGTTTTTGCAGTTTGGAAAGCGTTTCCTTGCGAGCGGCCTGTTCCTTAACCAATTGAGCCCGGCCTTTTTCTTCGCTCGCGGCAATTTGAGCCAGTTCCTTGCGTTTGCTTTGGGTTTGCTCGGAGACCGAATGGATGCTGGCTTGCTCTTCAGAGAGCTTATGAACGGTCGTTTCTTGGGCTTTGGCAAAGTATTGTAGCGAAGCGGCATCGCGGGCGACAACATGGGGATTAATTCCGGCGACCAAGGTCTGCCAAGATTGCCTGCGGGTGTTCAAATACTGAGCTCTGGCAATAGCGCGGCTTTGTTTTTCAGCGCTTGTCAGCTGCCCGGTCACCGACAGCTCCTGCTCTCGCAGCTGTCGCAGCTGCTTTTCCACTCGGGCTCGCTCGTTGCCGAGGTCGCGCAGCCGGCGATTGGCTTTGGAAATGGCCTCTTCGCTTGAGCGAAGCGCATCGCTGGCTTCGTTTTGGCTTGCTTCTGCCTGAGACAATTGCTTCTTTAAGGAACCCAATTGCTCCTGAAGCGACTTTTGTTGGTTTTGCAGTTCGTTGCGGCGGGAGACGCTGATGTCGTCATCCTTTTTCTTCGCCGTTTTAGCGGTTTGCTGGTTGCTTTTGGAAGCGGTTGTTTTTTTTGTGGTTTGGGCAGCTGTCTTTTTTGCCTGGGTCGTTTTCTTTTGCGAAGACGCTTTTTTGACTTCCTGGGCAGCATCAGCCTCCGGGACAAGCGTGTAACTTCCCAGCGGGCTCAATGACAAACAGAGCAAAGCGCCCGCGATTCCGAGCGCCTTGCCCATGGAAAAAAGACAGCTTTTAACTATCACTTCTTTGCTTTACCTTGAGCGGCAACGGCAGCCATCGCCGCTTCAATCTCGGCTTGATTGCCCAAGTAATAGTGACGAATGGGCTTCATATCGTCATCGAACTCGTAGACCAGAGGACGGGCCGTCGGAATATTTAAGTGCACGATTTCATCGTCACTCATATTGTCAATGTATTTGATTAAAGCGCGCAGGGAGTTGCCGTGGGCCGCAATCAAAATGCGTTGGCCGCTTTTAATGGCCGGCTCAATTTCTTCCTTCCAATAGGGGATGACGCGGGCTACCGTATCCTTTAAGCACTCCGTTGCGGGGATCTCTTCAGGCTTCAGGCTGCTGTAGCGGCGATCACGGCCGGCCCAGCGTTCATCATCCGGGCTGAGCGGATTAGGCGGGATTGCGTAAGCGCGTCTCCAGATCAGCACCTGCTCGTCACCATATTTGGCGGCGGTTTCAGCCTTGTTGAGGCCTTGAAGCGCACCGTAATGCCGCTCGTTCAAACGCCACGAATTCTTAATCGGCAAATAAGGGCAGTCCATTGCATCAAGGGCAATCCAAAGCGTATGGATGGCACGGCGCAACACGCTGGTGTAGCAGAGGTCGAACTCAAAGCCTTCTGCTTTGAGTAGCTCCCCGGCCTTGCGGGCTTCTTCGCGCCCCTTTTCGGTAAGGTCGACATCGGTCCAACCGGTAAAACGGTTTTCAAGATTCCACTGGCTTTCGCCATGTCGCATGAGAACAAGCTTAAACATGATGAGTTTCTTTATGAAAGATAAGGAAATAAGCAATCCTTTCAATTTTAGAAGAAAATTCGATTGTCAAAGAGACAGAGCACAAAAAAGTTGTAATTTGTTGTACTATCCCAAACTACCGGTGCCGTTTCATCGGGGACGGCATCTTTTCCATGTTCTTAAAGCGAGATCATCGTGATTGAATTTTTATTAGACAATATTCTTTTGGTTGTGATTGTATTGGCCTCCGGTGCGATGTTGCTGTGGCCGATGGTTTCCAGCAAGACGATGGGACCGGTGCTCGATAATGACCAAGCGATTGAGTACATCAACAGAAAAAACGCTTTCATTTTGGATGTCCGTTCTCCGAAAGAATTCAAGCGTGGCGCTATTGCCGGAGCCAAGAATATCCCCTTTGAAAATTTTGAAGCCCGTATGGAAGAGTGCCCCAAGGATCGGCCGATTGTGGTGGTCGACACGGTTCATACGTTCAGCGTGAAAGCGGCTACTCAATTGCGTAAAAAGGGCTACAAGGACGTTTACGTGTTAAAAGACGGGATTAAAGGGTGGGTGGATGCCCAACTGCCCTTCTCTCGCTAATTCTCTTTCTTTATTAAAAAGGATGAAATCATGGCAGAAGAAAACATGAACAGTGAAGGCGCTCAAAACCAGGAACAAGCCCCTGCCGCTGTTTTCCAGCTTGAACGTTGCTACATGAAGGACGCATCGGTGGAAATGCCCCATGCGCCCGAAATGTTTGTCAAGCCGCTGCAAAAGCAGCCGATGGTTGACATGCAATTCGAAGTCAGCATCAAGGCCTTGGGTGAAGCCCATCGTGAAGTCAGCGTTCGCGCAACGGTGACCATCAAGGAAGAAGAAAACGTGATGATGATTACCGAAGTCAAGCAAGCCGGCATTTTCCAAATCCGTGGCTTTAGCGAAGATCAAATGGCCCACATTTGCAACGTGGTTTGCCCGACGATCGTGTTCCCGTATCTTCGTGCCAACGTGGCCGATTTGGTTACCCGCACGTCTTTGGCGCCTGTGCACTTGCCTGAAATGAATTTTGAAGCACTGTACCAACAGCGCTTGGCTCAGGCAGCCGCAGCCGCTGATCAGGAAAAGAATAAGCAAAACTGATAGAGCATCGGTTTGAATTTCTTGAAGAAAGCGTACAGGCGTTCGGTTTGTGCGCTTTCTTTTTTAAACAAATATGCCGAATATTTTGTCCCAGGTTCCTCAGCTCTCAAGCCAACTGTTACGCCTAACGCTGCTGTGGGTTGCCATATTGATTGCCTCGGTGGTTTACACGCTTTTTTTATCGTGGCAATTGGAAAATGCAACCGGCATCGTCCGGACGGCCGATTTGATTCGTAATGATCTATACCGTCTCGGTTACGCTTTTACCATTGAACAGCCGGCTCAAGAAAAGATAGCCGTTGATGTGCAAGGGGCGGTTTGGCGCATTGACCATGAGCTCACCCGCATTATGGTCGGTGATGACGATACCTATAGCGTCATGGCCAAAGATGAGCGCATTGACAAACTATTGGAAGTGGTGGACACGAAGTGGCGTCAACAGGTCAAGCCGGCGGTTTTGCGTTGGCATGAAGGGGCGGCGTTTACGGATCGGGAAAGAGAAACCTTTTTAGATCAACTGTTTATTCTAAATCAGCGCATTGAACAGTGGACGGCACTGATTGATGCGGAAGCTAACCGCAATATTGTCGTGTTGCGCTACACGCAAGTGGCTCTCGGCGGCGTCTCCATTCTTAGCGTCATCATTGTGATGTGGTTTTTGGTTGTTTCGGTTTTGCGGCCGCTCAATCAATTGCGAACCGGTATTGAAAGGCTGCGGGCATCGGACTGGAAAACGCGGGTTCATGCCGAGGGGACTCAGGAGTTTTCGCAAATTTCGGCCGGCTTTAACGATCTGGCGAGCCACTTGGATGACGTCTATAGCAACCTGGAGAAGAAGGTTGCTGAAAAGACCGGTTCTTTGGCCGAAAAAAATGCTTACTTGACGGCTTTGTACGGCTTAACGGCCTACCTTGGGGAGCAACACTCCATGGATGAACTGTGCGAGTCGTTTATTGCAAGAGTGATGATTTTAGCCGGGGCGCAGGCCGGAGATATTCGTTTGATTAACGAAGGACGCGAGCGCTGTGAAATCGTTTGGCGCAAGGGTCTCAAGGAAGGTTGTTGCCAATCCTGCTCAGCGCCGATGCAAGAGCTGTATCAAAAAGCGTTGCAAAGTCCCTACCCCTTGACCTTAAAGGAGCAGGACTTGCCCGCTAACTGCATTTGCAAAGACTATGGCTTTAAATTGGTGATGATCTATCACATTCGCCATAAGCAAAAAAACATCGGTCTTTTTAGTCTGTATTTCAAAGCACAGCGCCAGCCCAATAAGGGGGTAGATACCTTGTTGGAAAATTTGGGAAGGCATTTCGGCGCGGCGATTGAAAATATGCGTCTGGCCGCTTTGGACCAGCAATTAGCCGTTGGGCAAGAGCGCAACCTTTTAGCACAAAACTTGCATGACTCCATTGCCCAAACGCTTTCCTTTGTTAATCTGCAGGTGCAAATGCTTGAAGATGCACTCAAGCACAAAAACAAAGAGCAAATTGATGACGGGATTCAGCAAATAAAAGCCGGCGTTCAGGAGTGCTACGACGACGTTCGCGAACTGCTTTTGAACTTTAGAACGCGCATCAGCAACGAAGTCTTGGATGACTTAGTCCGCAGCGTTTTAGAGCGATTTGAAAGACAGACTCACATTAAGGTGCATTTAACGATGACCGGCAACGGCTTGTCATTGACTTCGGCTCAAAAATTGCAGGCGATTTTCATCTTGCAGGAAGCCTTGTCCAATGTGAGAAAACACGCCCATGCTTCCACGGTCTTAGTTAGCATCAAAAACGGCGATAGTTTTGAAATGAAAATTATGGACGATGGTATCGGGATTGACCCTCAGCTGTTAGAATCTCGCAAGCAACGACACGTGGGCTTATCCATCATGCGTGAGCGCGCTCAAAAAATCTCAGCTCGCATTGAGATTGAGTCGGAGCCAAACCAAGGAACCACCGTCAAATTTATTTTGCCGCGTGAAGTTCGGCAACCTCTGACGGCATTATGAGCACGCGCCATTGTCGCTAAAGGCCCGTAAAGCAAGCTGTCACTAGGAGTAAAAAAGGCTATGTCCATTCGCATTTTATTGGTTGATGACCACACTTTGTTTCGTTCCGGTTTAAAGGCCTTGCTGTCTCGGCAGGATGATTTTGAGGTGGTTGGAGAAGCTTCCGACGGCTTGGAGGGGGTTAAGCTAGCCGAACAGCTCAAGCCGGACTTGGTCTTGCTGGATTTGGACATGCCCGTGATGAACGGGACCGAGGCGTTAGCGCAAATGTTGGAAATGAACCGCCAGCTTCCGGTCGTAATGCTTACTGTCAGTGAGGATGCCGAAGACCTGAAAGAGGCGTTTGTGCTGGGGGCTCGAGGCTATTTGGTCAAGAATATTGATGCTGACTATCTCGTAAACAGCATCCGCAAGATCGTTGCCGGTGAAAGCGTGATGTCGCCGGAAATGACGAGTAAATTTGTCAATGGCATTCGCGCCAAGCATCTGAGCCTCATGCCGGAGGTACGGCCTGAAACCGTGCGTAGTCTGACCGAGCGCGAGCGGCAAATTTTAGGTTGTTTAGCCCAAGGGGCCAGCAATCGCGAGATGGCGCAAATGCTCAACATGTCCGAAAGCACGGTTAAAGCTCACTTGCAGCGGATTATGCGTCGATTCGATTTCAGCTCTCGGGTACAGGCCGCTGTCTTTGCGGCAGAGCGGCATATGGACCGCTACCTGTTGGAGAGCTTGCAGCAAAAGAACTAGGCTTTCCGCAAAAAAGGCCGCCGAGGCGTTAGCTGCGGCGGCACCTGGGGTGAGGGAAAATTAAATGCCGCCCTCGTAGCCGTTTTGGCGCCACGCCTCATAGATCGTGACAGCCACCGAGTTTGACAAATTCAATGAGCGGTTGTTGGGCCGCATGGGAAGGCGGATGCGCTGAGACTCAGGAAAGCTGTTGCGAATGCAGTCGGGAAGGCCGTGTCCCTCGCTACCGAAAACAAACCAATCTCCGGGCAGAAAATGTGACTGTGCAAAAGGGTGAGAGCCTTTCGTGGTCATGGCAAACATGCGGCTGCGGTCGGGATTTTCCGCTTGTAAAAAAGCCTCGAAGCTTTTATGAACTTTTACCGTGGCGTATTCATGGTAATCAAGCCCAGCCCGGATCATGTGCTTATCATCCAAGGAAAAACCAAGCGGTTCCACCAAGTGCAATTCACAGCCAGTATTGGCGCTTAAACGAATAATATTTCCCGTGTTAGGGGGAATTTCAGGGGCAACTAAAACAATTCTAAACATACTCATCCGGCGGCGCTGTAAGCGCCTTTCTCATTTTAATTAATGCATTCTTTTCAATTTGGCGGACGCGCTCGGCGGAAACGCCGAGTTCATCGGCGAGTTCCTGCAGGGTTTTGGGAGCGACATTGCCATTTTCATCTTCATGAAGCCATCGGGCTTGGATCACTTTCCGACTGCGTTCATCCAAACTCATGAGGGCCTGGCGAATGCCTTCCTTTTGCATCCGCTCTTCATCCTTTTGCTCCAAGATTCTTGAGGGTTCCTCTTTTTCAGAGGCCAACCATTGGATAGGTGCCGTTTGCTTTGCGTCGGGATCGTCGTCAGCTGGCACATCAATCGGTGTGTCGTTGCCGTACATCCGTTGCTCCATTTCCAGAACTTCGGACGGCTTAACGTCAAGTTCTTTGGCGATTTCCCCGGCTTGGGAATACGTCAAGGCATTCTCCCCTCTCATTGAGCGTAAATTAAAGAAAAGTTTACGCTGAGCTTTTGTCGTGGCTAGCTTGACCTGACGCCAATTCTTGATAATGTAATCCTGGATTTCGGAACGAATCCAATACTCGGCGAACGTCATTAACCGAGCTCCGTGCGAGGGCTCGTAATGCTTAATGGCCTTCAGCAGGCCGATATTGCCTTCCTGGATAAGGTCGGCGTGAGGGATTCCGTACCCTAAGTAGTTTCGAGCAATGGCAATCACCAGCCTCAGGTGTGCCATCACTAAGTCTCGGCCGGCTGCCATATCGTTGTTTTTGTGAAGTCTTTCAATCAGCTCTTTTTCTTGCTCGTAAGAAAGTATCGGCACGCGGTTGGCTGCCTGGATATAAGCATCCAAGTTTCCCAAACTGGGGATGACAGCGGGCACCTTGCTTTGGTAGGGAACCAAAGCCTGGCCGGTTGTTGGCTTAGACTCCGTTTTATCAGACATGGTCAATGTTCAGAAGAATTAATCGATTTGCTCGATTTTCGCAATGGCTCGTTGGGTGATGATGCTTGCAATCAAGCCGCCCAACAAAGCGCAGAAGATTATAAAACCAAGGTTAAATTCCCAAGGTAGAGCAGATATAACAATTTGGGTTCCGTACTGTTTGCCGACGCTAAGCAACGCCTCATTGAGAAAGCCGGTGGCAAAGCGTGACAGTGCTAACGCAATGATGGCGGCCAACCCCATGGTGAGGAAGCCGCGCCAAGCGTAGGGACGGATTGAAAAAGCGGCGGAAGCACCGAAAAGGTAGAGCATGCTGAGTTCGGTTTTTTGCGCATCGGCCGCTAAGCGGACGCTGGCGGTGATAACACACACTAAAAGAGCCAACGTGATGACCGTAAAGATCACTCCCAAGTTAAAAAGGGCATCGTATATGGCTTCAAGCTTGGTCAGCCAAGTACTGTCATAGGCGACCATGTCAACCCCTTTTAGTTTTTCGATGCTTTGGGCGGTTTTCTCAATGGCCTCTGAGGACATATTCTGGTCCAAGGTGACAATAATCAGATCCGGCAACGGATTGGCAGCCGTATCCGTATTGTTCTTTTTAATTCCCAAATTCTCATTCAGGGCCTCGAAGGCATCCTCTTTAGGGATAACGGTGATTTTCATGACATGTTCATGCCGTCCGATGCGGGCCTGGAGGTTATCCATTTGGCTTTTGGTAATGTCGTCCGTCGTGAAAACGGTGACTTCCGGCGCAACAGGCACTGAGCGCAACGGTTCGGAAAGACCGTAAACGATGCTCGCAATAAAGACGGGGATCGTTAGCGACAAGCTGGCAAGGGCTAAGGCAAGGAAAAAGACTCCCTTGGCGTTTCGGATGCCGCGAAAGACCTGCTGAAAAGCCCAAGCACGAGAAGATAGAAAGCTCATCGAAACGCTCCGTGTTGGGAGGCAAATCTCACTTCACGATACGGGATGTCTCGTGGAGCAAGCAGCAAGTGGGAAGCGACAATAACGGTAACCCCGGCACTGGCGAATTCGCCAAGTAAATTGATGAGGGTTTGGGCATTATTGGCGTCCAAGTGCGCTGCCGGTTCATCGGCCAAAATGAGTACGGGTAAATTGACAACGGCCCGTGCCAAGCTAACCTGTTGGCGCTGACCGGCCGATAAGTCAATCGGCATTGCATAAGCCAACTCCGACATGTGGCACCTCGACAACGCGGCTAAGGCTTGCTGCCGGGCTTGGGCCGTAGTGGACTCTGCCGCCAGCGCAGGCAGCATGACATTTTCAATGATCGTTCTGTCAGGCAATAGGGGAGAGTCTTGCATCATCAAGCCGATGGCGCGGCGCAGCCACCGACGTTGCAAAACGGAAAAATTCTGTACGTCTTCTCCGGCAACGCGGACAGCGCCTTTGGTCGGGTTGAGTAATCCGGCAATCAAGCGCAATACGGTCGATTTGCCGCAGCCGGTATCGCCATGCAAGACAACAAATTCCCCTCGGTAAATTTTTACCGATACGTCTCTGAGCACTTGTAAGTCACCGAAGTCCATGAAAACATGGGCTAATTCCACAAGTGGATTATCGCGGGGCACTACGGGTTCTTGCATGAAAAAATCAACAACTAGTTTTTAAATTCAAAGGTATATTGTACGGCTTTCCAATGCCTTGCTTCATCCTTTAAAAGAAAATATGTTAACGGATGTGATTGCAGCCAGTCCTCATTTTCAATGATAAGTTCAAATTGCCGAGCTCCTCGGGCAAAGAGTTTAAGCCGAGGCTGTACCGAGGAGTCTCTCTCTTGAGCAAAAATGCAGGCCAAGCGCAGCGCCAACAGGCTGGCCGTCCAAATCGAATCCTCCAAGCGGTGGGAGATTTTTAGCAACCGGCCGCGCTGCCCGAGGATAAGGTCGGAGAGCCACTTTTGGGTCGAAGAGGAAAAGCCCACCAAGTCGGCATGCTCAATGATGTAGGCGCCGTGGCGGTGGTAGCCGTTGGGGCTGATGCCGCTGCCGATTTCGTGCAACAAGGCAGCCCAGTGTAGGCATTTTCTCTCCTCTTGCAATCCCTCGGGAATCAGGCTGCTAAATAAGCTACGGCTGATTCGGTCGACCGAAGCCGCTTGCTCATTGTTGAGGGATGCCATGGTCATCAGTTTGTCGATACTGGCATCGCGACAGTCTCGGTGCAGGAGTTTGTCGTTTAAGTCATAAAGCACGCCCATGCGCAAAGCGCCGGAAGAAAACCCCATCGTTTCTATGTCTAAAGCGTCAAAAACGGCTGATAATACGGCCAGTCCGCCGACAATGACATCTTTACGCGATTGATGCAGATCTTGCATGCAAATGTTTCTAATATCACCGAACTTGATGAAGAGATCTCGAATAAGGAGGAGATCTTGCTTTGTTACAACGGCAGAATCAATGCCCAAAGAACGGGTAAGCGCAAACACTGCCTCCATCGAGCCGGAGGAGCCGTAAGCGCAAGACCAGTACGAGGCATTGAAACGGCGTCTGGCATTGATTAATTCTGCATAAGCGGCAAGGCGTGCCGCTTCAAACCGCTCCCGGGTAATTTTGCCGTCGCGAAAATACTCCAGCGTCATATTGACGCAGCCCACGTGAAACGAGTCGCAGGCCAGCACGTTGTATTGTTGTCCGATTGCCAGTTCCGTTGAGCCTCCTCCGATATCGACGATAAGCCGCTTTTGTTCGGAGTTCGGTAGGGCATGCGAGCAGCCCAGGTAAATGAGGCGGGCTTCCTCCTTGCCGCGCAAGACCTCAATCGGAAAGCCGAGCGCCATTTGGGCTTTTTCAAGAAACTCGGGGGTATTTTTGGCTATCCGTAACGTTTGAGTCCCTACAGCGCGAACACACGACTGAGGGAGATCTTTAATGCGGGTACTAAAGCGTGACAAAGCGTCCAAGGCTCGCTGCTGGGCCTCTTCGGTTAGAAATCCCTGAGCATCTAGACCTGCGGCGATCCGAACTCCCTCTTTCAGGTAAGTTTCCGGAATGATGGAGTTGTTATCCACTCGGCCGATTTGCAAACGGAAACTATTCGAGCCAAGATCGATTGCTGCTAAATGCATAAAAAAGAACCTCTACAAGGAGCGGCGCTTTCGCTCTAACGCTTGCCGCACAATCGGGCTGACAAAGGCGGAAACGTCTCCGCCTAAACGGTGGATTTCTCTGACAAGAGAGCCCGAGATTGCTTGGGTGTTGCTGATAGGGGGAAAGAAAACCGTTTGGGCATGCGGGTTTAAGGCGCGGTTAACGGCAGCCATACGCGTTTCATAATCGAAGTCACTGCCGTTGCGAACGCCGCGAATAAGAACTGTAGCGTGCTGTTGCTCTATAAATTCGCAAAGTAAGCCCTCAAAGCCCATGACGCGAACACGGCTTTTTTCCCCGATAACCTGCCGAGCCAATTGCACTCGTTCTTCGAAGGTGAAAAAGGTGCTGCGCCCCGTGTCTGCAGCAACGGCAACGATGACCGTATCAAAAATTTGCCTGGCACGGTCAAGAACATCTTCATGCCCGAGAGTGAAGGGGTCAAACGTGCCGGCATAAACAGCAATAGTCACAATTCGCACTCCTTTTTTCTTAATATCCGATAGGCCACAGCGCCGGCATGCCCATCGCGGACAATTTCCAGGGCAAACCTCTTAAACAGTTCTTCACATGACCAGTCCGCCGGCGATTCAACGTAGATTAAGGCGCCCGGATTCAAGTGCCTGCAGGCGGCCTCGATAGCCTTTTCATGGTAATTTAAAGCAAAAGGCGGGTCAATGAAGATGATGTCGAAGCGTTCGCTTGAGCGAGATAAAAAGTTCAGACAGTCGCCGTTGATGACTTCTAAATTGTTGGCTTTTAGTTTGGCTTTTATGCCGGAGAGATTGCGGGCGGCGATCTTATTTTTTTCAAAAAGCAACACTCGCTTGGCGCCTCGACTGGCCAATTCGAACCCGAGGGCGCCGGAGCCGGCAAACATATCCAAGCCGTTGACTTCGGTTAAATCAACCAGCAAAAACTGCAACCAGTTAAAAACGGTTTCTCTTATGCGGTCGCCAGTCGGCCGAAGCCCCGGCAGCTGTGCAACAGGCAACGGAGTGCGTCGCCATTGACCGGCGATGATTCTGACAACTCCCGCTCCTTGGGGGCGCACTCTTGGTAAACTTACGTCACGTTGATTGTGACGAATTTCTTTCTTCATGGGACGCATACTCTAATGATAACGTCTGAAACGAAAAAAACAGGTTGGTTTGATCGCCTCAAGAACGGGTTACACAAAACTCGGCTCAATATTATCGGTCTTTTTACCGGCGGGAAAGTCGACGAAGACTTCTTGGAAGAGCTGGAGTTCGCTTTAATATCGGCGGATATGGGTGTTCAAACTGTATCCGATTTGCTCGAAACGCTCCGAGAAAGTATCAAGCTTAAGGGGTTGAAAACCCAAGACGAAGTACGTTTGGAACTGCGCGATGAATTAGTGAAGTTACTCAAGCCTGCAGAAGGCCACATGGATTTGTCGCGTGCAAAACCGCTTGTCATGATGATGATCGGTGTCAATGGCGCGGGAAAGACGACCTCCATCGGCAAAATCAGTAAGTGGCTGGCTAAAGCCGATAAAAGTGTTTTGCTTGCCGCCGGCGACACTTTCCGGGCGGCCGCTCGAGAACAGTTAGCTGTTTGGGGAGAAAGAAACCGTGTTGAAGTGATCGCCCAAAACGGAGGAGATCCGGCGGCGGTCGCTTTCGATGCCGTCAGTGCCGGCAAGGCTCGAGGAGCCGATGTCGTAATCGTCGATACTGCCGGGCGCTTGACGACGCAAACACGGTTAATGGAGGAGTTAAAGCGTATTGCGCGTTCGCAAAATAAGGCGATGCAGGGAGCTCCGCATGAGGTCATTTTGGTTATTGACGGCACCAATGGCCAAAACGCTTTGTCCCAGGTTGCTGCCTTTGACCAAGCCGTGCCGTTGACAGGGCTTATCATCACGAAGCTGGACGGAACGGCAAAAGGGGGAGTCTTGGTGGCGATTACCAGAATGCGCGCAGAAAAGCCGATCCCGATTTATTTTATCGGTGTGGGTGAGACGATTGACGATCTTCAGCCTTTTGATGCACAAGCCTTTGCGAACGCATTGGTCGGCATTTCTTAAACTGAGGCCCGGACTTTTCTCTTCGGGCCTCTGTCTAATCTAGAAATAGTTGCTGAAAAAATTCTTTAATTTTTCCCAACGCGTCGGTTCCTTGGGAGGTTCCGGTTTCGGGGCCGGGGCCTCAATCTGATTGGCCGATTTAATTTCTTCGTCATTGACGGCAATCATGGGCTGGTACCACGGACCGGATAGGTAGAGCTTGGTTTTTAAACCCCGAACCGTCCCGTCTAAAGATCCTTTAAGGCTTGCAGTGGAAACGTCGAGTGCTGCATTGCCTTCCAAGCGGCTGCCCGCTAATCGAACCGATAAGGGGGAAAGGTTGACCAGCCCCTCGCGTACCGTTGCCACTCCGTTGAGTTTTTCAACATCAGTAAATGCTTTTGCATCGGTTTTTACCGGCTGATATTTGGCAATGCTGCTCAGAGCGTCCGAAATTTGCAGCCCGTAAAAGCGCGTATTCGTGACGGCAAAACCTACTTGTCCGCTCACCGTTTCTTCATCCAGTCCTTCGCCGAAAAAGTGCGCCTGCACGTTCAAAACGCCGCCAACGCTGTCAGTGGCGCCGGCATCGGCCGTTAAATTTTGTAAGTTGACATTATCGGCATTGAAAGAAAGGCTCCAGTGTCCCTCTGATGTAATGGAGATGTCCGCTTCGGAGCGACCGTCGTAGAAGATCGAGCGAAGCCCGCTCCACTGCAAGCGGCCGTCACGTATGACTAAAGGCGCCTTGGTTTGAAGTAAGCGAAGTTCTCCGATTTGTAGCTCACCAACAACCACGTTGCCGTCGAAATCGACTTTATCGAAGAGATCGAAGTCGTATTCGGGAGCAGAGACTTCGGCCGTAGAGCCTAAATCCTCTTGAGGAGAGGGTGTTGGCGCTGATGAGGCGTTCTCTACGACTTCAGCCGGTGCTGTCTGAGGTGTCGCTGCGGGCTCTTCTTGCGGCATATCGTTGACATTGTTGGGCTCGCTACCGGACGGCTTTGCCGTTGAAGCGGCATCATTTGAGAAAGTGCGATCGTTGCTTTCCCTGCGTGGGCTTACATTTGATAACAGCGCAATATCCGAGGCTTTTAATCGTCCGATCACGACCTCTCCGGTAATCCGGGGCTTGTCCAAGCCGGCCCATTCTCCCTGAAAGCTGAAAGGCGCCTCGTTAAAGCGGCTATAAAGGCTGACCTGGAAATGTTTTTGCGAGATAGAGCCCTTAATTTGGCCGGATAAGGGACTGGTTTGCGCAGCGTGCGGCAGCAACACATGCCCTTGAAGATGGCTGGCATCGAAAGCCCCGTCGATGCGATTAAAGTTTACGGGCGAGCGAACATCAAGTTCAAATTTTTCGTTGCCGGCTCCGTGTCTTAGCAAGGTATGGATATCCGGGGCTTGAACCGCTTGTTTCGTAATGTTGAGTTCAGCACTGGAGAGCTGGAATTCCCGCGACTGCGAAGGCTGCTGAAGCTGAAATTGTGAGGTCTTTGTATAGAGACGGTCATTGGAAATTTGCAGCAACGGCGAGCTAAAGGAAAGCTCTACCGGAGCACCGTTTTGGGTTCCCTTTGCTTGAACAATAAGGTTCTCAAAAATAACGGCACCGGTTGCTAAGTTCAGATCCAACGTCGCGGCCAGGTCGGTATCGAGCAAAAACGATTCCCCATTTTGGACAAAGGCGACCTGAGACAGGATTTGAAACGGGGCATGCATTTGAGGAGCCGGAGAGGCAACTCGAGCTTGCATGTTAGTCAGCTGCAGCGTTTTTTCCCCAAGGCTAACTTCCAGTCGGGCGTTGTTTAGCAACAGAGTTTCTACGGAAACATCGCTGAAAATAGCGGTTTTTTCCGTTTTAATCTGGGAAATGTCTGCAATGGAGCGGTTGCGGATATTAAAATCCAACCCATCGATGTCCAAGGTCTGAATGTGAACTTTGCCGAGAAGCAACCACCAAGGGCTTAAATCAAAATAGGCGCTCCTCAGACTCGCTACAACGCGGTTTTCCGAATCAAGAATCTGCGCGGCAGGCAGGGTCACTTGAATGGTGGGAAGCACTTTGACTTCGGCCTGTTCAGACATTTGCAGCGTTAAATCCGCTTCGCTGAGCGCGACTTGAAGCCGCTCCTGCACCTTATCCGGGGTGACTAGCAGAAACAGTGCCACCACACAGCCGAGAAAAATCAGGGCAATGAGGGCGATTATCCATAAGAAAGCACGAACAAAGCGCATGAGAGGACATCCGTTTCAAATAGGTACCAGCTGCTAAGAGCTAAACATATCACAAAAACGAATTTTGGGAATCAAGCTCTAAAGCGAATCACTTATTATTTTTCCATTTATCGCGGATTGTTTGGCGTAAATTGGGGGCGAGCCGCTCCAGAGCGTCCAGTGTCATGAAAATAGAATTCCGTCCGCGGTTTGAAAGTTCGCGAAAACGGGCAAGCAATTCACTTTCTTCCTCTATCGGGTTGTGGCGTTGGCTGGTAATGATAAAAAGAATGTCAAAGCCGCAATCGTTGAGCCGCGGCATTCTGAAAATCCCCGGATCTTCCTGACCTTCCTCAAATTTTTGGTATGTCTCTAGGGGAACGCCGAGCAACTGTGCAATCTGCAACTCGGTGTAACCCAAGCGTTCACGCTCAGTGCGGAGTCTTTCTCCGAATTCTCGACGGCGTTTCGAAAGCACTGTTGCCATAGCAATTTTCTAGGGTAATAAACAAAGGGGCGGAGCTGAAGCCCGTCCCTTTGATTTTAAAATATCTAGACGTTGAATAAGAAATTCATCACATCGCCGTCTTGGACGATGTAGTCTTTTCCTTCGGCGCGCATCTTACCGGCTTCCTGGGCACCCTTTTCGCCATGATGGGCAATATAGTCGTCATAGCTGATGGTCTGGGCACGGATGAACCCGCGCTCGAAATCGGTATGAATGACGCCGGCTGCCTTGGGAGCGGTATCCCCCTTATGGATGGTCCAAGCACGAACTTCCTTTTCTCCGGCCGTGAAATATGTCTGCAAACCTAACAGATCGTAGCCGGCACGAATAACGCGGTTGAGTCCGGGCTCATGCATTCCCATGTCTTCCAAGAACATGGACTTATCCTCATCATCCAATTCGGCGATTTCGGCTTCAATCTTGGCACACAAGGCGACCACCGGTGCATTCTCTTTTGCGGCAATGGCTTTTACCGAGTCCAGGAGAGGGTTGTTTTCAAAGCCAGAATCATTGACATTGGCAACGTACATGGTCGGCTTGATTGTCAGTAGGCAAATCGGCTTGATAATGGCTCGCTCTTCCTTACTTAAGGCGACTTGGCGCGCCGGTTTGCCCTCGTTGAGAACCGGCTGAATTTTTTCCAATACGGTCACTAATTTGAGTGCTTCTTTGTCTCCGCCCTGCCGAGCTTGTTTGCTGTACTTATTGAGCATTTTCTCAACCGTTGCCAAATCAGCCAAAGCCAGCTCCGTGTTGATGACCTCAATGTCTTCGGCCGGGTCGACGTGACCGGCTACGTGAACGACATTATCGTCATTGAAGCAACGTACGATATGGGCGATGGCGTCGCACTCGCGAATATTGGCCAAAAACTGGTTGCCGAGGCCTTCTCCCTTGCTTGCGCCGGCGACTAAACCGGCAATGTCAACAAACTCGACAACGGCAGGGACAATGCGCTGAGGATGAACGATGTCGGCTAATTGCTGCAATCGCGCGTCAGGAACTTCCACAATGCCGACATTGGGTTCTATTGTGCAAAACGGATAATTTTCCGCCGCAATCCCGGCCTTGGTTAAGGCGTTAAAAATGGTGGATTTGCCGACGTTAGGCAAACCAACGATGCCACATTTCAATCCCATGATGAAAATCCAAAAAAGTTAATCTAAAAATTTTAGCATTGAGTCGTTGTATTTTCTTTGCTCAGTCCGTCAGCTGATTTTCTAATTGATCAAGCTGCGTTTCATCGAATGTTAGAATCCTTTCCCTTTCTAACGCTAGGGCCAAGACCCCCTTTCCGGCAACGACCTGACCGTTGAAATGCCCGTCATGGACATATTGCGTAGCACAAGCCGGGCTGCGCTGCTTCAGTAGCGCCAAGCGGACATGATGGCGTTTGGCCATATTGACGCAGGCCTGAACGCCGAACAGATAATCATCAGTGCAGTCATTGCCATTTTGAGTCAAAATGCGCGCCTTCCCGTCGAGCACGTCTTGAGCAGTTTTGCCCTGTTCGATTTCACAAGGATCGCGGGGAACCCAAAGCCCTCCCATGCATTCGGGGCAAATCGGAATAAAGCGCTTTTCCTTGGCCCAACGAAAAATTCGTTCATCCGTAATTTTTAGGACTTGAGCATCGTAACGAACTCGTTCTCCAAGAAGACAACCGCTGGCTAAAATTTTTTCTTTTTGTTTCATAAATATTAGGCGCGGAAACTTCCGTCCCAAGACGGGAGAGCCAGCGCCTCCTCCTGTTGCTTTAAGGCACACGGGATCCATTGGTCCCGTACGCCGTGACCGTTAAATTCTTTTGCGGGCAGGGTAGCGGTCTATTTATTGCCTCTTATTTGCCTGCCTCCTGCGCCTTGGACGGCTCATTCACGCGGGGGTGACCGTATTTGGAAATAGCCCTTTGCACGCGAGCCATGTCGCCGACGGCAATATCGTTGCTCGTTTTCAGCGCAGCCCCGATACACTCATCAATTAACTGGCGCTGCTCTTCGGTGGGAGCATGCAAAACGAAATCAACGACTGGTTGAGCCAATCCTAAACTGCGAGGATGGCCCGTGCCAAGACGAAGGCGCCAGAAATTCGGTGTCGATAACTTTTCGGTGATGTCTTTCAGCCCGTTATGGCCGGCGTTGCCGCCGCCCTTTTTTAATTTCATGCAACCGGGCATGAGATCGAGTTCATCGTGCACAACCAGAATTTCCTCGGGTAGGATTTTGTAATAAAGGGCGAGTGCAGCAACGGCCTGTCCGGAGCGATTCATAAAGGTCAGCGGCTTTAACAGCCAGACATCTTGGCCGGCCAAGCGGACTTTTGCCACTTCGCCGAAAAATTTCTTTTCCTCGCGAAAGAAGGTTGAACAGCGTTGAGCGAGTTGATCTAAAAACCAAAATCCTGCATTGTGACGAGTCCGTTCATATTCGGGGCCGGGATTGCCGAGTCCGACGATCAAGCGAATCTGTGACATAACATATTATCCGTAAAAAGACCGGATGCATTTTACCATCGGCTCGGAGTTCTCCGAGGGGGAGCAGCAAGCAAGCTAAAAGGAGGCTTCATCGCGACTCTTTAGGTTGTGGCTAAGAGAGGTTGCCGTGCAGAGGCTTAATCGATGTACTACTATGCTAGACTCAGGCTTCGGCAATCTCTTCGAGCAAGAAGCGGTGAAGAGGCCGTTGTATTTGCCAAAGGGGTTTTAAATGACAACGATCTTACACGCATCTCCGGTATTCGGTCCGGTCAAAAGCCGCCGTTTGGGAGTGTCTTTAGGGGTTAATTTGTTGCCGGGATCCGGAAAGGTTTGTACATTTGACTGCATCTATTGTGAATGCGGATTAAATGACGAGCGTAAAACGTCCGAGAAATTACCTTCGGCCGAATTTGTCATTTCAGAGTTGGAAAAGAGGTTGCAGCTGATGGCATCACAAGGGCAAGGGCCCGACGTCATTACGTTTGCCGGCAATGGTGAGCCGACGGCACACCCGGACTTCGGTGTCATAATTAACGAAACGATACGGTTAAGAGACCTCTATTTCCCTAAAGCCAAAATCAGCGTTCTTAGCAATGGGACTCAGGTACATAAGCCGAGCGTTTTTGATGCGTTGCTCAAGGTGGATAACAACATACTAAAGCTAGATACGGTCAATGAGGCCTACATTGCTCGCGTAAACCGGCCGAGCTCACACTATCGTGTAGCTAAACAAATCGAAGCCTTTAAACGATTTAACGGACAACTGATTATTCAAACCATGTTTTTAAAGGGATACGACTTATCGGGCCAAAGCGTTGACAATACAACAGATGAGTATGTTTTACCGTGGTTGGCGGCAATCAAAGAAATCGCGCCTCGCGAAGTCATGGTTTATACCATTGACCGGGAAACTCCGGATTCGTCCCTGCAGAAAGCTAGTCGGCAAGAGCTGGATCGAATCGGACAGCTCGTGCGCCAACAAAACGTGGCCGTGCAAATTTCCTACTGAGGCAAACAAAAAGGCGACCTGAAAAAACAAGGTCGCCTTTGGATGACAAAAGTAAAAAATTACTTGTCAGCAGCCGGGGCAGCAGCAGCCGGAGCAGCAGCGGCAGCGGCAGCATCAGCCGGAGCGGCGTCTTCATCTTCCACTTGGGCGACGACAGAAACCACCACCGGGTCTTCGTTACCGCGAACAACCGCTTGAACGCCTTCAGGCAAAGCGATGTCAGAAACGCGCATCGTCGTTTGAGCGGTCAAGCCGGACAAATCGACATCGATGAATTCCGGCAAATCCTTCGGCAAGCAGCTCACCGTGATGGCGCTCATAGCGTGGCTGACCATGCCCTTGCTGACCTTAACGGCCGGGCTGTTTTCAGCACCGAAGAAGTGCAACGGAACGCTCATGATCACCGGTTCGTTGGCGTTAATGCGTTGGAAGTCAATGTGCATGACTTGTTGTTTGTACGGGTGCATTTGGAAGGCACGCAAAACAACGAGTTCATCCTTACCGTCCAATTCCATCGTCAAAATCGAGGAGTGGAAACTTTCCTTACGCAAGGCGTAGAAAATCGGATTGTGTTCGAGCTCGATCATCGTGGGAGCAGCGTTGCCACCGTAAAGAATACCGGGCAACTTGTCGGCACGGCGCAGACGGCGGCTCGCACCCGTACCTTGCGCTTGACGCGTAGAGGCGATAATTTTCATGAATATCTCCAGAAATGAAATAAAAATCCCGGGACGCGACCATCCACCAGGAGTTGAAGGCTTTTAATCCTTCGCTTCTAAAACGCTTTCACATGGAAAAGCAAAGTCGGTATTTTACCTATTTTGAGTAAAAAACCAAAAAACAGAAAAGGCGAAAGAGACCCCCTTTCACCTTTTCCTAATCGGAGCGGTCTTAAAGGATTAGCAATTTTCAAAAAGAGCGCTCACAGAATCTTCACGAGCGATACGCGAGATTGTTTCGCCGAACAAGTTAGCAGCAGAGACTTGCTTGATCTTGGTGCACTTCTGAGCTGCTTCGCTCAACGGAATCGTATCGGTGACCACTAGTTCATCGAGCTCGGAGTTGGTAATGCGTTCAACAGCCGGGCCGGAGAGAACCGGGTGAGTGATGTAGGCGCAGACCTTAATGGCTCCGCGATCTTTCAACGCCTTGGCGGCGTTGCACAACGTGCCGGCCGTATCAACGATATCGTCGGTGATAATGCAAGTGCGACCGGCAACGTCACCGATCAAATTCATGACTTCGGCGACATTAGCGCGGGGACGGCGCTTATCGATAATCGCCAAATCCGTACCTAACGATTTGGCCATGGCGCGAGCGCGAACCACGCCGCCGACGTCCGGCGAAACCACGACTAAGTTTTCATATTGGCGGCTTTGCAGCTCGCGCAACAGAATCGGGGTAGCATAAATGTTATCAACAGGGACGTCAAAGAAGCCTTGGATCTGGTCGGCGTGCAAGTCCATCGTCAAAACACGGTCAACGCCGACGGATTGCAACATGTTGGCGACCACTTTAGCCGAAATGGCCACGCGGGCCGAGCGGGGACGGCGGTCTTGGCGAGCATAACCGTAATACGGCATGACCGCCGTGATGCGACGCGCAGAGGCGCGACGCAAAGCATCCACCATAATCATCAGTTCCATCAAATTATCGTTGGTGGGAGAGCAGGTGCTTTGCAAAACGAAGACGTCGCGACCGCGAACTTTTTCATCAATTTCGACCATGACTTCGCCGTCAGAGAAATGGCTGACGATGGCTTTGCCGAGGGGAATATTGAGATGTTCTGCAACCGCTTGGGCAAGTTTAGGATTGGCATTGCCCGTGAAGACCATGAGATTATCCGGAACCATAGGGACCATGATGTCGCTCACCGAAAGTTAAGAAGAGAGAGACTCTTCGGTTAGTTACCAACAGTTCAAAAGAAGGAACTGCAACAGTACAAAAACAAACGGGAGCTAGCACATCATGCTTGCTCCCGAAAGTTGGCAGGGGAGGAAGGATTCGAACCTTCGAATGCCGGAATCAAAATCCGGTGCCTTAGGCCAGCTTGGCGACTCCCCTACAAATTTTGGTTCAGCATATTAATGCTGAGGTTATCGGATGTATTTTAAGGCTTTTTACTAAAAAATGCTGCCAATCACTCGGCAAGTCCTTAAACACCCTGCTTGCTTCGCTTTCCGACATCGCTGCAAAAGCGGCAGAACCTGATCCGGTCATGCGAAACTGAGGTAACAGCGTTAACAGTTCGGCGATCCTCGGATTAACCCTTTTGGCTATCGGTTCCAGATCGTTGTGTCCCAACTGCATCCACTCTCTTGGTGAACTCGCGCTGTCGAGGATCGACATTGTGACTGATTTCGTATCCCTTGTCAAGAGCGGATGAGAAAAAATTTCCGGAGTTGACTGAGAAACACCGGGCCAGACGACGGCAAAGATCATTTCCGGTACGCTGATGGGCGTTAGCCGGTCACCGATGCCCTCTACCCAAGCATTGGTACCCAAAAGGAAAAACGGAACATCGGCTCCCAGCTTTTTCGCCCACTTCATTAAGAGGGGGCGCTCGATGTCCAAATTCCACAGCTTGTTAAGTCCCATCAGGGTTGTTGCCGCATCTGAGGAACCGCCGCCGAGACCGGCTCCGGATGGGATGCGCTTTTTCACAACGATGTCGGCTCCTTGGGAGGTGCCTGTTTCGGCTTGCAGCAATTTGGCAGCACGCACGCAGAGATCGTTTTGAATCTCTCCGATCACGTCTCCTCGACGCGAGATTTCGCCATCGGGGCGGGCGGCGATTCGGATCTCATCACACAGGTCAATTAGAACGAAAATCGACTGCAAGCAATGGTATCCATTGGGCAGACGGCCGGTTACATGCAAAAACAGATTGAGCTTTGCCGGGGCCGGCAATGTCAATACGGTGTCAGTCATAAGAGTCAGCGCGAATTAATAACAAGGGTCATGGAAATGGCCGGAGCCCCGTCCGAGGCCTCTCGGCTTAAACGAAGGCGCTTCGGAGCATTGTTTTCATAGCTCAAAAATTGGATTTGCCAGCCGTATTGCTCCAGTTGCCGATAAGGCGGCGTGGATGGCGTCGCGCGTACGGGTTCGCCGGGGATCGGTTGTCCGTCAAGCCAGAATTCCAAGCCGTCAACGGGAACGGTAAAGCCTAACGTGCTTTGCATCAAGGCGTGGATATCGTCGGCTTTTTGTGCGGGCACGCCTACGGCCTGCAGCTGCGCATAATGGGCGTGTTGCTCAATGCGGGCCACGGTTGTCCCGATAGCGCTTTTGAGGTCGAGAATTGTCGTTTGCGCAGCATCGCGCGTTAAGGCAAAGCGCCCTGTTTGGTTTTCGTTGAATCCATTGCCTGACACCGAGAGTGAAAAACGCCCGTCCCATTGCCGGCCGAGTTCGGGAGTGCTCAGACTCACGCAACCGCTTAACACGCTGATCATGGATAAAACAGTAAAAAGACGCTTCACGGTTTGTCCTTAAAATCGCAAATGCAGCCGATCCATGCAAGCATTGATTTCCGGATCATCGGGCGCTTGCTTGAGCATCGGGCGCAATATTTGCATGGCTTTGTCGGTAAATCCTTGAACTTGGTAAACCTCAACCAGGTGCAACAAGATTTCCTTGTCTTTAAATTTTTGAGCTGCCTTCTCTAAATAATTTTGGGCTAAGGGATATTGTTTGAGCTGAAAATAAAGCCATCCGACAGAGTCCAAAATGGCGGGATTCTCCGGTTCCAACGCAAGTGCTTTATCCAGCAAAGTTTTCGCTTTATCTAAATTTTTCCCCTCTTCAACCCATAAGTAGCCGAGCGTGTTGTAAAAGTCAGCCCGCTCGGGATAAAGCTTTATGCCTTTTTCCAGATAGGCTTCCGCTTCATCCATTTTCTTAAGCTCGACGGCAAGTAACGCGCTTTGGTACAAAAGTGCGGCATTTTTAGGATTAATCTCGAGCGCTTTTTTCATGCTTTGGTAGGCTTGTGAAACTTTTCCGCTCTCATAAAGGATTTGGGCCTTTTTGTGCTCAATTTCCATTTGCGCTTCTTGGTTGTGACCGCGGGTGGCCTCCAAGATCTTCAGCGCACGCTCGGGCTGGTTCAATGCCAAAAGGGCCTGCGCTTGCAGTAGCCTGGCTTGGGTATAGAAGTGGTTGTCCTTGGGGACTTTCTCGAACCAAGAAATGGCGGCCTCGAAGTGCTTTTGTCGGAGATCGAGCAGCCCCAACGACAAGTATGTCTGGGGCAGACGGTCGCTTAACTGCTCGTCGCCTTTGCTCAGCCGCTCAAAGAGAAGCAAAAAGCGTTTCGTATCATTGGTGAGCCCTACGGCATCGGTAATACTGGCTAGGGTATAAGCTAAAGAGCCGGAGCGCTCAGCATAAGGCTCAAGAAGAGCGAGCTGCTTTTGCACGCCTCGAGTGTTGCCTTGCCTGGCGTATGTTTTTGCCAGGGCCAGCTGTGCCTGCATATCGTCAGGGTGCTTTTTGACAAAATTTTCAATTAGAAGGAGGGCTTCTTTCGGCTTGCTCTTTAGCAGAATATCCGCATATTCAAGCAAGGCCGTAGTGTCATCGGGCATGTCCGAAAAGGCCTTTTTTGCAAATTGCCGGCACTTTTCCATGTCACCGGTAAGCCGGTACAGCTTGGCAAGAACGAGCGCCGCTTGTCCTTTATTGTTCAAGATTTCTGCCAGCGGCCTGATAAATTCCAGTGCCTCCTGATCGGTTGCGTTCCCCAAATCAACCTGCAGGGCAATAATTTGGAAAATTTGTTGTTTTTTCTTCGCATCTTTTTCGCTGCGAAGCAATTCCTTGGCTGTATTTTGCAATGACGGCGTTAATTCCCCCGAACGGATGGAGGCAAGCAAATCAGCCAGGCGAGCATCCGCATCATTGGGGGCCAATTCTGCCCACAATTGCCCGGCTTTTTGTGCGTCTTTAAAGGCGTGAACGGAGTCGGCAATTTGAAAGGCCCTCTGTGCCAAGCGGGGATCCTTGGTTGTGCTGGCCATTTGCATGTAGGTTTGATAGGCCAGAGCCGGCTCTTGGCGCTGATAGGCAAATTCGGAAGCAATAATTTGATACAGGAGCCCTCCGGTGAGCTCGACATTGGGCAGGGCAGTCGGAGTAGCGCCCCAAGCCGGTGCGGCCAAGGCCAAGCAAAAGAGCCAACGCCACGTTTTTAGGGAAAAGAAATTCGAAGCCATAACACTATAATGCGACGGTAATCCGCTAATTGTACTTTGATTTTCCATTGAAAAGATGCTGTTAAAAGACTTCGCTTGCACGCTCATAAAATGGCAAAAGCAGCACGGCAGGAATGATCTGCCGTGGCAAGTGCCTGATCCCTATGCCCGTTGGATATCCGAAGTCATGCTGCAGCAGACACAAGTTGCCACCGTCAAAAGCTATTACCGTTCTTTTCTGTCGCGCTTTCCTACGGTCAAGGCCTTAGCCGAAGCCTCCGAAGATGAGGTGATGGCCTTGTGGGCCGGGCTCGGATACTATTCCCGGGCGAGGAACTTGCATAGGGCTGCCAAGGAGATCGTGCAAAAGTACCAAGGCGTATTTCCTCAAAGCCGTCACGAATGGGAAAGCTTACCGGGCATCGGCCGCAGTACGGCCGCCGCGATTGTAGCTTTTAGTTTCGGAGCCAAGGAAACCATTTTAGACGGCAACGTGAAAAGGCTTTTGGCCCGTCTATTTGCTATTGAGCAACCGTTGGAGTCGGCTGCCGCACAAAAAAAGCTTTGGGCTTTGGCCGAGAGTCTCCTGCCTGATGAGCAGTTGGATCGCTATATTCAAGGCTTAATGGATTTAGGGGCGACCGTTTGCGCTCGTTCGCCGTCGTGCCTGCTTTGCCCGTTCTGCGACGCTTGCAAAGCTCGGCAACTGGGGTTGGAGAGCAAATTACCCTTGCCGAAAGTCCGAAAAGAGAGACCGCAAAAAGAGGCAACGGTTTTACTTTTTTGGTATGAGGATGAGTTCTTCGTCGTCCGGCGCCGTCAAAAGGGTGTTTGGCAAGGGCTATTCAGTTTGCCGGAATTCGGGCTGCTCTCCGACGAGGAGCAAGTGACCGAAATCGGAAAGCGTTGGGGGCTCGCCGTGCAAAATTGCCGTCCGATGGAAACGGTGGTCCACGATTTTTCCCATTACCGCCTGCTAATTTATCCGCTTGCCGTTAAGGTTAAGGCAAAATGTGCCGAAGACAGCGATCGACTGTGGGTGAGCTATCCGAATATGCAGACTGTCGGTTTGCCCGCACCGATTGCCGGCATAGTCCGGGCGTTTTTCCAATCCTAGCTCCTTAGGCGCTTTGCGATAAGCCCTTGGCCGGTTCTTTGGCTTGGCCGATAATGCGGTGACGTAGCCAAACAAAGGGAAATTTGTCGGAAAAGCGCTTTGCAAGAGTTTCTGCTACATAAACCGAGCGGTGCTGCCCGCCCGTGCAACCGATGGCCACGGTGAGGTATTGCCGGTTTGTTGCTTTGTAGCTCGGAAGCCACTTCAAGATGAACGCTTCGATATCGTTGACCATGTCCTGTACCATGGGTTGGCTTTGCATATATTGCACAATCTCAGGATCCCTGCCGGTAAGCGGACGCAAATGCGGATCATAGTAGGGATTGGGAAGGTTGCGGACATCAAAAACAAGGTCGGCTGCGATAGGGATGCCGTGCTTATAGCCGAAGGACTCGAAGGTTAGATTAAGGTCGCCGTGAGGCGCATCGGCAAAAGTTTTTACCCAAGTGCGCAGTGTATTGCTTTGCAATCCGGTTGTATCCAAAACATGGGCCGTGAGACTAAACGGCTCCATGATTTCCCGTTCACGGTTAATGACTTCCGATAAGCTCAAGCGCTCGTTTTTTGCCTCCAGTTTGAATGTTAGGGGGTGCCGGCGTCGGGTTTCAGAAAAGCGTTGAACCAGCTCCGGGGTGGAAGCGGTCAAGAATAAAATCCTGACATCCCATTGCAACTTTTTGAATGTTTCCAACAGAACTTTCGGTTGGTCCTTATCCGTGAAGTTGCTTCGGGCATCAACGGCAAAAGCCACATACTCTTGTGTTTTAGACAGATCCTGGGCTACGGGGATAAGAAAGGAAAGCGGCAGATTGTCAATGCAGTAATAACCGATATCCTCAAGTTGGCGGATAGCCACGGATTTTCCGGAACCGGAAAGGCCGGTGACAATGACGAGTCTCATAAAAAATCCCTCCTCAGACAGAGCCCGTGCCGAGATTCTGCATTGCCTTTGCCTAACCTCGGCCTTTCTGGGCGGGCAGATAACGGCAAAGTCTTAAGCCGTCACACTCACGTCGGCGTTGCTGTCCGATGAGTGCGGAAAAAGCGAAGCATCCCGGCCATGTCGATCTTAGCAAAGAGTAGCCTTTCTCGCCTTTAAGAGATCGGAACTCACTCGTGATGAGGCAGATCGTTTTCGACGGCAACGACGGCCGGAGCCGCCTTAACGGGGTTGGTTTTATTTTCTGCTGCTTCCACTTCCTCGTTGAGCTGCTCCCATTCTTGCGACAGCTTTTCGTCTTGGGTTTCATTAATCAAGGAGGATGGCGGGACCCAATTCATGACGCACGAGCAGACTTCTACCGCATTTTCCGAACGGCGAAGCTTCTCACAGAATTTTCGATCTTGCAGCATCGTGATGCATTCTCGCAAAAGCCCCAGGTAGTCTTCATCGTTCCCGGTATCCGGTACAACAAGAAAGAAGAAAATATCAACGGGTTTGGTGTCGATGGGCATCGGATCAATGGGAATGGGGCGCGGCAGTAGAACCAAAGCGACCATCGGCCGCTCAATGCCGGCTAAGCGGCAGTGCGGTAGGCAGACCCCGCCGCCGAGCGAGTTGTTGCCGAGCCGCTCGCGGGCAAAAAGCGCATCAAAGACGATCGTATGCGGTACGCCCGACATTTGGAAAACCAAACTGGCTTCTTCAAAAGTTCGTTTTTTCGTCGTGTGTTGCATCGACGACAAGAAAATGACGTTAGAAGACGGCAAGTATTGGTAGATTTGGTTCATAAAGTACTGTCTGCAGGTCCCGGAAAGTACGTCCGCGGCCCGCTTCTCCTATGTTGAATGACGCAACCTCGAAAAGCGCTTGTTGCCAAGCCCTTACGAGGAAAACGAAGCCGAAAGCTACATTCTGAAGCCTTCGCCCAAATAGGCTCGGCGAACGTCTTCATTTTGAACGATATCTTTCGGGTGGCCGCTAGCGAGCACGCCGCCATCGCAAATAATGTAGGCATGATCGCAAATACCCAAGGTCTCGCGGACGTTGTGATCGGTGATGAGCACGCCGATGCCGCGTTGCTTTAAGAAGCGAATGATGCGTTGGATTTCAATCACGGCAATCGGGTCGACGCCGGCAAAGGGCTCGTCGAGCAGAATAAATTTCGGTTCGGCGGCAAGGGCCCTGGCAATTTCGGTACGGCGACGTTCGCCGCCGGAAAGGCTCATGGCGGTATTGGTGCGCAATCGTCCGATTTGCAACTCATCGAGCAGGGCATCTAATTTTTGTTCAATGACTGGCGGCTTATACGGCTTGCCGTTTTCGTCGGTTTGCAGCTCTAAAATCGCACGAATGTTTTCCTCGACCGTCATCCGCCTAAACACGGACGCTTCTTGGGGCAAATAGGAAACGCCCAAGCGGGAGCGCCGGTAGATCGGCAAGTGCGCTATGGACTGACCGTTAAGTTCGATGGTACCGCCGTCGGCAACAATCAGCCCGACGACCATGTTGAAAGTTGTCGTTTTACCGGCTCCGTTCGGCCCCAACAGCCCGACCACTTCGCCGCTTTTGACAGATAAAGAAACATCCTTAACAACCCAGCGGCTTCCGTACCGCTTCTTGAGTCCTTTGGCTTCCAAAGTATAGGTAGGCGTAACGGTTGCAACCGTATCTTCCTTTTTTTCTTCACCGGGCACTAAGGGTGTATTCAATTTGTCTACATTGCTCGTCACTGTATGAGTCCTTTATCAGTGGGAAAGTTCGGTTGCCGTATGCAGTTTACTTTCCGAAGAGTTCGGCGCTGCGGCCTTCTTATTTCGCGGAGCAATGACCGTTCGCGCCCTTCCGTCCTTGCTGCCTTGGATAATTGTACGTGAACGCAAGGTATCATAAACGATTGTTGACCCCTGTGCGCGGTCTTTGACGATGCCGTTTTCGCTGCGTTCGACCAACGCATCTCCCGTTAAAGTCACAATGCCGGTTTGTTCTTCGTAAACGATTTTCTTGGCGTGACCGGAAATCCATTCTTCAACGCCTTTCACTTTGGCGTCGCGGCGTTGCCGAAAGGTGGCGTTATTGCCGGTTAGCGTGCCGATTCGATATCCTTTGGCGGTTTCTTGGAGATCCAGCCGGTTACCCGTCAGGCGCATTGTGCCTTGGTCAACTCGCACATTGCCGGTATATACGGCAGTTTGTTTAATTTGGTCGCCTAAAAAGGCGTCCGATTGGATCTGAATCGGCTGCTCGCGGTCGCGCGTTTCCGCCTGGGCCACTTGTACGGCCGCCAATAGCAGCGAGAGCACACAAAAAAAAGCTTTTTTCATAGATACTTAGGCGCTGAATCTTCCGCCTTAAGGCGGGAGAGGAAGCGCCTATCCTTTCTTTAAATTGGGTGACGGACCCTCAGGGACCGCCCTCGGTCTTGCGACCGATAATTATCCTTTGCCCATGTTGGAAGGAGATTAACGGTCTTGCCGCCCCGCTCGCAGAGCTTTTAACGACAAAGCGCAGCGCGCCGAGCTGGGATTAACATCCCGCTGTACCTATGTATTCCCCAACCAACGCCATTCCCGCTTTACGGGAGCTGAGGCCGGTTAACCCGGGCTTTATTCAAGCCCCTGTCTTCAAACAGGGGGAGCCGCCGACAAGCTATGGCAAGAGTGTATCAGTTCCGTTTTTAGGAACCATAATGGTCTTGACTTGACTTTTCAGTTGCACGGTTTTGTCCAAGTTGTCAAAAACCATTCCGACAGCTTCAGCCTTGTCATTGCCGCTGGTGATGTAGACCTTGTCATCAGTTTCGAACCGGTTGGCATCGGTATCAACTCGCATGGTTTGGCTCTCAAGCTTGGTGGTGGGCATGGAGCCGGTTGCCAAGCGGGTGATGACAACATCGCCTTCGAAAAGAAAAGTCGCTCCGCCATCGTCACTGCGTCCCTTTTGGGCTTCGGCATGGGTGACCGGTTCATTGGGCGATACGGTTGTTGCCCGAGGCTCGATCATTCGGATGCGGTCATCGGAGTAGTGACGCAGCTCCTTTGCTTGCAGTTTGGTATCGGCGATTCCATCGGTGCCAAACGTAACGTAGGTAGCTCCGCCGGCAATAAAATCCGGCGAATCCTCGCTTGGAACATAGCGCAGGTTACTGTAGTTTGATTGCATTGCGTACCAGTAGCTTGCCGCAATCAAAATCAGCAATAAAACGATGGCGATAATGGCCGTTATTCTTTCACGCATGGTGCAAGTTCTCAATAGTGGTGTTTGGCCGTCGGATCCGGATGAAGGAACATTTTTTCAATCGTTTGCTCCCAACGTCCCTGCGCCTTTAGCAAAGCTTCGCACAGCTCCCGAACCGCTCCCTCGCCGCCGTTAAAATGGCTCTGAAAGTGACAAACCTGAACAATTTCATCCACGGCGTTGCTCGGGCAGGCTGCCAGGCCGACGGCTTGGATGACGGCGTAATCGGGGAGGTCATCGCCGATATAGGCGACTTCCTCGGCGCGCAAGTTGTTGCAAGACAGCAGCTGCTCAAGGCCGAGTACTTTATCGCGTTGGCCTTGTAACACGTTGGTAATGCCAAGCTCTTGAGTGCGTTTTTTTAAAATTTCTGAACTGCGCGCCGTGAGAATGGCCACATCAATGCCGTTGGCGAGCAGCATCTTAATGCCGAGCCCGTCTTTGACATTGAACGCTTTAAAAAGTTCGCCATCGGCACCGGTGTAAATTTTCCCGTCCGTGAGAACGCCGTCGACATCACAGATTAATAACTTAATTTTTTTTGCACGTTCTAGCAGTGTCATGGCACCCCCTTTAAATGACTTTGGCCGTCATCAAGTCATGCAGATGCAATGCGCCGATGAGGTGCTTTTCAGAATCAACGACCAACAACTGGTTGCAAAGCGAAGCATCCAGGATGTGGGCCGCTTCGGCGGCAAGCGCGCTTTCGGAAACGGTTTTCGGGTTCGGCGTCATCACCGATGAGATAACAATGGAGCGGATGTCGCCGACTTTCTCAATCAGGCGTCGTAAATCGCCTTCGGTAAAGATCCCGACCACTTGATTTTGCGCATTGACGATGGCGGTCATGCCGATGTGCTTTTTCGTGATTTCTCGAACGGCATCAAGTACGCTCACATGTTCTTCAACACAGGGGACTTTGTCGCCGGTGCGCATGACATCGCGCACATGAATCAACAGCTTTCTGCCGAGCGCGCCGCCCGGGTGCGAGCGTGCAAAATCTTCGGGCTTAAAGCCTTTGGCATCCAAGCAAGCGACGGCCAGTGCATCGCCCATCGCCATTGTGGCGGTTGTGCTTGTGGTAGGGGCCAAGCCCAACGGGCAGGCTTCTTGATGAACCCCGATGTCCAAATGAATGTCTGCGTAGCGAGCCAGCGTGCTCTCGGGAGCGCTGGTCATGGCAATCAAAGGGGTGCCTTCCCGCTTTAGTAGCGGAACGATTGTCAAAAGCTCGTTGGTTGTACCGGAATTGGAAATGGCGATGACCACATCATTTTTGGTGATCATCCCGAGATCGCCGTGTGCGGCTTCGGCGGCATGTACGAAAAAGGCCGGCGTACCGGTCGAAGCGAGGGTTGCGGCCAACTTGCGGCCGACGTGACCGCTTTTGCCGACTCCGGAAACGACAACACGTCCCTTGCAGTTGAGCAGGCATTGCACGGCCTTTAAAAACGTTTCGTCTAAATGCTCGGCCAAGTGCTCCACGGCCTGGGCTTCTTTCTCCAGGACGCTTCTTGCCAACTTAAGCGTGGAGTCTTTCGTATGTGCGTGTTCAATCATAAGCCATCAGCGCCCAGTTGCCTTTTTTAGAGCAAAAAAGCGCATTCTCCAAAAAATGGGTTTTATACGGTGCCGGACCGCCCGGGAGCGGTCAAAAACAATCCCGAATCTTTAACGAGACAATGATACCATCGAGGCGCGGTATTCTTTGCGCCCGAATTGCAACACTTCTTGATACGGATGGGCCGCTCGGCTAGTGGTTAAGAATCTTGGATAAAAACTGCACGGCCCGGTCCGACTTCGGATGGGTAAAAAATTCTTGCGTCGGAGCGTCTTCCAAAATCTGGCCGCTTTCCATAAAGAGGACGCGGTCGGCGACGCGCCTGGCAAATCCCATTTCATGCGTAACGACCATCATGGTCATGCCGTCTTGGGCCAAGCCGACAATCACATCGAGCACCTCGTTGATCATTTCCGGGTCCAGAGCCGAGGTCGGTTCGTCAAAAAGCATGCAGACCGGATCCATCGCTAAGGCCCGGGCAATGGCAACGCGCTGCTGTTGGCCGCCGGAGAGCTGGTCGGGGAATTTATGTGCGTGGGCGGCAAGGCTTACCCGCTCCAAAAGCGATAAGCCCCGCTGCGTTGCCTCGCTGCGGCTGCGGCCGAGCACTTTCATTTGCGCTAAGGTTAAATTGTCGATAATGCTCAAGTGCGGAAAAAGCTCAAAGTGCTGAAAAACCATCCCGATATGAGTTCTCAGAGCCGGCAAATTCGTTTTCGGATCCCCGACATTGATGCCGTTGACGATGATTTCGCCCTCTTGAAAGGGTTCCAAGCCGTTGACCGTTTTAATCAACGTGGATTTGCCGGAGCCGGAAGGTCCGCACACGACGACAACCTCCCCCTTATTGACGCAGGCAGAACAATTTTTCAGAACCTGAAAAGACTCGCTATACCATTTGCTGACATTTTTAATTTCGATCATCGCCATAGATAGGATCCCCGACTTGAGATTAGCGTGCAGAAAAGTTCGGCTTGCGGCCCTCGGAAAATGCCCGACAAGCTTCTTGAGCCTCATCGCTTTGAAGCCGTTCGGCAAGGACCTCTTTTTCCAAGCTGATGGCCGCCCGCAGCGAAGCGGCCTGATTTTGCCGAAGCAGTTTTTTAGTCGCCCGCAGGCTGCCAAGCGGCAGTTGTGTCAGGCGGGCAGCACGCGAAAGCGTTTCCCGTACGACATCCTCGTCTTTGAAGACGGCGCTGACAAGGCCCATGCTCAGGGCTTCTTGAGCAGAAATCGGCTCGCTTAGGAGCAACTTTTCGCTAATTTTTCTGAGGCCGGCGCGTGAGCTGGCCAAATAGGACAGGCCGTATTCAGGCGCAAGTCCCAATGCCGTAAAGGGCAGAGAAAAGAGCGACTTTTCCCCGCAATAGACCAAGTCGCAGTACTGAAGCAAGGCTACGCCGAGCCCGACAGCCGGACCGTTTACGGCTGCCAGCAGCGGCTTATCGAAGGCGATAAGGGCTTCGATGAGCGCATCGTAGGCGGCTTGAGTCTGTTCGGTGCGATGCAATATCTCGCCCAAATCGGCTCCGGCACAGAAAATGGCTCCGTCGCCTCGAAGGACAAGACAGTGGACTTGGCTGTCTCGTTGGGCTTGCAGCAGGATGCGGACGATTTCGGCGCAATTTTCCGCCGAGATCGTATTGCGTTTGGCCGCCCGCGTGATGGCGATTTGGCAAACGCCCTTTTCAAACGTTACGGAAAGGTCAGACATAATTACTGGATATCCAATTTAAACATGACGAAACCGTCATCGGAATTTTCGTTGCCGGCCTCTTGGCTGTAGCCCAGAGAGGCCATTAAGGCAAACATGGCTTCATTGCCCTTTAGTACGTAGCCTACAAGGGTTTTAATCTTCATACGCTTGGCTTCTTGCGCTAGCTGCGTCATCAGCAAGGTCGCCAGGCCCCGCCGCTGCCAAGCATCTTCGATAATGATTCCGAACTCGGCAACCTTTGAGCCGTTGATTCGTTTAAAGCGGGCGACACCGCGGATGTCTTCGGGAGCGTCCATATCTACAGCCACAATGGCGGTTTCCCGATTGAAGTCGACATTGGTGAGCTCGATAATTTTCTCCCGGGCAAGGTCGGTCGAGGAAATCCTAAAGCGCAAATAAGCCGAGCGGGGAGAAAGCCTCGACAAAAAGGCCTTGATGGCATCATAGTCCTGCAAGCGGATGCTTCGCAGCTTGACGAAGCCGTTTTTCAAGGCAAGCCACTGATCGCATAGCTCGGGAGCCGGCGCCAGCATCATGTGCGAATTGGAAGCATCGGTCGCCAGGGCCATCTTGGCAACGCCGATGTGGGCATCCAAAGCGATGCAGCCGCCCTCATCGACGAGCAGCGGATCGATATGCAGATTGCGAATCGCCGGAATCGCCGTCACTAGGGCTGAGACGCGCATTAGCACTTGAACCAGGGCTTCCCGATTAATTTCCGGCATCCCGCGGTAGTTGCCGAGCAGCTTGGCGATGTGCGGCTTATCAACGAGCCTTCTGGCTAACGGTTCGGTCAGAGGCAACAGCTCAATGGCTTGATCGCGGTAGATGCTGCCGGTGAGGCCGCCGGCACCGAAGCCGATAACCGGGCCAAAGCGCGGGTCGGTGTGTACGTGAACCGAGACTTCGCGGCCGTGCTCCAAGCGCACGTAGCGCTGAACGAAAAGACCTCGGATGCCGGCGTAAGGCGCCTTGCGAGCGACCTCCTCGAGGATGCGTTCGGCGCCCTCATAGACTTCCTTCTCGCTTCTGAGGTCTAATAAAACCCCGCCGACATTGCTTTTGTGATTGATGCCGTCGGCAACGACTTTGATAACGACGGGAAACCCCAATGTTTTTGCCGCATCCAAAGCTTCCACGGGCGACTGCACGAGTAGGCCCGAGGAAGTCGTGAGCCCTGCGCAAGCCAAAACGCGCTTGGTTTCATGTTCGTTGAGTTCAAAACGGCCGGTAGCCAGCACCGAGGCAATGAGATTTCTGGCAACCGTCAGGTCAAGAGGCAGCTCCGGGCTGCTTTGTGCGACGGTGTTGGCGATATAGCGCCGGTGTTGGGCAAAGCGGCTCATCCAGGCAAAGCCCCGCATGGCCATTTCCGGGCTTTTGAGCACCGTTATCGGGTGTCCGCGCAGCCGCTTGGTGGCAACGACGGTTTGCGCGTCGCCAATCCAAGCGGTAAAGACCGGCTTATAAGTGCTGTCGGTTGCGTAAGCAATGGCATCGCAGACGCGCTCGACCGGTGCGGCAAAAGTCGGTGCGCAAATGACCAAGATGGCATCAACATTTTCATCTTGGTTAAGGGCATCGACAGCCAGTTTGATGCGGCGCGGATCGGCATCGGCCCATAGGTCGACCGGATTCGTAATCAGCAGGGGATTATTAAAAATTTCACCTAAGCGGCGCGTCGTGTTGCGAGACAAGCCGGCAAGCTGAACGCCGCAATCGGCGGCCGCGTCGGCCGCCAGTACGCCGAAGCCGCTGCCGTTGCCGATAATGCCGATGCGGTTGGCCCGGGGCAGGCGCCGTTGGGAAAAGGTTTCAATGGCCGTAATCAAATCGTCCAAATCGCGCACGCGGATTGCGCCGGCCCGCTCCAAGAGCGCGTCAAAGGCGGCATCGTCTCCGGCCGGCACGCCCATGCGGCTTGAAAGTAGTTGGCCGGCTTGCAAACTTTTACCGCCGCGAAGAACAATAACGGGTTTTTGTTGCGAGGCCGCCCGCACGGACGAGAAAAATTCACGCGGATTTCGGATGCCTTCGACATGGGCAACAATCAATTTTGTGTTTTTGTCCTGGGCAAAGAAGTCGATGACTTCATCCATGCTCAGATCGATTTCATCGCCTGTGTTAATCAAGGAGGAAAAACCCAAGCCGCTGATGCGAGCGTAAGAAAGCACGGAGGTGCCGATTACTCCGGACTGGGAAGCAAAGCCCACGCTGCCTTGGCTGGGCAGGCTGTCCCAGTAGCTTGCATTGAGGCCGCAGTCCGGGCGCATGATGCCCAAACAGTCGGTGCCGATTAAGCGGATGCCGAGAGTGCGGGCCTTATTGACCATATGGGCTTGCCAGGACGGATCCGAGGTGATATTGACGTTACTCGGGGCGAGCATCACCCAGCGGGTCCCTTTGGCGGCGATCTCTTCGATGAGCGTTTCAGCCAATTGGGCAGGCGTTGCCAGAATGGCCAGGTCAACCGGTCCGTCAATATCTTTGATTTGTTTAAAGCAGGTCGTATCGCCTAAAAATTTGTATTTCGGGTTGACCGGATAGAGCTTGCCTTGGAAGCCGCCGTTGAGCAAATTGCGCCACAAAATAGCGCCCCTGGAGTCGGGACGATCGCTCGCACCGATGACGGCAATGCTTTGCGGGATAAGCGCTTTATTGAGTTGATGAGAAATATCCATTGCGAATCCGGACAAATGTTAAGACGAACAACAAAGATGTGACGACTCATTTTAGCAGCGAAAGATGAGGGATTCGCGGGTTTATGAGGCGCAATGCTCCGGCAAGGTGAGGCGGAAAACAAAATTTGTTGCTCTGACAATCGGACTAGCCTTGCTAAAATAGTTCAATGAAGGTCTTATTTCCGACCGAAGAGGTGTTTATGAAGGTCAACGGAGTCCCCACTCGTACCATTTGGTCACTCGACGACGGACAAGCCGTCGGTATCGTGGATCAAACGCTTTTACCCTACCGATTTGAAAAATTAGTGTTGTCGGACTGGCGGGCACTTGCCGATGCTATTGTCACGATGAAGGTCCGGGGGGCCCCGCTTATCGGCATTGCAGCGGTCTGGGCGATGACGCTTGCCATTCGTGACGATGCGACCGATGAGGCGATTCACCGGGTGCGCAGTGAGCTCATTGCCTGCCGACCGACGGCGGTGGATTTGCAGTGGGGCGTCGACCAAATCGTGAAACGGGTCATGCCGTTTAAGCCGCGCGAACGTTTTATCGCGGCGGTGAAATTGGCCGAAGAGTTAACGCAAGCCAATGTTTTAGCCAATCGGGCGATCGGTACGCACGGGGCTAAGGTGATTGCTGAGATTTATGCTAAGAAACGGGCGCCGGTTAATATCTTGACCCATTGCAATGCCGGATGGTTGGCAACGGTTGATTACGGTACGGCGCTGTCGGCTGTTTATATCGCTTTTGAGCAGGGTATCCCCGTTCATGTCTGGGTGGACGAAACCCGTCCCCGCAATCAGGGGTTGCTTACGGCTTGGGAGCTGGAGGCCTGCGGCGTGCCGCATACGGTGATTGTTGACAATGCCGGCGGACACCTAATGCAGCATCGGGAAGTGGATATGGTTTTAGTCGGTGCCGATCGCATTACGGCTATTGGGGATGTCGCCAACAAGATCGGAACGTACCTGAAGGCTCTGGCAGCTAAAGATATGGATGTCCCGTTTTATGTTGCCGCACCCTCTTCGAGCATTGACTGGACGATCCAGGACGGCAAGCACAGCATTGAGATTGAAAACCGGGACGGCAATGAGCTGCGGTATGTTCGCGGGCTCGATAAGAGCGGCCGCGTGACGGATATCGAAATTATCAGTCCGCTTACCAATGTGGAAAATCCCGCCTTTGATGTGACGCCGGCTCGACTGGTTACCGGCATTATCACGGAAAGGGGCGTGTGTGCTCCGGAATTCTTAACGAGACTCTTTCCCGAAGGGGCTCGTCGAGGTATGCGATGAGCTCTCTTGAACAGGAAATAATCCGCACGGCCTTGGCAATGAATGCCTTGGGCATCAATGTCAACAAAAGCGGCAATGTCTCGGCAAGAGCCGTTTGCGCTGGCTGCGAGGGCTTTCTAATTACGCCGACGGGCATTCCGTACGAGCAGTTAACGCCTTGGGATATTGTCTTTGTTACCTTGTCGGATAGCCCGCCGCCGACAATTCATTCGGCGCGCAAGCCTTCCAGCGAGTGGCCGATGCATGCGGCTATTTATCGTTCTTTGCCCAATGTCAGGGCCATTGTGCACACGCATTCGGCTTGCGCAACGGCCTTAGCTTGCCAAGAGCAGGATATTCCGCCTTTTCATTACATGGTTGCCGCTGCCGGAGGCGAAAAGATTCCGTGTGCATCCTATCAGCCTTTCGGTTCGAACGCTTTGGCCCAAGAAGCTGCCAGAACCTTGTCGCAAGGATATAAGGCGTGCTTATTAAGCCATCACGGGGTGATCGCTACGGGAAGCGACTTGCCGGCGGCGTTGCGCTTAGCGCACGAGGTCGAGAATTTAGCCAAATGCTATCTATTGGTCTTGCAGCAGGGCCGGCCCAAATTATTGAGCAAAGATCAGATGGCGATTGTACTGGAGCAATTTAAAACCTATGGTCAGCAGTAAACCTTCCCAGCCGACACCTTGTTGGCTCAAGCCGGACGGCACGCCGGTGTCTTGTACGGAAAAAGTCATGGTGCTCAACGAAAACTACGCCGAACTGAAAGCGCTGATCAAGGATGCGCTCGAAGATGCCTTGGTGCTCGGCTGCTCAGAGCAGCAAGTCCGGCAGAGTTTTCATGACCTCATAGACTCTATTCAAACCGATATCAAGGAAGATCAGGTGCATCCTTAGGCATCGCTTTTCGGCGTCTTGCTCAGAAACAGCCATAGTGCGATGACCAAGCACAGTCCCGCGGTCGCATAGAAGCTTTCAAAATAAGCCCCGAACGAGGAGTGAATCATCCCGAAAAATAAAGGCAGGAAGATGGCTCCGCCGAACGTGAAAAACAGCGTTCCGCCGGTAGCCACGCTCGCTTTGCCTTTCGGGGCGATACGCGCAACGTGAGCCAGGTAGACCCCGTTCCAGCCAATGGCCGAAGCGCCTAGACAGAAGCAAACGGCAATCATAAAAAATGACGGCAGTTCAGGCGAGAAAAAGCCGGTGAGCACGAGCATGCCCGACATCAGGGCGCCCAAAATGGCAAGGGTGATGCGCGGCGAACGGATCCAGTCGGCAAAAATGCCCCAAAACAGACGACCGCACATGCCGCCGATGCTGGCGGCACTAAGCGCAATGCCGGCCAAGACAATAGGAATGTGAATGTCTTCGACCATGTAGGCCACGATATAGCTGAAAACGCACATTTGCGTGCCGTTATAGACGAAAGAGACAATGCACATGCGCCGAAGGCCCGGATCGCCGGTAACCAACCGTAGAGCATTAATGACGGTACGGATATCAAAGCGCGCATGCGTGTCGAAGTGGTCGTCGAGCTTGCTGCGGTGATAGAGCACAATCAGTGCAATGCAAAGCGCGACCACTGCCATGAAGTGGGGACCGGCCTGCCAGTTGCCCGCCCACAGGACGACGCTCGGCACAATGAAACCGGCTAAAGCGCTTCCGAGCGGTACGGCGGTTTGCTTTAATGAGAAAACAAAGCCCATCCGTTCTTTGGGAACGGTGTGAGCCAAAATGTCGCTTGAAGCCGGCGTAATCGGGCCGTAGCTTAGCCCGAGCAGAAAGCCGCCGATGCAAATGACCCAAAAGTAGCTCATCGAACTCAATATCAGGCCGATCGCAGCCAAGATGAGGCACGCTTGTGAAACGTGAATGCCGCCGAAGCGGGTCACCATGGTGCCGCCGCTTACGGCAGCAATGGCGGCCCCGATGTATAGGAAACAGACATAGGTTCCGATGAAGCTACTCGGCATCCCGATGGCTTGTGCCACAAGCGGGGAGATGGCCGACAAGGTGACGGTACTGGCTGTGGCCATGGCCTGGATGGACATGGTTGACATCAGGGCAAGTCGTATGACAGACATAGCGGGCTCAAATGGATCGTTTTAAAACAGTGCGTTTAGGACGGTTTGCGCTTTACTGCCGGCGGCATTTTCGCCGCCAAGGCCGTTATTTAGTGCAGAAACAGGGGATCCCTATCGTGGTCCCAAGGATCTTGGGTCACCGCGGTTTCGGTGACGACACCGTCTAAGTCAAATTGGACCCAAAAGGCCATAGCCATGCCGCTCGTTTCACGGAAACGGTACATAAATGCCGTCTGGTCCTGCAAAGCAAAGGTGTATTCTTGGGCGCAGTGTCCGAACATTTGATAGACGTCTTTTTTGGTGTGTTTGCCGGGAATCACCAATTTGAAATGCTCCTCGTTCATGAGTGTTTCTTTGCCGACAAAATGGCCGTCTTTGTCAAAGTGCATCCAATAGTTCTCGCGTCCGAACGGCTGCCCGGAGTACACGAGAATGAAGGTGCCGTCGGGATGATCAATGCGAGAATCGGGGGCTCCGAGCTCTTGCTCTACGGAGGCGCTGCTTTGGCCCGGCTCAATCAAGTCGGGATGGGCACAACCGGCCAATAAGGCCGCAGCTGACAGCGCGGTCAACAACAATTTGATTTGCATCTTTTTCTCCTAACCGTCTTTAGCAAAATTGTAGTCCGACGGGAATTGGATCCACAAAATATTTTTGCCCGCCGGCGATAGCCGGTCATGGCAACGCGAGAATCAGCGATCGGAAAAGAAAAAAGCTGCCGGTCTTGAGCAAGATCCCGGCAGCTTCGCTTAGCCTGAAAGCTTTCGCCCGTTAGGGCAAAACGAAGGCTTACTCCTTAATCGGATTGCGCAACTTGATGTGCAATTCGCGCAATTGCTTTTCATCAACCGGAGCGGGCGCGTTCGTGAGCAAGCACTGGGCACGCTGCGTCTTCGGGAAGGCAATCACGTCGCGGATGGAGGGTGCTCCGGTCATGATCGTCACGATACGGTCAAGACCGAAGGCGATACCGCCGTGGGGAGGCGCACCGTATTGCAAGTTATCAAGTAAGAAGCCGAACTTCGCACGGGCTTCTTCGGGGCCGATCTTCAAAGCGCTGAAGACCTTGCTTTGGATGTCGGCGCGGTGGATACGGATGGAGCCGCCGCCGATTTCCCAACCGTTCAGGACCATATCGTAAGCCTGGGCAAAGCACTTGCCCGGATCCGTGCTCAGCAAGTCGATGTGTTCGGGCTTGGGCATGGTAAACGGATGGTGGCAGGCCACCCAACGTTGTTCTTCCTCGTCGTACTCGAACATCGGGAAATCGACAACCCACAGGGCCTTCCAACCTTCTTCGTAAAGACCGTTGGCCTTACCGAACTCGCTGTGGCCGATCTTCAAGCGCAAAGCGCCTAAAGAGTCGTAAACAATCTTGGCACGGTCGGCACCGAAGAAGATGACGTCGCCGTCTTGAGCACCGGTGACCGTGAGAATGTGTTGCAAGACTTCATCGGAAAGGTTCTTCACGATGGGGCTTTGCAAGCCTTCGCGACCCTTGGCCTTGTCGTTGACCTTAATGTAAGCCAAACCCTTGGCTCCGTAGATCTTGACGAATTCCGTGTAGGCATCGATTTCAGAGCGCGGCATGCTAGCGGCATGAGGAACGTTCATGGCCACGACTTTGCCATCGCGCAATTCCGTTGCCGAGCGGAACACCTTGAATTCGCAGTCGCGGACCTTGTCGGTGATTTCGCGCAATTCGATGCCCTTGATGCGCAAGTCGGGTTTGTCTGAGCCGAAGCGCGTCATGGCTTCCGTCCAGGTCATCACCGGATAAGGATCGGGCAAATCAACGTTGATGGTTTCTTTGAAAACGTCACGAATCATGTTTTCCATCAAGTCGCGAATTTCCTGTTCGGTCAAGAACGAGGTTTCAATATCGACCTGGGTGAATTCCGGCTGACGGTCGGCGCGCAAGTCTTCATCACGGAAGCACTTGACGATTTGGTAGTAGCGGTCAAAGCCGGCAACCATCAACAGCTGCTTAAACAGCTGGGGCGATTGCGGCAAAGCGTAGAAGTGACCGTCATGAATTCGGCTCGGTACCAAGTAATCGCGGGCGCCTTCGGGCGTGCTGCGCGTGAGCATCGGGGTTTCGATATCGATGAACCCCTGCTTGTCCAAGTGATTGCGGATTGCCAGGGCTACCTTGAAACGCAGCTTGAGGTTGCGTTGCATGTAGGGGCGGCGCAAGTCCAAGACGCGGTAGGTCAGACGAGTCGTTTCGGAGATATTGTCGTCGTCCAGATGGAACGGCGGCGTTTCCGATTTATTTAAAATTTCCAACTCTTGGCAAAGGACTTCGACCTTCCCGGAGA
>DVNT01000014.1 GCA_018714185.1 Candidatus Aphodousia gallistercoris | reverse complement strand
ATTTTTTCTTCAGGCGGTGTCGCGTTCATCGCGACAGGGTTGAGAATTATGCCGAAGCTTTTTTCTCTTGTCAAGAGCTTTTTAAAAATCTTTTTAAAAGTTTTTTCTTTTCTCTTGACCGCTGCACAGTTTCCTGCGCAACGGAGGTCGTATTTTAAGAATGTTTTTTACTTTGTCAAATTTATTTTTAAAAAATTTTCTTTCCAACTCGGCGCTTTTCTTATCCGCATACTTTCAGAAAGTAACGATTAGCCGAATAAGACTCTTACGAATGGCACTTTCCCCGATCTGTGAAAAGCCTGACAAAATAAAACGGCTCGAAGTCCTTCTTTTCCACAGGGATATCGAGCCGCTAAAACGGTGTCAGCTAGGCGTTCTATCGCCTCTCGCTTGGCATGGCAAGCAAGGTGAGGCCGGCCGACTAATCACTTCGCCAATTAAGAAAGTTCTTTCATCAGCTCGTCGATCGCTTGTTGGGCATCCATCACCAAGCCATAGTCGGCCACCTCAAAAATCGGTGCCTCCGGGTCATTGTTAATCGCAACAACCACCTTGGCGTCTTTAATGCCGGCAATGTGCTGCATGGCTCCCGAAATTCCGATGGCAATATAAAGATCCGGGGCAATAATCTTGCCGGTTTGCCCCACTTGCCAATCGTTCGGGCACCAGCCCAAATCCACAATAGCGCGGGTAGCGCCGACGGCAGCCTTCAGCTTATCGGCTAAAGCGACGAGCTTTTGAAAGCCCGCTTCATCGCCCAAGCCCCGTCCGCCGGCAACCACAATCCGCGCCGTTTGCAAGGCGGGGCGATCAGTCTTCACCGCCTCGAAGCTCACCTTGCGGGTTTTCATGGCTTCGGGCATCGGCTCAGCCATCACGACTTGGGCTTGTCCCTCACCTTGAACCGGGTCAAACGCCGTTGCACGAACGCTTGCCACCTTCACCGGCTCTTCATTTTTGACGGTCACTTCAATGCTGCCCGCAAAGATCGGACGGACAAATGTTTCGCTATCAACGACGGCAATCACGTCGCTTAACGGTGCCACATTGAGCTTTGCGGCTACGCGGGGCATCACACTCTTGCCCATGGAGCTTGCTTCAAAGAAGATGTGGCTATAGTTGCCTGCCATCGCCACAACCGCCTTCGTCAGCGATTCACTTAAAATGTTGTCACCTTCTTCCGGGTTGACAAACACCTTTTCAACGCCGGGGCATTTTTGCGCGGCTTGTACGGCTTCTTCGCCATGCCCCATCAGGTATAAATCCACCGTGGAGGCCGCCTTTTGTGCAGCCGCCACGAGCGAAGCGACGGTCGGCTTTAATTGTTGATTAACGACTTCTGCAATAACCAATGCACGCATGATTGATCCCCTTAGAGCACTTTAGCTTCCGTTTTCAGTTTGGCCATCAGTTCGGATACCGAGCTCAGTATCTGACCTTTCTTTTCCTGTTTGGGTACGGCATAACTCAAGGGCTTTAAGCGTGAAACAGGATCGACCCCTAAAGCAGAGAGTTCAATGGTTTGCACCGGCTTTTTCTTGGCCTTCATCATGTTCGGCAACGTCACGTAGCGCGGTTCGGCCAAGCGCAAATCGGCCGTCACCACAGCTGGCAGCTTGACCGCCACCGTCTGCACGCCGCCGTCCACTTCTCGGGTGACCATTGCTTCATTGCCGCTACTGATTTCCAACTTGGAGGCAAAACTCGCTTGAGGAATGCAGCAAAGCGTTGCCAACATTTGGCCGACTTGATTCGCGTCGTTGTCAATCGCTTGCTTACCGACGAGAATCATATCGGGATTTTCTTTTTCCACGATCTTTTGCAGGACCTTCGCCACCTCCAGCGGTTGCACCAAGGCATCGGTCGTTACGTGAATCCCGCGGTCAGCCCCCATGGCCATGGCCACTCGCAGCGTATCTAAACTCTTAGCCGGCCCCACCGTCACGGCAACCACTTCGTTCGCAATGCCTTTTTCCTTTAACTGAACCGCGCACTCCGTGGCGATTTCATCAAAAGGGTTAATCGACATTTTCACCGATGCCGTATCTGGCACTCCTGACTCATTTAACCGAACTTTCACGTTGTAATCGACAACGCGCTTTACGGCAACCAAAACTTTCATAACATTCCTCGTTCAGGCGTCTCAAAATTGTTCAAAGATTATACGTTAATGCGATCAATTCGCATTAAGCCAACATTAATTCACAACCTAAAATTCATCATCGTCGCGCCGATCGTCGGTGAGACGCTCTGCCCACCCGGCGCTGGCTAACGCCGCTTTAAGCACCCCGGTACCCGTGGCGGCAAACGCCGCCGGATCCGAAAGCGTTCGACGATAAAACCGGGCCCCGGCCAAACCGGTCAACAACCCGATCATGGCTTTCGCGGTAGCGCGAGTCGCATGCACGTCTGTCGGCGCTACGCGTTCAAGGTACAACGTCATCGAATCAATGAGCTCTTCGCGCGTGGGCACCCGGTGCTCATCGCCGAAAAGCCTGGCATCCACTTCACTTAGCACCCACGGATTTTTATAGGCCGCACGCCCCATCATGACGCCGTCGACTTTCTCCAAAAGGGTCTCAGCCGTTGCCAAATCCTCCACCTGGCCGTTGATGACAATCGTTGCTTGGGGAAAATCCTCTTTGAGGCGAAAAGCCACTTCCCGCCTCAAAGGGGGCACTTCGCGGTTTTCCTTGGGACTTAATCCTTTAAGCCAAGCATTGCGCGTATGCACGATAAAAGTCCGAACGCCTGCGTCAAACAAGGTGCCGACAAAATGCTGAACAAACCCGTAATCTTGCACCTTATCGATACCGATACGGTGTTTAACGGTAATATCAAGGTCCACCGCATCGAGCATCGCCTTGCAGCAATCGGCTACAAGCTCGGGTTCATTCATCAGGCAGGCGCCGAATGATCCCCTTTGCACGCGCTCGCTCGGGCAGCCGCAATTGAGATTAATTTCGTCGTAGCCCCACTCTTTGGCTATTTTGGCACAACGGGCCAAATCGGCCGGGTCGCTGCCGCCAAGTTGCAAAGCCACCGGGTGCTCCTCGCGGTTAAAGTCGAGGTGTCGGTGCTGATCGCCGAAAATAATGGCGCCCGTTGTCACCATCTCCGTATAGAGCCGGGCATGGCGCGAGAGCTGCCGGTGAAAATAGCGGCAGTGTTTGTCTGTCCAGTCCAACATGGGCGCTACGCAAAAGCGCCAGGGATTTAGAGGTGTCATCGTTTTTACGAAAAAAGCCACTATCGCCTCGGGGACGGTCAGTGGCTTTTCCATCAATAAAAAGTTGAATTATTGAATTTGGATATAGTCGCGCAAGCGCTCGGCAAAGTCCGGACTGCGCAACTTGCGAATGGCCGCGCTTTCGATCTGGCGCACGCGTTCACGAGTCAGTCCCATGGAACGGCCGACCTCTTCGAGCGTATGGTCATGGCTCGTGCCGATGCCGTAGCGCAGGCGAAGCACCGTGGCTTCACGCTCGGTCAAACGGTCAAGCGACTTGCGAATTTCCTCTTCCATGGCCGTCACCATAAACCGGCGTTGCGGATCAAGGTCCTCATCGCCGCGCACGAAGTCGAGCTTGGTCGCATCTTCATCGTCGCCGATCGGTGCGTCAATAGACTCCACCCCGCGCATGGCTTGAATCAGCAACTGCACTTTCGAAAGCGGCACGCCCGACAATTCAGCCAACTCATTGTCCGAAGGCTGCTTACCGTTTTCTTGCAGATACTTCTGCTTGATGCGGCGGATCTTGTTGTAAGACTCGGTCATGTGCACCGGGATGCGGATCGTATTGCCATAATCGGCCACCGCGCGGGTGACAGCCTGGCGAACCCACCAAGTGGCATAGGTCGAGAACTTATAGCCGCGACGGTACTCGAACTTGTCAACGGCCTTCATCAAGCCCAAATTGCCTTCTTGAATCAAGTCGGGCATGGCTAAGCCGCGGTTGACGTAGCCCTTGGCAATGGAGATCACCAAACGCAGGTTCGCTTCAATCATCTTGGCTTTAGCCTTTGAAAGGCTTGCCTGGGCCACCGTCATCGAGCGGTGCAAATCGCGCTGCTCGGAAATCGGCAAGCTGGCTTCTACGGCAAGCGCCTGCAGGCGGGCCTGCAGTTCTTCAAAAACGCCGCGTTGACGGGCAAGCGCTTCGCTCCAGGGCTGCTGGGCCGCGATTTCATCGTCAAGCCACTTCGGGTCCGTGCAGCGGGTGTTAAATCCCTGCACGAAGCGCTCTTGAGGCATATGTGCCTTGTTGACCAAAACATCGCGCATGGCGTACATCGTTTCCGTGACCTTGGCCATATGCTCGGAGAGCACGTCGGCTAAGTGCGTCACCGTTTTCACGGAAAAACGCACGATGGACAATTCATCGTTGATATTTTTCCGGGCACAGGCAAACTCGGCGGCACGCTCGGGCTTGCCGAAGCTCTCGCGCAGGGTTTGCAAATAGCCGCCCAAACGATCAAACATTTCCAGCGCGCGCTCTTTCATCTCGTTGAGCTGCTCAACGGTCATGGCCGCCGCACCGATATCGGTATTGAGGTCGCCCGAATCATCCTCGGGATCATCCTCGGCCACATCGGTAAAGCCGTCAATCACATTATCAATGGCTTCGGTACCCTCGCGAACCTTCTCAGCCCAATTCAAAAGCTCTTGGATTGAAAGCGGAGAAAGAAGCACCACCTGGACCAAGCGGGCACGGTGCTGCTCGATACTCTTGGCGACTTCGATTTCACCTTCACGAGTCAAAAGCTTGTGGCTGCCGACCCCGCGCAGGTAGGCCCGCAACGGATCCTTGGACAAACCGGCCGATTCTTCCGGCGTCAAAATCGTGGCGGCATCTTCTTCATCGATATCGTCATCGACCGTTGCCTGCTGTTCGGCAAGCAGCGCCATCGTATCATCGTCGGGCGCTTGGTCAAAGACTTGAACGCCAAAGCGGCCCAAGCCTAAAGTAATTTCCGTGAGCGCCTCTTCACTGCGCAAGGCACTTTCGGGCAACAAGTCGTTAATTTCCGCAATGGTGACCCAGCCGCGTGAACGGCCGATGCGCACGAGCTGGCGGTAGCCGTTTTCGGCTCCTTCTTCTTGCGCCGGCTGCATCGGCATCAACTCCGCAATCGGATCCTTGCGCTTTTTACCGCCGCGCTTTTTCGGCTCCGCATCCAGAGTCAGCGGCTGGTCGTCGCCGAAATCCGCATCGCCGTCTTCGTCGACCAAGCTTTCAATTTGCTCGATCTCCTCTTCCAACTCTTCGGCGTCCGAGCCCTCGTCGGAATACTCCTCGGGTTCTTGAATCTGCAAGTCCCCGTTCAAATGCAAATCGAGATCTTTGCGCGATTGCAGCCAAGAAGACAATTCGGCATCTTCGAGTGTTTGCTCGGCAGGCATCGCCCCGCTTTCACGCACGCGCTTGTCAGCGAGCCCGGTTTGAGCCGTCTTCTTAGCGCGAGTGCGCGGCTTAGCCGTTTTAGCAGCAGTAGCTTTCTTCATCATTGTTCAATTAAATACATGAAAAATCGGCCGCGTTAACGCCTGACAGCATGGTGGCAGCTTCCCGGAATGACAACCGCGCTTTGCCGGAGAACCCGGACCGATGTCCGCGACCTGCTTTCTCTTCAAACACGCAGGCTGATAACACCCATTCCAGCAAAGCACACTCCCGAAGCACCGCACACCTTTTTCAGACGCCTCACGGTGGACCGAAACGATTTCCAAAGCGAAGTTTCGCACAAGCCCCTTCTTGGTACGAAGCTTCGATGAACACATTCTGCGCCGGCTCACGCCGACGCTCTCCGCACCGACATCACGAATTGTCTTATCCCGTTGAAAATCGGTACAATGGAGATCAACAACAAATTTAACCAGTCGGAATCGGTTCTCAGAAGAAAATAGACATACACCGTGCTCGTCTGATAAGACGAAAGACCTTTACACCGACTGCAAACTACTTAAGATACACTATAAAAAAGGCTTGGTGCGAAAAAAATCACCAAGCCTTTTAGTTTTTTGATCTAGATCAAAAATTAAAGTTTTTTATCGGCTAGGTTGCCGTCCAAAAATCCCTTCAATTTATTGGCCCGACTCGGGTGGCGCAATTTCCTGAGCGCCTTGGCTTCGATCTGGCGAATGCGCTCGCGCGTCACGACAAATTGTTTGCCGAGCTCTTCCAACGTATGTTCGGTATTGGTATCGATGCCGTAGCGCAGCATGAGCACTTTTGCCTCGCGCGGCGAAAGCGAAGCCAGCACCTCATGGATAACCTTTTTGAGGTTTTCCTCCTGGGCATTGTCCAAGGGACTCGGCGTATCCTTGTCTTCAATGAAATCAATCAGATGGGAGTCATCTTCGTCTCCGATCGGCGTATCGATGGAGACCGGCTCGCGACGAGCACGCAAAATCGTGCGCACGCGCTCTTCGGACAAATTGACCTGCTTGGCCAAATATTCAAGCGTCGGCTCCTTGCCGTGCTCTTGCTGGTACTGGCGCTGAATGCGCAGCAGCTTATTGATCGTTTCCACCATATGCACCGGGATGCGGATCGTGCGTGCCTGGTCTGCCAAGGCTCGCGTGATCGCTTGGCGAATCCACCAAGTGGCATAGGTCGAGAACTTATAGCCGCGACGGTACTCGAACTTATCGACCGCTTTCATCAGGCCGATATTGCCCTCTTGGATCAGGTCGAGAAATTGCAGGCCGCGATTAAGATAGTGCTTGGCAATGGAAATCACCAAACGCAAATTGGCGTTGATCATTTCATTTTTGGCATCCTGCACCGATTTTTCAGCCCGCTCCATTTGCGCGTAAAGCTCCTTGAGCCGCGGCAGCGGCAAGCGGACTTCTTTCAAGAAACGGCAATACTCGTTTTGCAGGCTCTTTAGGGCCGGCAAATTCTTCTTAATCGCTTCGGCGTAAGGCTTGTCGCTTTCAGCCAGGCGCTCTAGCAGCGCCTGATCGGATGACAGCTGCTTGTAGACTTTGTTGAAATCGGCCCGGGGCATTCCCGCCACATCCACCATCAGGCGCGACAGGCTGGCATTGAGCCGCCTGAAGGCCTCGGCCTTGTCGTGCATCAAGTCCGAGAGCGTTCTCACCGTGCCGCTTGTAAAACGCAACACCGAGAGCTCTTTTTTGACGGCCGACTCCAAAGCGTAGTACTGCGGGCTTTCCACAGGCAGCTTCGTCATGGCCTTGTAGTAGCCCTCGCAGGTTGCCATCACTTCAAGCGAACGGCTCTTGAGCTCTTGAAGCTGCTCGGAACTCATGGCCGAGGCGCCGATGGAAAATTCGGCCGAATCGTCTGCATCGTCTTCGTCCTCAACTTCGGCCACTTCGTCGGATTCGGTCTTTTGCGCTTCGTCTTCAATCAAATCAATGGTGTCGTCGGTCACCCCGTCGACAAAGGCTTCCACGCTCACCTCGTCTTGCTGCAGGCTATGGGCCATTTTAATGAGCGCTTCCAAAGCCACCGGGCAATCGGCAACGGCCTCAATCACCGCTTGAAATCCGTCTTCAATCTTTTTGGCAATGGCCACTTCTTCTTCGCGCGTAAGAAGCGGCACCGCTCCCATCTCACGCGTATAAATGGTCATCGGATCAGAGGTGCGCGAGACGTCGCTTTCCACAAGCGACAGCACGTCCTCCTCGTCATCTTCATCGTCATCGCCCACGAGCGCCAGGGGCGAGTCGTTAAGCAAAATCACATCATCGGAGGGCGCTTCCTCAAGCACCTGGATGCCTAAAAAGCGAAAGGCATGCTCAAGCTGTGTTACCGCTTCGTCTTCGTTGCTATTTTCCGGAATAACGTCGGCAAGCTCCTCATAGGTCACATAGCCGTCTTTTTTGGCTTTGACAATAAGCTCGCGCAGTTTTTGCAAACGCTCGGTGTTGGCCTCTTCGCTGTAGGCTTTTTCCAAAGAGCGTTTCAAGCGGCTTGCTTTCGACTTGGCATTGCTTGCCTTCGGAAGGTGGCGTGTATCCGGCGCTTTCACCGGTGCAGGCTGGTCAAATAAGATATCAATGGTTGCTTCGGCCGCGGCAGAATTGACCGACAAGGATTTTTCATTTTTGGTGGTTTTGCGTTTTCGTGTCACCATAAACAACACCACTTCAGTCCGACATTTCCATCGGAAACAACAAGGTGATCGACCGCATAAAAGCTGAGGGGTCAGAGACAAGATTCGAGCAAAAAGCGATCTTCTTATTATTGGAAACAACTCTTAGGGAGTCGACTTTTCACTCACCGAAATTTAATTATAGAAGCTTTTAAGACCCGAAATCGAGGATCAATTTCTCCGTAATTACGCTAATATCCCTAGCTGTTTCGCATTAAGTTAACGTAGCATCCATCACCATATCCACCGCCTGCGTGCTCTGCTCGACAAGCGACTGGTGAATCGCTTGGCGGCGTTTAAAAAGTCTTTCCAAGAACTTGGCATCGACCGGATCGCCGCGCTCTTCCATGGCCAACATTTCCGTGATCGTCGCATCAAGCCGAGCCTTTTCAAGCTTTAAGAACGCGCATTTGATCTCGTAGTCGGCCACGCCTTCGTTCGTTTCCAAAAGCGACTCCTGGCTCACCAAATCGGCGAGCATTTCGTACTGCGGATCGTTTTGCAAAAAAGAAAGGAGGTAGCCCGTGGTGAGCGTGCTCTCAGCGTCTTGGGCCTTCTGCGCATGGTCAACGGCCAAGCGCCAAATTTTCACGATCGCCTCTTCATACTCATCAACGGCATCCAAAAGCTCATCCTCGATTTGTGAGGAATACTTGATCAGCCACTTCGGGTGCGTGAGCAAGCACTGCAAAAGCCGGCGTTTGATGTTGGCAAAGACCGGGCCGGCCGTGACGGCGCGCACCGGCCGATGAAAGCGCTCGCCCTGATTGGCATCGCGCCCGTAGCCTGTGAAAGAGCGCGGCGCCACCGTCTTCGCGGGAGCCTCTTTGACGAGCGCGATTCCGCAAAGCGCTGCCAGCTCGTTCGGATCCATGCGCAAGGCAGCGGAAAATTCCTGCACGAGCATCTGCCGCAAAGCCTGGGCCGTCATGCGCAAAAGCAGCGGCTTGGCAATGGCGATCGCTTCGGCGCGCTCCTCGGCCGTACGCAGGCCCCGACCCTGGGCGACCTCGCGAATGATGTCCATGACAAAAAATTTCGACAGCGGATACGCAGCCGTCAGCTGCGCCTCGTAGGCCGAGGGGCCAGACTTTTTGATCAGGCTGTCGGGATCTTCATCCTGGGGCAATATGACAAAACAAGCCTTTTGCGTATCGCTGATAATCGTCAGCGTGGATTCCATCGCCCGGCGTGCCGCCTTAAAGCCCGCCGCATCGCCGTCAAAGGAAAAATACACCAGGTCCGAGAGCTGGAAAAGCTTCTTGACGTGCTCGGGCGTAATGGAGGTGCCCAACGCGGCCACGGTTTCCTCAAATCCGGCCTGTGACATCTGGATCACGTCCATGTAGCCTTCGCAGACGATGGCGCGCCCCTTTTTGTGGATGGCCTCCCGTGCTTCAAACAGCCCGTAAAGCTCCAAGCTTTTGTGGTAAACCGGCGTCTCGGGCGAATTCAAGTACTTCGGCTCCTCGCCCGGCACCATAGTGCGGGCGCCAAAGCCGATTACCTGGCCGCGCGGGTTGCGAATCGGATACATCACGCGGCTTCTGAAACGGTCGTAGCGCCGGCCGTCGTCTTTTTTGATCACCAGGCCGCATTCTTCCAGGCGGGCATTGTTGTAGGCTTCGCCCTTGAAAATCGCTTCGAGCCCCTGCCAGCCAGACGGGGAAAAGCCCAAGAGAAATTTTTTAGCCGTGGCCTCGGTGATGCCGCGCCCTTTTAGGTACTCGATGGCGGCGCGCTCATGAAAGAGATTTTGGTGGTAAAAGTCCGCTGCTTGCGCCAAATAGTCGGTGAGCGTCTTCGCTTGCGCTTGGCGGCTTTTTGCTTTCGGATCTTCGGGCACTTCCATGCCCAAATCATCGGCCAATTCTTTAATTGCCTCAGGAAAACTCAGGCCCTTATATTTCATGAGAAACGTAATGGCCGTTCCGTGCTCGCCGCAGCCGAAGCACTTAAAGAATTGGCGGGACGGGTTCACCGAGAACGAGGGAGTCTTTTCCTTGTGAAAGGGGCAGCAGGCCATCCAGTTGGCGCCCTTGTGCTGCAGCTTCACGTACCGGCCGATCACCTGAACGATGTCGGTGCGCGAAAGGACTTCCTCAATAAAACTCTCGGGAATCATCAGAAAATAGCCTCAGCCGATTATGCCGTGAGCTTTTGCTTGATCATGGCAGAGATCTTGCCCATATCGGCTCGACCCATCACCTTGGGTTTGACCGCGCCCATGACTTTGCCCATGGCCGCCATCCCGGTGGCGCCGACGGCCGCAATTGCTTCGTCGATAATCGCGTGGATTTCTTCTTCGCTCAGGGGCTTGGGCAAGTAGGCGGAAAAGACGTCGATTTCAGCCTGCTCTTTGTCAGCCAAATCCTGGCGGTTGCCGGCCACGTATTGTTCGATAGAGTCGCGGCGCTGCTTCACGAGCTTGGCGATGATCGCGGTAATTTCCGCATCGCCGCACTGAACGCGTTCATCCACTTCCTTTTGCTTGACGGCGGCCATCAACATGCGGATCGCGCTCAGACGAGCCGCATCGTGAGCCTTCATCGAAGCTTTCATATCAGCCATGATTTGTTCTTTAATCGTCATTTCTTCCTCGGTAAAAAAATACGCGTGCAACACTCTTTTAGCGATAGAGGAATGCACGCGTGATCTCGACCCGCACAAAGCAGGTCTCGCAGAGTGTCACGTTTCAGACACTCTACCAGGGTCTCACCCGAAATTAGTAGAGCTTCTTGGGAAGCATTTGGCTGCGCAAGCGCTTGTAGTGACGCTTAATGGCAGCAGCTTTCTTGCGCTTACGTTCGGCCGTGGGCTTTTCATAGAATTCACGGGCACGCAATTCGGTCAACAGACCGCTCTTTTCAATGGTACGCTTGAAACGGCGAAGGGCGGTTTCAAACGGTTCGTTTTCTTTAACACGAATAGTGGGCATCAGGCACCTTACCTGTATAAAAATGGGTTGCGGTAATGATTTACCGATCTGATCGCGAGCAAAATCCCTCTAGGAGTGCTCGATACGATCTCCGAAAGTTGCACATTTTCGCATAAAATACGCCTAAAAGGAAATTTTCAGGCGCGATTTTTTGCAATTCGTCTTTTGAAAATTGACAACACACTGATTTTAATAGATTTTTTAATTTTATGTTAGTTCTCGGCATTGAGTCTTCCTGTGATGAAACCGGCGTAGCCCTGATCGATGACCGTCAAGGCCTTTTGGCGCATGCGGTTCATACCCAAATTGACATGCACCGTCTCTATGGCGGCGTGGTGCCTGAGCTTGCCAGCCGCGACCACATCCGCCGCGTCATTCCCCTCATTGAACAAGTGCTCGAAGAGGCCGGCAAGACCAAAGCGAACCTGCAAGCGATTGCCGTGACGCAGGGACCGGGCTTGGCCGGAGCGCTTTTGGTGGGCGTGAGCGTTGCTCATGCGCTTGCCTTTGCGCTTGACATCCCGGTAATCGGCGTGCACCACATGGAAGGGCATTTGCTTGCGAACTTGCTCGCGGATCCGGCGCCGCAATTTCCCTTTATTGCCTTGCTCGTCTCGGGCGGACATACGCAAATCATGAAGGTCACCCGTTTCGGCGAATACGAGCTCCTGGGCGATACGCTTGACGATGCCGTGGGCGAAGCCTTCGACAAGACCGCGCAGCTACTCGGCATGAGCTACCCGGGCGGCCCAGGCGTCTCCGCTTTAGCCGAAAAAGGCACAAGCGGTGCCATTGAGTTGCCGCGCCCGATGCTGCACTCGCCCAACCTGGACATGAGCTTTTCGGGCTTGAAAACGGCCGTGCTCACAGCGGTGCAAAAAGCACCTGATGCCGAAGACGAAACCTTCCGCGCCAATCTCGCCCGAGGCTTTGTCGACTCTGTCGTTGATGTCCTCGCCGCCAAAGCAATTAAAGCCCTCAAGCAACAAAAAATGAAAACCCTGGTAGTCGCAGGCGGCGTGAGTGCCAATAAGCAGCTGCGCGAGCGCCTCAGGGCCGAAACCGCCAAGCGCGGCATGAAAGTTTTTTTCCCGCCGCTTAAGCTCTGCACGGATAACGGAGCCATGATTGCCACTGCGGGCCTTGCCCGCATCAAGCACATGAGCGATGAAGAGATCGCCCGCCACTTCAAAAACCTCAAGTTTAGCGTTAAGCCTCGCTGGCAGCTTAAAGAAGCCGCCGCCGACCTTTAACCGAAAAGCACGCCTGCCTTCGCAGGCGTTGCTGCATTTGCTCTATTGAATATTTTTTTATAGAATGAACGATAATGATTCTCATTAGCATATAAAGCATGGATATCGATCATCTTTCCGCCGTTTCGCAAACGCTCATCATTCCGGTCTGGGCGCGGGCGATGGAGTCGCGGCACGCGCAGCCTCTATTTGAAGACCGCTTGGCCGAAGAGCTCATGAACCGGCTCAAGCCGGACACGTCCGACTTTCAAAACGCCAAGCTCTCGCAAGTCGGCACCGCTTGCCGCACCGTGATTTTTGACGAAGAGGTGACCGATTTTATAGAAAAGCACCCGCAAAGCATCGTCATTAATTTGGGTGCCGGATTGGATACGAGGGCTTTTCGCTTGAGCCGCCTGCCCTTTGCCGCTTGGTACGAGATTGACTTACCGGAAGTCATGGCGCTGCGAGAGTCGTTGCTAGCCAACGCGGATCCGAGAGTGCACACCATCGCGGCCGACGTCTTGAAACCTGAATGGTGCGAAAAAATCGTCAAAGAAGCCGATCAAGCCGTTCTCATGATCGCCGAAGGTCTATCGATGTATTTTTCGGAGGCTCAAGTGCGGGCTTGGTTGAGCCTTTTAGCGTCACGCTTTCCGGGCGCTCTGATGCTATTGGAAGCTTTATGTCCGCTCATGGCGCACAACCAACGCTTACACGATGCCGTCAAAAACGGCGCACGCTTTCAGTGGACCGTCCGGCATAGCCGCGATATCGAATCCTATGATTCAAGGCTTAGTTGGGTCGGCGACAGGCTTCTCATTGAAAAAGCCCCTGCCCGCTGGGGGATTTACTATTTCTTTGCCCGCTTGCCTTGGCTCGGCACTTGGCTTAACCAACGCATCGTCAAAATTCGTTTTCAACAATAGCTGAGCATTTTCTTCCTTCAAAATCCCAAGCAGCTATTTTTCCGGCCTTTTCGGCCGGATTTTTTTGGCTAATCGGCGTTGGCGCAATCCACAGGCTTGGCACCCAAAGGATCAACGAGCACAGCCGGATCAATCTTGACGATAAAGCCGCGCCGGCCGCCGTTAATGTAGATTTCCGGCAACTCCAAAATGGTTTTTTGCACATAAATCGGCATCCGCTTTCTCGTGCCGAAAGGCGAGGTGCCGCCCACTTGATAGCCGCTATTTCTCTGGGCCTGCTCCGGCTTACAGGGGGCAATGTGCTTGCAGCCGACTTGGCGAGCCAAGTTTTTCGTGCTCACCTCGCAGTCGCCGTGCATCAGAATCACCAAGGGTTTGGCATGCTCGTCTTCCATGATGAGCGTCTTAACGACCAAGTGATGGTCCAACCCGAACACTTCGGCCACTTTGGCCGTGCCGCCGTGCTCCACATACTCGTAAGACAGCGGTTCAAACGAAATCTTGTGCTGCTTGAGCCAATCCGTGGCCGGCGTGGCACTTTGGTGTTTATCTTTTGCCATGATCAATCCTTCGCTTAGAGTCCGGCCGGCAGCGGGAAGGCAATCCGGTCGGCCGTTCCTTCCATGGTAATCACGGAAACTGCAGAACGTTTTTTCAAAAATTCAACAACTCCCTGCACTAAGTGCTCGGGGGCCGAAGCGCCCGCCGTGAGCCCCAAACGCTCAATGTCGTCAAACCAGCTGGGCTCAATATCTTCGGCGCTATCAATTAAGAAGGCTTTCACGCCCGCCTTTTGGGCAATGTCGCGCAGCCGACGCGAGTTCGAGCTCGTACTCGAACCGATCACGAGCACAAGCTGCACGCGTGCAGCGAGTTTTTTGACCGCTTCCTGCCGGCTTTGCGTTGCGTAGCAAATATCGGCTGCCGACAAGGACTTGATCATAGGAAAGCGCGATTTAAGCCGCGCAATCACTTCCTTGGTTTCATCGGCCGAAAGTGTCGTCTGGGTCACATAGCCTACCTTTTGAGGATCGGGAACCTGCAAAGCATCGACTTCCTCGTTACTGTAGACGCGGAAAATATTGCCGGGCACCTGACCCATCGTGCCTTGCACCTCGGCGTGCCCCTTGTGCCCGATCACGACAACGGAAAGCCCCTCACGATGCATCTTGATCACTTCGCGGTGCACTTTCATCACAAGCGGACAGGTCGCATCGAAAATGCGCAAGTTGCGCGTTGCCGCATAGTCTTTCACGGACTGCGGCACGCCGTGGGCCGACAAAATCGCCGTGGCACCGTCGGGCACTTCGCTTAAGTGCTCAACAAAGATGGCACCCTTCGCCTTAAGCTCATTGACAACCGTCTTGTTGTGCACGATTTCATGCCGAACATAAATCGGCCGACCATAAACGGCTAATGCCTTCTCCACGATGGCGATGGCACGATTAACGCCGGCGCAAAAGCCGCGCGGCTGAGCCAAATACACTTGCATGCTGATGCGTTCCTTTTATCTCTATTTCAAGGATTCACAGTGTACTCAAAATTGCACCGCTGAGCACGCGACGATATCTATGCCGGAAAAGCATATTGTTCAATAACCAATCCGACATTGACACCTTGGCAGCTGCCTCATAGACTTCTAGCGTATTGTTTTTCAGGAGTAATATGCGAGCCTCTGAATCGATTCTCGGGCAGGACTTCACCATCGCGAGCCACCTGCGCTTTGCCTTTCCGCGCATGATGATGTCGCTTTTTATCATGAGCTACGTGGTCGCCGACGGCGTGCTCATCGCCCATTACATGGGAACGGTCGCGCTGGCCTCGCTTAACATGATCTTCCCGCTTTCGGGTTTTCTTTCGGCAATCGGCATGATGCTTTCGGCCGGGGGCGGTTCCGTCGTCTCCCGCCGCTTGGGGGCCAGGCGCTCTAAAGATGCCGACCGGGCTTTCTCCACCATCGCTTACGCCAACGTTGTCATCGGCATTATTTTGGCCTGCGTCGGGCTATTTTTCTTGGAAGACATTCTGCTATTTTTAAACGTTGAACCCGAACAGATGCAATACGCCCGGGAGTACCAAATCATTACCCTGCTGGGGCTGCCGTTTCTGTTATTGAGCTTGACGGCGCAAACATTCTTTACGGTCGCCGGCTACCCCAAAGTCGGTCTGGTGGTGGCCATTTGCTCGGGCCTAACCAACGTCGTCTTTGATATTGTCTTGATGGGACCGATCCCTTGGGGAATGACCGGCGCTGCCGTGGCGACCGTTTTATCGTGGATTGTGAGCGTTGCCGCCGCGCTCATCTTCTTTGCCCGTCCCAATGCCCCGATTCGACTGTTATGGGTTAAGCCCGAGTGGCTGGCGATCACGGGTGCCGTGCGAAGCGGTTTTGCCGAAATGGTCGGCAATCTATCGGGATCGGTGACGCTCTTTTTCTTTAATGCCGCCTTTTTGCATTGGCTCGGCATTGATGGCGTGGCTGCCCTCACTGTTGCTTCCTACGCCACTTACGTCTTTAACTGCATTTTCTACGGCTTTTGTGAAGCGACCAATCCGATTATTTCCTTTAAATACGGCGAACAAAATTGGACGCAACTGCATAAGGTGGTTACGAACAGTCTGAAAATCATCGGGCTTTTTTCACTGGGAGCTTATGTGGCGTGTCTTGTTTGCGCCCAACCGGTGCTTGCCTTTTTCTCGGCTCCCGGAACGGCCGTGTACCAGCTGCTTTTAGATAATTTCTGGATTTTTGCCCTATCGCTACTTTTTATGTGCCCGAACATGTTTGCGGCCTACATCTTCACAGCCTTTGGCGACGGAAAGCGCGCGAGCATCATCTCCTTTGCCCGCACGTTTGTTTTTATGATTGCCTGCATCGAGGGGCTTCCTCTTTTGATCGGCGAGATCGGCCTGTGGCTATCGGTACCCGTTGCCGAGCTTTGCGCTTTTGTCTTAAGCAGCTCGCTTGTCTGGGCAAGCCGCAACCGCTACGGCTATAGCGGAAAGCCGGCGACCAAAATCAACAAAGCCTAAATGCAGATCCCCGGCAAGAGGGGATCTGAGGGCTCATAACTGCCATAATAAACCTATCTAAAACCATCTAACACTATTTATATAAATCGGTTTTATAGCATTGGAAAGCCGCTGTCGAATTAGGTGCCTCAATTTCGACCCTCAGGCGTTGGGAAGCCGAGCCAATACAGCGTTCGCCGTAAGATCAATGAGATAAAGTACGATCAGTTTCCGTGGATGCTGGAGGTGACCAAATGTGCCGTGCAAATGGCCATCATTCAGTTAGGGCAAGCTTTTGCGAATTCCTGGAAAAATCCCGAGCACTTCAAGTATCCGAAGTACAAAAAGAAATACGTCTCGGATAGCTTTACGATTTCCAACGATCATTTTCAAGTCAAAGGTTCACGCATTCGTATTCCGAAACTGGGTTGGGTGCGCATGCGCGAGCCTGTCGTGTGAACTGGCTGACCTGAGCCACTTAAAGCCTGCCAAAAACCAAGGCACGGTGGGAGTGGATTTGGGGGTGAAGTCACTGGCGGTGCTGTCGAACCACAAAGAGTTTGCGGCGGTGCAGCCGTTAAGGAAGAGTCTGTCGAAGCTGAGGCGTCTGCAAAGAAAGCTCGCCCGCAGTGAAAAAGGCAGTAAAAACCGGGTCAAGGTCGTCTTGGCGATTGGCGAGCTGCATCGCAAGATCTTCAACTACCGACAAAATGCCTTGCACCAGCTAACGAACTATTTAACAACCAGTTTCTCGAGGATAGTGATAGAAGATCTGAATGTGAGCGGCCTGCTCAAGAACGGGAAACTGTCGCGTTGCATAGCCGATGTCGGATTTTATGAATTCCGACGTCAGTTGATGTACAAAGCCTAGCAACGAGGTTGCGAGATCGTGGCAAACCGCTTTTACCCGAGCTCGAAAACATGTGGGTACTGCGGCAAGAAGAACGAGGGCTTAACGCTGTCAGACCGACACTGGCAATGTCCGCATTGCGGCCGGGAGATCAAGAACCGGGACTTCAATACGGCGATCAATTTGAAATGATATACCGAGCAGCCGGGCTGATTTTCATGAGCCCGGTGGTGCCGTGAGTTACACGGTGAACGCCTTTGCCTGCCGAGAAAGGGAGAAAACTCGGAACAAGACCTGAGGCAGGCCTGAAGGATTCTCGCAAGAGTGTGCTTCAGTGAGGGATGAGCGCTGGCTTTGGAGCAATCTGAAGCGAAACTGATCTCGATGATGGAGGAAGGGAAGCCGCTAATGAGTAGATATTTTGGTGATATCTAGGCCTATTTAAGTAGGTTTTTCGTAACGGCTGCCCATACAATGTACCGGTCTACCAGCCGTAGAATTCCTTCACGGTCTTCCAAGCCACGCTTTGCAGATGTTTAACATCCGCTTCTTTCAACGGCTTCTCGCAACCGCCTTGATACTTAAAGCCCTCGGGGCTCTTTTTAAACAGCACCGAATACATCATGGCGCCGTAAAGGTAGGAGCCTGCAGCCGTCGGATGACTTTTATCTTCTTGGTGCATGATAAGGTCGGGACGAAGCTTTAAGCTTTCGGCAAAGGCCAAGCCGACAGGCAAGACCATAACGTGATTGGCATTAGCCGCTTTAATCGTTTCATCAGCTAGAGCACGAGTGTCTTGCGGTTTATCTTGACGGGCCCAAGTGGCTACGAGAACCGGCACGGCGCCGGCTTCGCGAATCGTCTTGGCGTGCTGGGCAACATACTTTTCGAATGTTGCCTTGCGCTTGGCGTTAATCGGTTCGCTGCTGTTGCCTTGCAAGAAAACGACATCGAACATGGGCTTGCTCTTTGCATAAGGATCCATTTCCTTATCGGGCGTCAAATAGTCTTTAACGTTATGGTACGAGAGCATGGCCGAACTGATGGTTGTAATGCGGGCCTTCCACGGCTGCTTGGCTTCGCGCGTTAACCCGCGCAGGTAGCTGTGAACGCCGCAGTTATAAAACGAATAGGAATTGCCGACGATCAGGCCCGTCTTCGGATTCGAAATCCCTAAGTCCGTAACTTCGGGCTTTACCGTGTTTTCCAACGCATAAGCCGATCCGGTTAAAAACAAACCGGAAACCAACAAACTACACAGTAGCTTTTTCATTTATTGCTCCTTTTAGAAGGAATACCGAATACCGCTGATCACTTCCCAGGCCGTATCGCCCTCAGGGCGATCCTTCAAGTCTTGGCCGCACCGGACGTAGGTCGCAGCCGCATAAAGATCAACGTTCTTACTCAAATCATAGCTTGCGCCCATCGTCAAACCCAAGCGGTCATAGTCTTCGCCGTTCTCACCTTCAGCCACAACATAACCCACTTGCGGCATGAGCTCAACACCGCCTACCGGTACGCGTGCCGACAGCAAAAAGGCATGTGAATGATCAAGGTCTCTCGGACGATACGGAACGCCACTAGAGAAGCGCTCGACATTTTCAGCGTATTGATAGGCCGCATAGACGCGCGCAAAATCAAACTTATAGTTAGCGGTGATACCGGCGGTTACTTGGTCGCCATCTTCAAAACGGCCGTTCGCCAAAGTGCGGTCAACCACGGCACGTACATCCAAATTGCCTGCACTGTAGCGCACACCTAACGCCGTATAGCGCTCTGCCTTTTCGTCCCGCGTGTAATCATCGCCTTCCGTGCCGTTAGAAAATTGAGCATATAAAGTAAAACCGGCCATCTTGGGCGTGTTGTAAGTAAATGAATTGTCTACACGAGATGTCAAGCCTTGCATGGTTTTGTTGGCGCCCGCCAAACTCCACGTGATGCCGAAAGGTGTCGCAGAGCCGGCAAACATATTACCGCTGCAGCCGCCCACCAAGGCACCGGTACGACCTAACTTCAACGTCCCATAATCACCGGAAACATAGATGTAAGAATTACGATTGAAGAACTTGTCTTCATCGGCCATCGCTCCCGTATCTACATCGAAGCCGTGCTCTAACACGAAACCGACCTCCAAGGAATCCGTGATTTCTTCGGATCCCTTAAATCCCAAACGGGAACCGGAACGCTGACCAGACTCCATCGAGACCGTCGCATCGTCTTCACCCATTTTCTGGATCATCAAACCGGTGTCAATTAAGCCGTACATTTCAACTTGCGCGGCCATCGCAGGCACGGCACCCATTGCGGACAAAACCGCAGCCAAAAGAATTTTTCTCATTTTTTCTTTCCTCTCAGTGTTGGAACAAGAATGCTTTTATGTTATCTAAGCCATTGTTTTATTTGTTTTTATTTTGAGGAAAGTAGTTTTGCGAAAAATGCAAATTATTTTTTACTGCTAGACTTTCGAACCGAAGTATTGAATACATCCTCGGAAGAACAGTCTTTCCTTGCAGGCAACCCGACGATACCGGCAACGGCATCCTCATAACCATCAAAGGTTTCCTTCATCCGCTTAGCAAACCATTGCTGGAAAATACGCACGCGGCGAAAGTGCCAGTTGTCTTTTGAGCAAACAATGAAACAATCCTCCGGCCTTCGCATCCATCCGGGCATGACCGGAACTAGGCGTCCTGCCACCAGGTCTTCCCAAATTTGCACAAGCGGAATATCAAGACCGACACCGTTACCTGCCAACACCGCTTGCCGGATCGTCGTAATATCGGCCATGCGTACCACACGCTCAAGATTTAAAGAAATCTCCTCATTTCCTCGGCAAAGTGTCTTGGTTTCTTGGCGAACAGGACCGCTGTAGGCGTATACCGTGTGTTCTCGTAAGTCCGAGGGGTGAATCGGCATACCGCGGGTGCTGACATATTGAGGCGAGGCAACCGGCAAATAGACATTGCGTCCTCGGTACATGTAAACCAAATCCGGCAACGTTGGTTCTCCGGTGAGAACTCCAAGGTCACACCGTCCCATCGCAATATCGTGTTCTTTCAAGCCAATAACGACATCAATATCAATTTTGGGATAGATGTTGGCAAACTCAGTTAAAAACGGCATCAAGCGACGGGTAGCGAAACCCGGGGCAACAGAAAGACGGATATGCCCTTGTAATGCGGCAGAATCACTCGCCAACGTATCGAGAAATTTACGATGAGCACGCAAGATTGGTTCAATGCGTTTGACTGCTCTGATACCGACTTCAGTAAGTTGCATGGGGCGACTATTGTGCAACACCAGCTCCTGCCCAATGCCTTTTTCCAAAGCCGCAATGGTTCTTGAAACCGAAGACGGCTCCAATTCCAAAATTTCTGCACAAGCAGATAGCGAGCCCGTTTTGGCGTAAGTAATAAATATTTGCCAGGCTCTGAGGTCGTCCACACGATTGGTCACAACATTTCTCCCTTTTTTTCTTTATTTTATGGAGATGGCATCGACATATTTTGCGTTAACTTCAAACTATTCTTGCGTAAAAATCTTCTTCTACACATATTTATCCGCCATTTTGTTTGTTCTTGCGCTTAGAACTCAGTCGACGGTTTCCTGCTATCACAACACGCTTATTAGTAAATGAACAAGCAAATGAGCCCTTTTATTGCGTTCCATCCTGAAACTCTTTCATGAAATCGGTTCATTAGCCTCTGTTTTAGGTCCCTTGTGATTTGCACGAATAGCAAATTACCCTTGCACTTCTTTACTTATCCATTGATCTATATCAGTGGGAAACTCGTTTGGACAGCAATTCAAAAAGGAAAAACTATGCTTCGTGACGAGTTTTATTGGTTGGGCCAAATCAATAAGGCCACCATTTTGATTAACAAAGAGATAGGGTTGTTGAAACCGGATTTGGTTTTAACGTCGGCCCGAGCACTCTCGGAAGTTTTGGATTCCGGTAAGGATCCGGCCAATCGCGTCAAGCGTGTCATCGATTTCGAACCGAAACTTATTGCCGCAGCAAAAACAGCGGAAGTCACCGAAATTCACGTCGGTCGCTCAAGCCAAGACATGCACTCGACTTTCCGGGCCGCCATCATGCGCGACAATCTTTTTGCCGTTATGCAAGCGCTGGAATCCACCATCGAAAAACTTATTGCCTTGGCCGAACATAACCAAGACACTTATATGCCTTCCTACACGAATGGCGTAGCCGCTCAGCCGACGACATTCGCCCATTATCTGTTGGGCTTCATTGAAGGCCTGCTGCGCGATCGCTCAAGACTGCAGGAATTCTATCCGCGCTTAAACCGCTGCCCCATGGGCGCTTGCGTTTTAAACGGCACCGGCTGGCCACTGGACAGGAACGCCATGGCTCGTTATCTCGGTTTTGATTCGCCGGTACGAAACGCTTTTGACGCAACGCAGATTTGCATGGTGGATCTGCCGGTTGAGTTTGCTCAAATTCAATCTTCCATTGCACTTCATCTGGGCGAAATGATTGCCGACATCATGACGCAGTACGCACAACCCCGTCCTTGGATTTTGCTCTCCGAAGGGAACGGCAACACGTACGTGTCCTCTGCTATGCCGCAAAAGCGCAACCCGGGACTTCTCATTAGCTGCCGTGGCAACGCTAGCGACGTTGTCGGCGAGGCCGATGCCGTCATAACCCGTGCTCACAACGTACCCTCAGGCATGATTGACGGCAAATCCGTAAAAATTCATACAGCCTTGGCAGAGGCTACAGAAAAGCTCCTGGCACGCTTTAACAAGATTATCGATGCCTTGGTCGTGAATAAGGTACGTGCCTTGGAAGAAATCAACTTGGACTGGACTTGCAGTCAGGAAATTGCCGACCGTCTCATGCGCGAATACGGCTTACCCTTCCGGGTCGGCCACCACGTTGCAAGCGGTATGGTGAGCTATGCACGGGCAAACGGCATTCTGCCCTTAACTTTCCCATACGACGAGATGACGCGCCTTTACGCTGAGGTGGTCTCAAAGGAAATGCCGGGATTTGACACGACCTGCCCGATGAGCGAAGCCGAGTTTAAGGCTTGCCTGGATCCATGCGAAATCCTCAAAAACCGCAGAACTTCCGGTAGCGCCAATCCGACAGAAGTCAAGCACATGCTCGATGAAGTTTCCAAGGAATTAAACGAATTTAAAGAAAAAACCGTTCAACTCCGAACCAATGTCGACCAGGCGCTTCAACAGCTCGATTCCGATTTCAATATTCTCACTAAATAAGGAGGCATTGTCATGAATGCTCTGCTACCACTCGTTGCCGGCATTGTCTCGCTCATTATCTGCGCTGAATTCTTTGCCAATGCACTACGCGCTTCCGGCCTGATTGATTTGCTGATTAATTCCGCTCAAGGCGTTAATGCCGGCACGAACTTTATGACGGTCATCTTGGCTGCTATTGTCGGCCTAGTGACGTTCTTAACCGGTTCCGGCGTCGGCGCTTACTCCTCGTTTGCCGCGTTAGCTCCGGATGTGGCAGCAGGCCTTGGCGGCACTATTTCTTCGTTGGTTACGCCGATGCAATTTGCCTCCGGTATGTTGCGCGCCATGTCACCGGTTGCCGGCGTCATTATTGCCGTGGCGGGCGCAGCCGGGGTTTCGCCCATGGCTATCGTACGTCGTACATGGATCCCCATGATGGTCGGTATGGTTGTTACGCTCGTTGCTAACGGTATTTTCTTAGGGTAAGTCGTTCTCCTTGCTCCTTGTTTGGGCAAAAGCCTTTCGGCTTTTGCCTTTTTTTCAATAAGCCCAAATCCAAAAATTCAGGGTGGCCAGCTTAGCCATCGTATAGCCTTGATCTTTCGACAGAGCCGTTAAAACTTTTCTTTCTCTATCCGTCAAATTTTCAGCCACCTTTTCAGTCACCCTGTGCCTTATCAGAAAAACATCAACCAAGAATTTTCCAGTAGCCTTTCCTGTCTGAACCAACTCTTCCGATGAGGTTCATTTCTTTTAGATTTTTCAATGAGATACCAATTTTCGGTTCTTCATTTTTTCTTGGGAAGATCTAGGGTAAACCCGATAGACGATTATTCTCCCTAGTAGACAATGAAAATGGTGATTAAGAAGTAGAAAAGGTAACGCAAAGAAGCGGTATGCAAAGATGGCATCACCCTGTTAAATTAATGAGTGTCTAAATCATAAAAACAGGAAATGATGCCATGATCAATAGTTTACCGACTTCCGTCAACGCCTGCGAACGCTATTCCAATGCACGATTTCCCGGCGACTAAAACAATCCGGGATGAGATGGGATCCGCAAACGGCCCAATACTTATTGACTCTCAGAGCCAAACAAGAAAGTTGGCTGTGGCATTCTGAGGTTGTGAAACGCGTTAAACAGCACTATGGTGTGATTTGACGAAAAACCAAAGAAATTTATCTACACCCGTTTGTAGCGTGAGAGTTGCTTTAATAGGGGCAGATGCGTATAATGCTCGATACCGTTAACCCACCGAGGTGAGGAATCGAACTTCGGTCGGGTTGTTTTTGTTTAAAATTTTTTACTGGAGTTAGCGATGGCACGAGTGTGTCAAGTCACCGGCAAGGCGCCGATGGTCGGCCACCGCGTCTCTCACGCAAACAACAAAACGAAGCGTCGCTTCATGCCCAACTTGCAATATCGTCGCTTCTGGGTCGAAAGCGAAAACCGCTGGGTTCGTTTGCGTTTGACGGCGGCTGGTCTCCGTACGGTGGATAAGCTCGGTATTGATGCGGTCTTAGCGGACCTCCGCGCCCGCGGCGAAATCTAATAGGAGTTCACCATGGCAAAGGGTAATCGCGAAAAGATCAAGTTAGAATCGACCGCTGGAACAGGTCACTTCTATACGACGACCAAGAACAAGCGTACCAGCACGGGTAAGATGGAAATTTCCAAGTACGACCCGGTTGCTCGTAAGCATGTTGTTTACAAGGAAACGAAGCTCAAGTAATTGAGCACTTTCTTGGAAAAAGCTCGGAAAATTCCGAGCTTTTTTGTTGTCTTTTGAAACCGCCCCTCTTTACCGGCCGCCAGCCGTATCCTTAGGCACAAAACCTTTCGGCAAGCACCCGGGCCTTGTCTTTAAAACAATCCACCAGCAAAGGCTCACCACCACACCGCACAGAAGCAACACGGCATCGTACTTCCAGGCGCTTCCCATCACGATAGGAACCCAGAAGGCAGCGCAAATGGCAAAAGCCGACGTTTGGAAAAACTGCTGAATGCTTGCAGCCATCCCCCGGTTTTCTGGAAAGTAATCCAAGTTAAAAACGGTCATAATGGGCCGCACGACCGACATGGCAACGCTGTAGACAATCACGGCAAATAGGCAAAGCGGATAAGGCACATGCATGCCGTAATTGAGCAAAACGCCGATAATGCCCGCTCCGTACATCATCAGAATCTGCAAATTGACGGTCTTCACATCACCGAAACGGGCTGTCAGCTTTGTACAAAAGACCGATCCGAGCACGGAAAAGCCGATCAAAGGCAGCATCAAATAGCCGAAATCGGTCACGCCCATCTGCATGATGTTTTCAACATAATCTGGAGCTCCTGCGGAAAACAAAATGGATCCCATGAACACAAAGCCGTTACAGACAACGCCCGCAGCAAAAGCCTTGTTGGTCATGGCCTTCGCGTAGCTTGTCACGAGCGGGACGACATGAAACGCCGTACGCTTTTCCTTCGGGTGGGTTTCCTTTAAGAAAAAGAAACAGATGACGGCCATCGAAAAAGCAAATAGCGCCAAGAAATAAAAGACGCTTCTCCAGCCCCACAAGAGCACAAGCCAGCCGCCGATAATCGGCGCAAAGGCGGGCGCCAGAGCAAAAATGATGGCAATTAAGCTCGTCATCTCCTGGGCTTGGCGGCCCTCGAAAAGGTCTCGGGTGACAGCCATGGCAAGCACCGTTCCGGCCGAGGCAAATAACCCCATCATGATGCGGCCGAATAGGAAAACCTCAAAACCCGGGCTTAGCGCGCAGATGGCACAGGAAAGGGCATATAAGAGCATGCCGCCGATCATGACGGCGCGCCGCCCGAGGCTATCGGAAACGGCGCCGACAAATAAGGAAGAAATGGCAAAGGTCGTGAGGTAGCCCGAAAGCGTCTGATAGGTCGCCACCTCGGAAACGGCAAATTCCGCTCCGATCGAGCTTAAGCCCGGCATGTACGTATTGGCCGACAAGGGGCCGACCATGGAACATACCGACAAGAGCGCAGCCAAGGACTTGGGAACGGAAAACATACAACGGATACCTTATGTGGCAAGAAAGGAAAAAAGGATTCCTTTCTTGCAGTAAGGTTTAAGTCTAGCGCGAAACCGGCGCCGGATTCTGCGACTTTTTCTGTAGAACGGCCCCAAAAAAGCCGTCCGTGCCGCTTTGGTGCGGAGCCATGACAAAGTAAGGCGCTTCATCGCGCGTGCATTGCGGCAGCTCAATCCCCTGCTTTTGCAGGATGTCGGTCGCATCAAGCTGCTCAAATTCGGGATGCTCGGCTAAGAAAGCCTCAATCACCGCTTGGTTTTCTTCGCGCAACAAGGAGCACGTCGCATAGACCAAACGCCCGCCCGACTTCACCAATTTGGCCGCAGCGCGCAGCACGTCCGCTTGAATGGCGTTAATACGCGAAAGTTCCTCTTCGCTCATGCGCCACTTGAGATCGGGGTTGCGTCTGAGCGTGCCGGTTCCCGAGCAGGGGGCATCGACGAGCACGCGGTCAAACTTGCCTGCCAAGCGTTTCACGCGCGTATCGCGCTCGCTCTTGATGGCAATCGGGTGCACGTTGCTTAGGCCCGCGCGGCGCATCCGGGGCGTTAGCCCGGCCAAGCGCTTTTCATTGACATCGAATGCGTAAAGCCTGCCGGTCGAGCGCATCATGGCGCCAAGCGCCAGCGTTTTGCCACCTGCGCCGGCACAAAAGTCGCACACCATTTCACCGCGGCGCGGCTGCACTAAACGGGCAATCAACTGGCTGCCTTCATCCTGAACGTCAATGAGGCCTTCCTTATAAAGAGGCCAACTTGTCAGGCCCGGTTTCGAGGAAAGTCGGATGCCTTCGGGCGAAAGCGGCGTCGGAACCGCTTCAACGCCGTGTTCGGCGAGCTGCGCAAGCACCTCTTCGCGCTTGGCCTTGAGCGTATTGACGCGCAAATCCAAAGGCGCTCCCTCTTTCATCGATTCAAAAAGCGCTCCGGCATCTTCGCCGAATTGTTTAGTCAAGCGATCATAAAGCCAGTAAGGCAACTCCGATTGCACGTAAGCGGTGGCATTTTCAGGTTTTGAACGCAGGATATTATCTAGAGGCCCCGCATCGTGGCCGACCGTTTTTTCATCCAAAGCGTCCCGCCCGTAGATGCGGCTTAACGCCACCATGGCCGTCAGCCGCGGCGCACGCGCCGGAACAATGGGCTTCATCTGCCAGGCAATCGTTGACAAGTGTCTTAACGTGAAAAAAATCGCTTCGGCGATGATGCTGCGGTCTCGCGCCCCCAGCTTATGGTTCATGCGGAAAAAGCGGCTCATAAGCACATCAGCCGGCCCGTCAAGCTTGAGTACGGTAGCCAGCGCCTTACCCAACTCTTCCACAATAAGGCCCGTAATGCGCGGGCCGCCCGCTCTGGCTTGGCGGTGGGCCAAGTCGGCGTGAGCCCCGGCTCGGCTGCGGCGCTCCTCTTTACTCATACTGCGGGCTTCGCGAATTTGACGGGCGCGTGCCGCATGCTGCCGCTCGGTCAAGCGGCGCATCGTCGAGCCTGCACCATGCGTATTTTTTCTTTGTCCAACCATGGGCCTATACCTTTGCAAATAATGTCAGATAAAGCGAGGTTTTGTCGTCCATCACAGCCCGGCCGTTTTCGCAGCGGACAGCACCGGTCAGGCACGCCTTGACGGCACGCGCATAGATTTGGTGCTCGTAAATGAGTACGCGGTCGGCCAAGCGGTGCTCATCGTCGCTCGGCAGCACGGGAACCACCGCCTGCGCAATGATCGGACCGCCGTCAAGCGCGGGCGTTACATAGTGAACGGTCGTGCCGTGCACGCGCACGCCGGCCTCAATGGCGCGCCGGTGCGTATCGAGCCCCTTAAAGGAGGGCAAAATGGCCGGATGGATATTGAGAATCTTGCCGGGGAAACGATTGACAAAGCCCTCGGTGAGGATGCGCATGAAGCCCGCCAAGACAATCAAGTCAGGCTCGTAGCGGGCGACAACCTCATAAAGCGCCTCTTCAAAAGCTTCGCGCGTTTCATAGGCCGTATGATCAACGACGGCTGTATCAATGCCGTACTCCTGAGCCAAAGTGAGCCCCTTGGCTTGGGGACGGTTGGAAATGACGGCCACAATTTGCGCCCCGATCGTCTCCGACCACCGTTCGCGCAAAGCCGTCTCCTCAATAGCCACGAAGTTGCTTCCGCGGCCCGAAATCAAAACCACAACTTTTTTCATAAAAAAATCCTCGCCCATTAGCCTCTTGAGGCAAAAAGGCGTCCGCTCCTTACTCGATTGTCTTGCGGGGACTCCCGTGCTCGAAGTCCCAGGGATCAGCCCGAAATACGTTATCGGGCGATCGGTTCATTACGAGCGAAATTTTATCATTGAAAGCCGCCGGATCTCGAAAAAAGCGAAGCGAAAACGCCTCGGGCACTTTCTGCATCATAAGCGGAACTGCTTACAACGAAGCCGAGGTTACAATCAATCTTTGTTAAAATGGGTCGCTTATTGTTTCGGATTTTTTTCTATGAAAGTTTTTCGAGGTCTTCCGCAACCGCTGCGCAAGATGGATTGCGCCATCGCCATTGGCAATTTTGACGGTGTCCACCGCGGCCACCAGGCCCTGCTGGAAGAGGTTGTCCATGCGGCGGCAGAGCGAGGGCTGCTGCCTTGCGCCGTCACCTTTGAGCCTCATCCCAAAGAAGTCATTCCCGGCAAAGGGGAAATTCTGCCGCGGGTCAATAACCTGCGCGACAAAGTCCTCGACATTGCCGCCTGCGGCATCGCCCGCGTTTTCTTTTTGAATTTCAACGAGCGGCTGGCGCACATGTCGCCGAGGCAATTTGCCGAAGAAATCCTCGTCGAAGGCCTGCACGCTCGATGGGTTACGGTGGGCGAAGACTTTCATTTCGGCTACAAGGGAGCCGGCACCGTCAAAGACTTGCAAGCGCTTGGCAAAGAACTGGGCTTTGAAGTGTGGGTTTCGCCCACTCTTTTTCATGGCAAGGAAAGAATTTCAAGCACGCGGCTGCGCAAAGCGCTCGCTGAAAACGACATGTGGGAAGTCACGCAGCTGCTCGGCCACCACTACCACATTACGGGCCGCGTCGTGCACGGCCAGGAAATGGGACGTCGCCTGGGCTTTCCCACGATCAATTTAGATTGCATTCCGGTGGATCGCCACGGAGAACCCGCCGTGCGCGGCGTATACGCCGTATTTGTCCACGGCTTGGCACCCTTTCCGTTGGGCGGCGTGGCCACCATCACCTGCCGGCCGACCCTCACGCAGGGCCAGCCTAAAAAATACCTGTTGGAGACGCATATTTTCGACTACAAGGCCGACTGCTACGGCCGGATCGTGCGAGTGGAGTTTATCGAGAAATTGCGTGACGACAAAACCTTTAAGAGCTTGGACGAGTTAAGGGCCGCCATCGCTGCCGATGCGCAAAAAGCGCGCAGCATCGTCGGATTGGCGCAAGCCGATGACTTGCCGAGCAACCCAATCGGCTAGTACGAACCGAACGGAAAATTCGTACGCTTTTGTGTTAACAACCTTGAAGAGTCCGAGGGGACCAAGGAGACTGAAAATGGCCAAATCGACTGAAGATCAAAGCCAACAAAAATACCCTTTAAATCTGCCGGATACGCCTTTTCCGATGCGCGGCAACCTGCCCAAGCGTGAGCCTGAGTGGATTGCCCAGTGGCAGGAAAAAGACGTCTACGGCGCCGTGCGCAAGGCCCGCAAAGGCCGCAAGACGTTCATTTTGCACGACGGCCCTCCCTATGCCAACGGCGATCTTCACTTAGGCCACGGTGTCAACAAAGTCCTCAAGGACATTATTATGAAGTCGCGTACCCTCATGGGGTACGATGCTCCCTACGTGCCGGGCTGGGACTGCCACGGCATGCCGATTGAAATTCAAATTGAAAAGCTTTACGGCAAGAATTTGCCCATTGTCGAGCTGCAATCCAAAGCACGCCAATACGCTCATGAGCAAGTCGCCAAGCAAAAGGCGGGCTTTATCCGTATGGGCGTCTTAGGCGACTGGCAGGACCCGTACCTCACGTTGCGCTACGATACGGAAGCCGCTGAAATCCGCGTTTTGGCCGAAATCATGAGAAAGGGCTATGTCTATCGCGGCTTAAAGCCCGTCAATTGGTGCTTTGACTGCCAATCGGCCTTGGCTGAAGCCGAAGTGGAATACAAAGACATCAAGAGCCCGACGATTGACGTTGCCTTCCCCTTGGACGAAAGCGAAAAAGCCCGCGTCGAAGGCATTTTCAATCACACACTTGATAAGCCCGTGTACGCCGTCATTTGGACGACAACGCCGTGGACCATCCCGGCAAACCAGGCGCTTAACATGCACCCCGAGCTTGACTATTCGCTCGTTGACTGCGGCGACCGCTACCTTATTTTGTGCGACAAGCTCACCGAAGAGGCCCTAAAGCGCTACGGCATGCAAGGAAGCGCCGTGGCGAGCGCCAAGGGTGCCGCCTTTGAGCTTGTGAAGTTCAAGCATCCGCTTGCCGCCTTCGATCCCTTCTACGACCGCGCCAGCCCCGTGCAATTGGCCGACTACGTCGATGCCACCGCCGGCACCGGCATCGTACACTCGGCTCCGGCTTACGGCGTAGACGACTTCAATACCTACAAGAAGTACGGCGGCCACAACGACAACATCTTAAATCCCGTGCAGGGCAACGGCGTTTACGCCGAATCGCTTCCGCTTTTCGGCGGCGTGCACATCTGGAAGGCCCAGCCCGCCATCGTGGAAAAATTAAAGGAATCGGGCAACCTGCTCTCGCACGGCGAAATGCTTCACAGCTACATGCACTGCTGGCGCCATAAGACGCCCTTGATCTACCGTGCCACGAGCCAATGGTTCATCCGCATGGACAAGAGCACCGAAGATACGCGCCCGGCCATCGGCACTGAACAGGAAAAGAGCCTGCGCGAAGCCGCCTTGGAAGGCGTCGATGCCACGAAGTTCTATCCGAGCTGGGGCTACAACCGCCTGCACGCCATGATCGCCAACCGCCCCGACTGGTGCATCTCGCGCCAACGCAATTGGGGTGTGCCGCTGCCCTTCTTTACGCACAAGGAGACCGGCAAGCTGCACCCGAGAACGCTTGAAATCATGGAAGAAGTCGCCAAGATGGTCGAAAAGGGCGGCATCGAAACCTGGACACAAGCCAAGGCCGAAGACTTCATGAGCGCCGAAGAAGCCAAAGACTATGAAAAGACCACCGACATTTTGGACGTGTGGTTTGACTCGGGCGCCACGCACGCCACGGTCGTTCGCGGCTCGCACAAAGATAAGCTCAATTTCCCGGTGGACTTGTACCTCGAAGGCAGCGACCAGCACCGCGGCTGGTTCCACTCCTCGCTTTTGATCGGCACGATGCTTGACGGCCGTCCGCCCTATGATGCCCTGCTCACCCACGGCTTTACGGTGGACGAGCAAGGCCGCAAGATGAGTAAGAGTTTAGGCAACACCGTGCAGCTCATGGATGCCACGAAGACCTACGGCGCGGAAATTTTGCGCTTGTGGGTTGCCTCGACCGACTACTCCGGCGAGTTAAGCTTCGGCAAGACGATCGTGAAGCACGTCACCGATGCCTACCGCCGCATCCGCAACACGCTGCGCTTTCTCTTGGCGAACACGAGCGACTTTGACATCACTAAGGATGCCGTGCCGGTGAGCGAAATGGTCGAGCTTGACCGCTGGGCCGTGGCTCGCGTTGCCCAACTGCAAAAAGAAATCATTGAGCTTTATAACAACAATGACTTCCACCCGATCGTCTCCAAGCTGCAATCCTTTGCAAGCGAAGACTTGGGCAGCTTCTACCTCGACATCTTGAAGGACCGCTTGTACACGACGGCCACGACGGGCAAGGCCCGCCGCTCGGCACAAACCGCCTTGTGGTACATCACGGCAGCTTACCTGCGCTTGATGGCTCCGATCCTTTCGTTTACGGCCGAAGAAGCTTACGCGATTTTCGAGCCGGGCCGCTCGGTCTCGATCTTCACGGAAGAATTCTTCAAGCTGCCGGAAGTTGAAGGCGCTGAAGCATTGCTTCAAAAGTGGGAAACGATTCGCGAAGTGCGCACCGACGTGCAAAAGGCCATTGAAACCTTGCGCACCGAAGGCCAAGTGGGCTCGAGCTTGCAAGCCGAAGTCGACATCACGGCTAACGGTGAAGAGTACGCCGCCTTGGCGAGCTTGGGCGACGAACTGCGCTTTGTGATGATCACGAGCCGCTGCGGACTTTCGCAAGGCGAACGCGCCGTGAGCGTGAAAGCCAGTACGGCTACGAAGTGCGTGCGCTGCTGGCACTACACCCCCACGGTCGGCACGGTCAAAGACCATCCGGGCCTTTGCTCGCGCTGCGCTGAAAACCTGTTCGGCGAAGGCGAAGTGCGCCGCTTTGCCTAATTAGGCCGCTGTGAAACTCACGCCAAACCGCACCGCAAGAACCGGCCAGGGACCTCTGCCCTGGCTGGCTTTAAGCGTTGCGGTTTTGCTTGCGGATTTTTTCACGAAGCTTTACTTTGAAAGTACCTACTATCTCGGCGAAGTCCGCCCCGTCACGAGCTTTTTTAATCTCGTCTTGGCTCATAACCGCGGGGCGGCTTTCTCGTTTTTAGCCGGCCACGACGGCTGGCAGCTTTACCTTTTCTCGATCATTGCGCTTGCGGCCGCCGCCGCATGCTTGATTTTTATTATCCGGCAGCCGGGCAAGCGACTTTTTTGCCTTGCGCTTTCGCTTATCATGGCGGGCGCCTTGGGTAACCTCATTGACCGGCTCCTATACGGCTATGTCGTCGATTTCCTGGATTTTCATCTCGGGTATTGGCACTGGCCGGCTTTTAACGTGGCCGATATCGGCATCGTCTGCGGCGCCGCGCTTCTTATCCTGGAAAGCTTTCTTGAAAGGTCCGATCCGTCTTAGGAGCGGTTAGTGCCTTCGCTAGAGAGGTCCCAACGCTTTTCGTAGGCTTGCGACTTGACCTTCAAGAGTCCCAAAATCGTATGAAATAGATGATCGTGCTGCACATCAAAGGCGGCATTGTCTTGAATTGCCTTCGTATTGACGGCGTAATCCTTTCTGAATCCTTCGGAAAACCACATCAGCATCGGCACGACTTTTTGTTCGTCGGGAGCCACGTAGTAAGGCGCCCCGTGTAAAAAGAGCCCCTTTTCGCCCAAGCTTTCCCCATGATCGGAGATGTAAATCAAGGCGGTATCCACGCCGTCTTGAGCCTTGAGCGTTTCAATGGCCTCGCTAAGGACTTTGTCGGTGTAGCGCAAGCTCGCGTCATAGGCGGCACGGATTTGGGCTTGGCTGCAACCCTTGAAAGCCGGGTCGCGGCAGACGCTGCCGAAGACCTTTTCGTCATCGCTGGAGCGCTCCCAATAGGCCGGACCGTGCGAGCCGATCATGTGGGCAAAAAGCACCTTTTGCTCGTTGCCTCGGATGGATTGCAGGCTGCGGCGAATGCCAGTCACGAGAACATCGTCAAGGCAGCGGCCGTTCGGGCAAAATCGCGGCTCGGGTTCGGCTTTTTGCGTCGGTACGCCCGTGCAGACGCCTTTGCACCCGGACTGGTTGTCAAGCCAGAGCACCTCAAAGCCCGCACGCTGCAAAAGCGAAGGCAGCGACTCTTCCGCGACAATCCGTTCGCGGTCATAGGAGCGCCGGCCGATGCGGCTAAACATGCACGGCAACGACACGTCAGTGCTCGTGCCGCAAGCGTTCACGCGGCCGATGCTGATGATGTCGTTTCGGGCCGAAAGCTTCGGATTGGTCGGGCGATCGTAGCCCGCTAGCTGCCAGCTTGCCGATCTCGCCGATTCGCCCACCATTACCACTAGCAACGAGGGCTTGGCAGGCATTACCGTCTGCGCCGGGGCCGGATCCACGGGCACTTTCTCTTGCCGGTCCGGATTTTCATCTTTAGTGAGCGTACTCACCGTCGAATACACGACATTGACCGGCGCAATCAGGTAGCGCATGTCCTTTTGCGTACGCATGAGGGCGGAAAATTCCTGAAATTGGCTCAATAGCAAGCCGGCTCCTAATACGGTGCAGCCGAACACCCCCGCAACCCGAATAACCGGAAAATGAAATCGCACCGAACGTTCACAACGCAGGGCCCCGATCAGTCCCGGCAGAAAAATCCACAAGAAAACAATGGCCAAATTCCATGAAAGGTAGCCTGAAGCCTCCGCCGTATCGGTCGAGATAAAGTTGCGAATCATATCGGGCGTCATCGCAGCACCGTAAAAATACCAGGCGCACCACGCCGCCGCGCCGGCAACCGACAGCGCTGCCAACACAACTTTAAAGAGCGTTCGAGGCAAAAGGCTTAAAGCCAGAAGCAGTGCGCAGGCCACGCAGAAAAAGGCAGCTAGCGAAGCGGCAACCGTCAAAAAGCTGAGCCGGGGCAATCCGCTGCGATCAATCCACGTTACCCAAAACGGGATATCCAGGCACAGCGTCCAATAAAGGGCCTGCCTAAAAACCTCGGCCCGGACCGAAAGCGGGCCAAGCTCGTTTTTTAAGCGCCTGAGAAAACCGCCGCGGTCAAAGAAAAGAATATAAAGGCCGGCGCAAATCAGCCAATCAATCAGCAGGGTTGCGACATTGTGCGAGAAAAAGTGCGCGCCTTGCATCATCCGCACGAGCGAACACTGCACGCCGATCAAAAGCGCTAGCAACAGCGCCGCCCGGGAAAGCCCCGCACAGCGATCCCGAAAGCCGAAATAAAAGGCAAGCAAACAAAAACCCGCGCCGGCGTGTCCGCCCGGCCAACAGCGCCCCGGTTGAAAAAGAACCGAAAAGTCCGGGGACGTAATGGCCTGCGATCCGCCGAATTCAGAGACGGACCACGGACAGTACACGCCGGTTTGTTGTTTCAATAGCCATACCGCCGTCACGCAAAGCCCCATGGCGCAGAGAATGTACGCTGCGCGGCACACGGCCGGGTGCGATAGCGGCTGCCTGCGAATAAGCAGGCCATAAAGCAGAAAAAGCAGTGTCAAAAGGGCAAAAGCGACGGCCGGCCACATATCCCAACGGTAAAGGGCTCGCAAGAGTACGCTATACTCGGGGCTCCAGCCTTCACCCGGCGCAAAAAACAAGCGGCTGATTTCAACGTCGAGCGTATGCGGCGGGCAAAGCCACAGAAACACCAGCAGCCACGCCGGAACAATAATCCAAATCCAAGGGGAATATTTTTTTGCACTGACAGACACAATCAACTCCTTTCCTACGTCTGTCAGTATCGTTTAAGAGGTGAAAAATCCGCGTAAAAAGCCTGTCAAAAGGCCGTCAAAGCAATTGACAGTTATCAACAGGAATCGAAATAGCAAGCCGAAAAATTGAAAGCCTGCGCGTCAAAGAGCAAACTGTCCGAAGGCTTCAATAAAGGATGGGAGCGTATGGCTTTACCTATTTTGATCGTGGAGGATAATGCCGATATCGCCGGCAATATCCGTGCCTATTTGCAAATGAACGGCCGGGAAGCAGAAATTGCCTCCGACGGCTTGCAGGCGCTCGAGCGGCTGTCCAATAAAATATACGGCCTGTGCGTGCTTGATATCGGGCTGCCCCTCATGGACGGGATCACCGTATGCAAAAGGTTGCGCGCCCAAGGCAGCGCCCTGCCAATCATCATGCTCACCGCGCGCGACTCCATCGACGACCGGGTGATCGGCCTGGAGGCCGGTGCCGACGACTATCTCATCAAACCCTTTGCCCTTCGTGAGCTTTTAGCTCGCATTGAAGCGCTCATGCGCCGCGCCTACGGCAACCGGGAACAAACGCTTAAGGTTGCCGATCTTACTTTTGACCTGCAGCAAACCCAAGTCTTACGCTCAGGCGTTCCCATTAAGCTCAACCCCACGTGCCTGACCATTCTCAAGGAACTGATGCTGCAAAGCCCGAGCATTGTCAGCCGCAACCGGCTCGACCATCTGCTCTGGTCGGGCGAAGCCCCCACGTCCGATAGCCTGCGCGCCAACATATATCTCTTGCGCCAAGCCATTGACAAGCCCTTTGAGAAAAAATTAATCCATACCCACCCCGGTTTGGGATGGTCCATTCGCAGTTAAGCACCATGAGAAAAAATAGTCTCACCCAACGCATCCTCTTCGGATCCATTTTGCAAATTGCCATCGTGGTCATTATTTACGGCATGGCCATGGGGCAATCGACCGAATTCATGGAAGAAAACCTCATTAGCGACATGCTCGCCGAAGAGCTCGACGTCAGCCTGGAGGAACTCGATGGCGGCAGCATTCCCAAACTGCCGGTTTCCATGAGCCTTTATAGCGACGACCCGCGACTTGAGCCCATTCCGGCGCCATATCGCGACGTCAAGCCCGGCTTTACCGAATTTGTCAACGACGATTCTTCGTTTGTCTACCAAGTCAGCCACAACGGCTACACTTACACCCTCGTGCGCGACCAGTACGACTTTGAAAAAAGCGAGCAAGCCTTTAACCTAATCATTTTCCTCTCGAGCATGCTCGTGCTTATCTGCGGCTCGATCTTTTCCTGGTGGTGGATCAAGCGCCGGGTGATGCAGCCGGTGATGCAGCTTACCGCCGAAGTCCAAGAGATGGCCAGCTCGAAGAGCTACCGCCCCTTAACCGCCAAAGTCTCCGACGACGAAGTAGGCGACTTGGCACGCATCTGCGACAGCACGCTCAAACGCATCCACGAGGCCCTGGACCGGGAAAAGCTCTTTACGGCAGACGTGAGCCACGAGCTGCGCACGCCGCTGACCGTCATTCAAACCACCTCGGAATTGCTGGAGATGAAAACGCCCGACTCCGAGCGGCGCGAGCTATTGGAAAAAATCGAGCAGGCTTGCGAAGAAATCAACGCCAAGTTAACAGTCTTTTTAAGTTTGGCGCGCGGCACTGCCCTTTATACCGAAGACCAAAGCGAGCTTAACCACACCCTGCAGCAAATCGTCGAGCACTTTGAGGGCGCGGCAAAAAATAAAAGGCTGCATCTGTCGCTGCAAAGCCAGGGGCATTGCCCGGGCGAGTACTCGCAGCTTCTTGTGGCCACGGTCGCCGGCAATCTCATCAAAAATGCCATCCGCTATACCGATAGCGGCAGCGTGACCGTCATTGAAACCCGCGAGGGGTTTGAGGTCATCGACACCGGCAGCGGCGTTAACGCAGCGATGAAGGAAAAAATCTTCGAGCCGTTTGTCCGCGCTAGCGACAAGCCCCACGGCTTCGGCATGGGCCTTTCGATTGCCAAGCGCATTTGCGACCGCTGCGGCTGGCGCTTGGCGCTGCTGGAATCGGAAAGCGGTTCGCACTTTAGCGTCACGCTGGCCGGACTAGGCTCGCAAGAAAAGCGCCCTGCTTAATATTTCCGCGCCCGAGGCCCGAGAAAACGGCTGACTTTGCCTATAATTTGAGCTAGTCGCAGGGTCGTGCCGGCATGAACGACCGCCGGCTTTTATCAAGGCTAGAGAAAAGGCCACTTCAAGGAGAGCGCCGTGCTTACGGGTCAAAAAATTGTTTTAGGCGTCACCGGCTCCATTGCCGCTTATAAAAGTTGTGAACTTTTGCGCTTACTCATTAAGCGCGGTGCGCGCTGCAGCGTCATCATGACGCAGGCTGCCCAGCGCTTTGTCACGCCGCTCACTTTCGAGGCGCTCGGCGCCGAAAGCGTGATCACGTCCGACTGGGATCAAGCCGACTGCGCGATTCCGCATATTGAAGCCACTCGTGACGCTAAACTGCTTTTGGTGGCCCCCGCCACGGCCAACATTTTGGCCAAAGCCGCCCAGGGCATTGCCGACGATGTGCTAAGCGCCGCGATTTTGGCCGCGCGCTGCCCGGTGGCTTTTGCCCCGGCCATGAATACTTACATGTGGCACAACAATGCCACGCAGCGCAACGTGGCGCAGCTTACGCAAGACGGCGCCATTTTCTTGGGGCCCGATAGCGGCGAGCAGGCTTGCGGCGATGTAGGCAGCGGCCGCATGCTCGAGCCCGAAGACCTCATTGAGCTCATGCAAGGGGCGTTTGCGCCGAGACTCTTGGATCGCTGCCGCGTGCTGATCACGGCCGGTCCCACCTACGAGCCCATTGACCCGGTTCGCGGCATCACCAACCTCTCCTCGGGCAAGCAAGGCTTTGCCATTGCCAAGGCGGCGGTTTTAGCCGGCGCCGAAGTCACGCTCATTGCCGGTCCGACGGCACTGAAGACCCCCGCGGGCGTGCGCCGCATCGATGTGCTCACGGCCCGGGAAATGTACGAAGCCGTCATGGAAGAAGTCCCCCGCCACGAAGTGTTTATCAGCGTAGCGGCGGTTGCCGACTGGCGCATTGAAAAACCCGCGACCCACAAGATCAAGAAAGAGTTTACGCAAGCGCCGGAACTCACCTTTACGGAAAATCCGGATATTCTTGCAAGCGTTGCCGCCCTTGAAAACGCCCCGTACTGCGTGGGCTTTGCCGCCGAAACCGACAACCTGATCGATAATGCCCGCGCCAAGCTCTACCGCAAGAATGTGCCGCTGATCGTTGCCAACTTGGTTAAAGACGCCATGAACAAGGACACCAACGCGGTGGTGTTTGTCGAACGCGATGCCGCCACACCCTTAACCAAGGCCACGAAAGAAGCCGTGGCTCAAGCGCTCATTGCCAAAATAGCGCAGGAGGTGAGCTGATGAAAGGGCCGTTTGATCCGAAAACGTTGGAACCGAAAAACGGCGACTTCGCGAGCTTTGTCGACGAACTCAACCGCGAAAGCGTGCAGCACCTGAAAGCGCTGCAAGTGAGCGATGCGCAAATGCAGGCGCAGCAGCAGGCCGACATTGAAAAAAATAAGCAGATCGCAAGCGCCCAAGCCCAAGGCACCGCCCCCGTTGCCGCGTCGATTGAGGCGATTTACCGCGATGAGCGCCCGGCCGCCAAGCCAAGCGCCCCTAAGCGCCCCGCCTCTTTATCGAAAAAGCTCCCGTTGCTTGCCTTTTTAGCAGGCTTTATCGGCTTTGCCTACGGCGCTTCCACCGGCCAAGAAGACATCGTCTCAGCCGCGTTCACTTTTTGCTTTATTGCCATGATTTTGATGGCTGTTCTCAATAAGAAAAGGAGATAAATCCCATGCAAGTCGACGTTAAGATTCTTGACGCCCGATTAAAAGAGCATATGCCCGCTTACGCAACCGAAGGCTCTGCCGGCCTGGATTTGCGTGCCATGCTCGATGAGCCTCTGACGCTCGCGCCGGGCGAAACGGTGCTGATTAAAACGGGCTTGGCCATTCACCTGGCCGATCCCGGCTACGCAGCCATGATTCTGCCGCGCTCGGGCTTGGGTCACAAACATGGGATCGTTCTCGGCAATTTGGTCGGCCTGATTGACTCGGACTACCAAGGCGAATTGATGGTTTCAACATGGAACCGCGGCCGGGAACCCTTCACGATCGAGCCCCTGCAGCGGCTCGCACAACTGGTTGTGGTTCCCGTCGTACAAATGCAAATGCGCGTAGTCGATGAGTTCAAAGCCAGCGAACGCGGTGCCGCAGGCTTTGGCTCCACGGGCACGAAATAGGTTCTTTTTAGGCTTCTTCAGGCTCTTCTTCGTCGTCTTCGAAAAGGAGCCTGTTGATTTCTTCGAGCCGCTTAAGAGAAATGCCTGCCGCTTGTTCGGCTTTGAGCGCCGACTCTTCCTGCACCTTCACGGTCGGCCGAGATTCGTCCGAAGGCTTTAGCGTCACACGCAACCCGAGCGAATGCTCGTAAACCGGCAGCTCATTGGCTAGCCGCCCTGGGAGAACCCCCAAGCGGGACAAGGTTCCGTATTTGAGCGCCTTAAGGTACCGGTCATGGTCTTCGCGGCTTACCTCGCACCAAACGCCCCAGGTAAACTCCGTTTCATCTTCAATCGGCACGCACAGCACGGCCCGGATGAAAAAGCGGTTTTCATCCAACGCAGCCAGTTCCGAATGCAGGCGGCAACGCCGGTAGCGCTCGAGGCTATCCAAGTCCCAAACCGCCTCGGGGTAGCTCATGCTGATATCCCTAGCCAATTCCGATTCGCTCATCTCTGTTCCTTACGAAAAAGGTCATGTTCCCATAATCGGGCGCAAGAGGCAAGGCAAAAAATAAACCCATTTTGTCGACAAAAAAATATTCTTTTATATTTCAACAGGTTTTTAATCGTCTCGACGCAAAAAAAATATTTTTCCACCCTGCCAATAAAGGTCTATGATGAAAAATGAAAGCGGGCAAAAGCAGATTGTCTATTTTTGTCGTTGCTTTCGTTTTTTAGGTTTGTTCTATGAATTCAGGTACTGTCAAATGGTTCTCGGATGCCAAAGGTTACGGATTCATCATCCCCGATGGTCAAGACTGTGAGGTCTTCGTTCACTTTCGCGCAATCGAAATGCCCGGACGGAAAACCCTGCAAGCCAACCAGCGTGTTGAGTTTGAATTCGAACAATCCGAGCGCGGGTTGCACGCCACGCGTGTAATTCCTTCACCGACAAAGGCCAGTGCTTCGAGCTAGGAGACTTGGAGAGTGTCTGCGGACAACTTGTTTTTGCCAGCGTTGAAAACTGCGAGTCGTAAGCCCGGTGCTTTGGCCCGCAGTTTCTGTTTTGTCCTGGCCGCCTTGCTTGCAACCTCCTGCGTATCAGCCGAGACAATTGAATTGGACGGCCACGAGCTTCACGTAAAGCTTGCTGTCACACAGGCCGAACAAAACCGAGGCCTTCAAGGCGTCACGTCGCTTTCGGACCGCGAGGGCATGCTTTTTATTTTTGAACCGCCGCGGGCAGTCTGCATGTGGATGCACCGCGTGCCGATTGACTTGGATGTCGGTTTTTTTGATAAAAATAAGCGCCTGTTAGCGATTTTTAACATGAAGGCGCAAACAAAAACCACCCACTGCTCGCCGCTAGCCGCCGCTTTTGTGTTGGAGACGCGAGCCGGATGGTTTAAGGATCATCAGGTGGGCATAGGAGCCCGCTTGTCTCGAGAAGGCGACGCACGCTAGGCGCACCGCCTTGTGTCGAGAAGCCGCTTAGCGGGCTTCGTAATACTTCTTAGCCACAAAGCCCCAGTCGATCAAGTGATCAAACAACGCGTTGAGGTAGTTCGGACGCGAGTTGCGATAGTCGATATAGTAAGCGTGCTCCCACACGTCCACCACGAGAAGCGGCGTATCGTCCGAGGCCAAAGCCGTTCCGGCATTGGACGTATTCACAATCTTTAATTCCTTGGCGGGCGTCAAAACAAGCCACGTCCAGCCCGAGCCGAAATTGCCGGCGGCCTGAGCAATGAACGTTTCGCGGAACTTCTCGTACGAACCCCAGGTCTCTTCGATGCGGCGCAAGAGTTCCCCGCCCGGTTCTTTTTCGCCGTTGGGCGACAAGCACATCCAGTAGAACGTGTGATTCCACGCTTGGGCGGCATTGTTGAAAATGGCTTGGTTTACGCCGTCGCTTGCGAGCACGATTTCTTCGAGCGACATCTTCTCAAAGGGCGTGCCTTGAATCAACGTATTTAACGTATTGATGTAGGTTTGGTGATGCTTGCCGTAGTGGTAGTTCAAGGTTTCTTCGGACAAAGCCGGAGCCAAGCCCGACAAGGGGTACGGCAGCATGGGTAAAGTAAAAGCCATTTTTTTCTCCTTTTGAGATTGTTATTTATTCTTTGGGCGGACTTCGATAATCTTACCGAAAGCCTCTCCATCAAACCAATGAATCGTCACCGGATCGCAAGGCTTCACCCGGCGGCTCGACTTCAAAAGCGCTCCGGCCTCGTCGCTTACATAAGCGTAGCCCTTGGTCAAGATCGCCCGGGGACTGGACTCAAAAAGCAACGCATCAAGCGACTCCCGCCGCTGTGAAAGCGTCTGAAGTTTCGCTCGCGTTGCCGAACGCAATAAGGCGCTCGTTGCCTCAAGAGCCGCACGCTTGCCTTGAATACCCTCCCGGGGATTTTGAAGTCCGGCCTTGGCCGACTGAAAGCGGTTTAGGCTTAGCAAAAGCTCGCGCTGCATGCCGTGCGAAAGGCTCTGCTTGAGGCTAGCCAAATCTTGACCGGGGCGCTGGCAGTAGCGTTCTTGCCAGGCTTGCACAAGCTCGCGGCTCACGTTTAAAAGGCTTTCTCGGTTTCGCTCTAACTTTTCTTGCGGCGTCACAAGCGAGGCGGTCAGCCAATCTAAGCGCTGCGAGTATCCTTGCAAGCGCTCTTTCGTATTTTGCTTTAAGAGCCGCTGCTGTAGCGCAAGTTCCGTTAGCAAAACGGATATATTTTCGCTAGCGTGCTCGGCCGCGGCCGTGGGCGTGGCTGCCCGAAAGTCTGCCGCCCAATCGGCAATCGTGACATCGGACTCGTGCCCCACCCCGACAATGACGGGCGTTTGCATGGCTACGAGCGTTCTTGCAACCGCTTCTTCATTAAAGGCCCATAAGTCTTGAAGCGATCCCCCGCCTCTAACCAAAAGGATCACATCTTGGCGGGCGGCATCGGCTGCCTTTAAAGAGGCCGTAAGCTCCCCAACGGCCGCTTCGCCTTGTACGCTTGCCGGGAAAACCGTCACGACCGCATAGGGCGCCCGGCGCCTGAGCGTTGTAATCACGTCGCGCAAGGCGGCAGCCTTCAGGCTTGTGACCACGCCGATACGGAAATTGACCCGAGCAATGGCTTTTTTCCTGGCAGGATCAAAAAGCCCCTCGGCCTGAAGCTTATTTTTGAGCATCAAAAAGCGCTCGTAGAGCTCGCCTAAGCCCGCAGGCTGCATCGCATCGACAACCAACTGATAGGAGCCTCGCGGACGGTAAATTGAGACTTGCCCGTGCACCTGCACCCGATCGCCCGTTTTCGGCATAAAACGCACGCGGCGGTTGTCGCCGGCAAACATCGCGCAGCTTACCTCGCTTGCGCGGTCCTTGAGCGTAAAGTACCAATGCCCGGAGGCCGCCCGGGTGAAGCCGCGGATTTCGCCTGCGACCCACAGGGGCGCGAAATTCACTTGAAGGCAGCGGGCTACTCTATCGTTAAGCTCGGAGACGCTGATGACGCCCGGAGACGAAAAACTGAAGTCTTGCATAACTCTATCCGTGTTGACTCAAAGAGTATACGAATTGCCGAACACTATCCGTCATTTTGCTCTCAATCGGTTACAAATTTAATTTTTTCCCCGTCCGATTTTCTCGCTTTTTTGACGCCACTCGCTTGAAATCGACTGATAATACAAAGACATGATTTCATCAGAAAAGGCAAGGCGGCGTGTCCGAAAACAAAGCTAAAGTCAAGGTTCCCCGTACCGTTTGGGTGCTCGGTCTCGTGAGCCTTTTTATGGATATTTCTTCGGAAATGATCCATGCCCTTTTGCCGCTTTTTATGGCAGGGACCTTAGGCGCCGGTGCCTTGTGGATCGGTTTGGTCGAAGGCGTAGGTGAATCGACCGCGCTCGTCACGAAAGTCTTTTCCGGAGTGATTGCCGATCGCTTCGGGCATAAAAAGTGGCTGGTCTTTATCGGTTACTTTCTCGGCGTCCTCTCCAAGCCGGCTTTTGCCTTGGCAGGATCGCTGCCGATGGTACTCGGCGCCCGATTTTTCGATCGTATCGGCAAGGGCCTAAGAGGCGCCCCACGAGACGCCATCATTGCCGAAGTCACCGACGAAAGCATTCGAGGCTCAGCCTATGGGCTCAGGCAAGCGCTCGATGCCTCGGGCGCCTTTATCGGGCCGCTTCTGGCAACGCTTTTGCTTTTAACTTGGACGCAAAACTTGCGCCATATTTTTTGGATAGCCTTGATTCCGGGCATTCTGTGCCTGATGCTCATCCTTTTCGGCGTCAAAGAGCCCGCGGGCCGCTCAGCGCCTCACAAAGCCATCGGGCTTCCCGATCTCAAGCGCGCGGCCACTCCGGCCTTTAAAACGCTGGTGGCATTGGGAGTGCTTTTTTCCCTGGCTCGCTTTTCAAACGCCTTTATCGTCTTGCGAGCAGCTGACATCGGCATTGAACAAACCTGGATTCCGCTCATCATGGTTCTCGTTAACCTGGCCTTTTCGCTATCGAGCTATCCGTTCGGATATCTAGCCGACAGAATGAATCCCGTGAAGTTGCTCGGCTTGGGGCTGTGCCTTTTGGCCGCCTCGGATGTAGCTTTTGCGCTCGCCCAAAGCCCCGTGATGCTTTTGGCGGCGGTGATTCTTTTCGGGCTGCATCTTGGTGCCACACAAGGCATTTTCTCCACCCTCATTTCTTTGACCGCCCCTCAAGAGGTGCGTGCAAGCGCTTTCGGACTTTTCAATTTCTTTTCAGGCTTGGCACTGCTTGCCGGCGGCCTGATTGCCGGCAGCCTTTGGCAACTTTGGGGAGCTCAATACTGCTTTGCTAGCGCTGCGCTTTTTGCCTTGGCCACACTTACCTATCTTTGCCGGCATCCGAACCTCGCGCAACGGCACGAATAACAGGGTAATACTGTTACTTAAGCATTTAATTTACTGTTGTTTATTCTGTACATCTTCTGGTCATTCGAGGTTTTCTTGGCTGGTATCTCCCTCTAAACTATTTACTTTTGTCCAACGATTCGGAACTTTAGATACACCTAAAAATTCTTTGTATCTTGTTTTCATCGGATCAATATCGCGTTCTTGAATCTTATCGATGCTATCCAGTTGACGGTCTAACCGAGTATTTTTAAAGCCCACAGACGTAATGCCCATCTTAAATACCTTACCGGCTCGAATAATTAAACCATTAGGATGTAATTGCACACTACAAATGATTTTTCTTCTTCCACTATCCCTGACCGCATAGAAATAGACCCTATCTTCAATGTATTCAACCTCAAGCGAATCCGCAAAAACCTTATTAAAGCGTATGGCAAACGATTCAAGATTTTTCAGTATGCTTTCTTCAATTTCTTGTTCTGACCAAAATTGAACAAATTCCTCAATATCGGAAAACTCCTTGTTCTCATCTTCTTCCTCCCCGATATCTGCAAAGGTCAGCCTAGAAGAGCGAATGATTTGATCCAGGTAGTCTTTGGTTGTTCTTAAAGCTTGTACATTGGCGTACAAAGTTGCATCCTTTTCAAATCTTGAAAGCTTATCCTCCATTACCAAGCGCATGATGGAAAGAAGTAATGCTTTAATTTGCTTATCGCGTTTCCGAATCCATGGATCAGAAAGCAAATTTTCAAACACAAAGTCAGAACCGTGTATTTCCTCCAACTCCTGACGAACACCAGTTAAGTCTGGAATAGAGTTTTCGCTATTATCTTCAAGCCATTCGTATAGATTTGGTTTCTTCAGTAATTCGTCGTAAAGCCTTGGATAGGCGGATTGTATGCACACAACTGCATACAACAGCTTTAAAAATAGCTCTGGATTCTGTTGCTCTAACAAATTGGGACCTTTTCTATGGATCTCTCTAACCAAAGAAAGGGTATTAAGCATTCTTTTAATTGAACGAGGATTCTTTCCGCAGGAATTAACCGTTAAATTAACAAGGGAATTTAAAAATTCTGGACGCCTTTCATCCAAAAGATCTTTTTTCAAATAAGAACTCTTGCAATAGCCGATGCCTTGCAACAATTCTCTTAATAATCCGTCAATTTGATATGTTTCTATGGGCACTCTAAAGCTAAGTTGAATGATCTTGTCAAAAAAGGATCTGAATTCTCTTTCATTTTTATCTGTTCGTTGCACGAAGCGACTTACCAATCCCTCTACAACCACTTCGTAGTCAATGGCTAAAACAAAAATACAGTTAGGTACTTCGAAAAGATTTTTTAGTAACGATAAAACTTGAACAGCAACGGGCGGGTCCAAACGTTCTAAATCATCAATAAAGAAAATAACTCCCTTAACCGGATTTTTCTTACTTTTTCTCCTTTCGTTAAATTCCTGCAGATACTCTCTGATGGACTCTGACAATTTCTCCCTAAAATAGTCCGGACCATTTTCTTGAGTTCGAATCATTTCGTCCAACCCGCTCAAGCTGGTAGGGTCCACACCCGCAACACCAACACCCACTTTAGCTGCTGTAAGAGCTATACCACCGATTGAACTCAATAGCTTCCGCCCAGCTTCTTTAACGATGGATGAGGCACCCATTAATCGATTCATATGGGAACTTAACTCCCTGGCAACCCCCTTAATAATTGAAATTTGAGCATCACTGTCACTTTTTAAAACTGAATACTGCCAAGTGTTAATCCATACTCCCAAATATTGCTGATCATTTACGTTGTTAGGAATAACATCACCAATTTCACGGGAACCCAATTGATAATAGTTGACACAAACTCGACCAGCAATTGCGTTCATTAAAGACGTTTTCCCGCATCCCCATTCGCCTTGAACGGCAATGGTCATTGGGGTGTCCGAATTTGATATAAAAGTACTCAGGGCCTCAATATAGTTTTGTATTTTTAGCTTATCGGAATTGCTATCAGAGGCCAATAAAGGGATATCAGTAATATTAGAAGCCATGATGCATTACAGAAATAGTTAGAGGGTTAAAAAATTTTTTTTACTAAAAAATGCCATGCAGCAATAATATTCTCATCTTTTTCCCGCTCCATACCATCGATAGTGAAATCCGAAACTTTCCCCACTCTTACCCCTGATCCTGCAGCATTAGTTGAACCTTTAAATACATACCCATTTTTGACACTTCCGATAGGTCTGCCGCTTCCAACTGCAGCGACAGTGTTTTCAAAAATAACACCGTTTTTAGTGTTACCTACAACATGTCCACTACCTTTGACTGCCACAGATCCCGAACGAATAATATCGTCCTTTAAGTTCCCTAAAACATCACCATAACCTAACGCCTTAGCGTTTGACTCACGAATGATTCCATTTTTGTAGTTACTGTAGCGTTTCATCTTGAATGCCCCCACAATAAACTTCGAAGCAGTAAACGATCTCAAAAGAAATCCACAAGTGGCAACCAAATCACAATTGCCCCTTTACCCTTGCGCTGCATTTATATTAAAACAAATTAGCTGACTTCAGGAAACGTAAAATTTGAATAGAAAAATTAGACCACGAAAAGATCTTTTCCCAATTTGGTATGATTGTTAGATTATTGACTCACTTAATGTGTGTTTAAAAACATCTATGTCATCAGACAGTCCCGTTCCCCTAGAAGGGAACTCATTTTTAGCAAATGAGGTGCAGCATGCGAGCCGGTATTGAATCGTGGCTGCACCGCCAATGGACCAAACGCGGCTTGCTGGCCTTGGCCCTTTCCCCCTTATCCTTAATCTTTTTGTGCGTGGCCAAAAACCGCCGCATGCGCACGGTGCCCACGCGCCTACCCGTTCCCGTCGTTGTAGTCGGCAACATCTACGTGGGCGGCACGGGCAAGACGCCGGTGACGATTGCTCTCGTGCGCGAGCTCGCCCGCCGCGGCTACCACCCCGGTGTGGTCTCGCGCGGCTTCGGCCGCAAAGAAGACGGCGCCGTCATGGTCAAAGCCGATAGCCCTGCTCAACGCGTTGGCGACGAGCCGCTTCTGATCGCCAAGGAAACAGGCGTACCGGTAGCCGTGGCCCGCGACCGTGTGGAAGCCGCCTTGCTCCTATTGGATAAATACCCGCAGTGCGACCTCATCATTTCCGATGACGGCTTGCAACACTACGGCTTGGCGCGCGACGTGGAACTGGCCGTCGTGGGCGCCCGAGGCTTAGGTAACGGCTGGGTGCTACCGGCCGGCCCCTTGCGCGAGCCGCCATCGCGCTTAGATCAGGTCGATGCCATTGTGCTTAATGCCACCGAAGAGGAAATCGAAAGCCGCACGCCGCGCTTTGCCGCAACGGCCATCCTGGGTAAAGCCAAGTCGCTTGACGGACAAAAAAGCCTGGACTTGGACGAAATTGCCGCCTCGGGCAAAAGCGTTTTTGCCGCCGCGGGCATTGCCGCGCCCGGACGCTTTTTTGCCATGCTGCGCGCGCACGACATAGAAGGGGAAACCGAAGAGCTTGGCGATCATTTCGCCTTTCACACGAATCCCTTTAAGGACCGCCCCGAAGAGATTATCCTCATTACCGGCAAGGATGCCGTCAAATGCCGGCAGAATCCGGAAATTATGAAAGACGGCCGCATCTATCAAGTCGAGTACCTCGTGGATATCGATCCCTACCTGGTCGACTTTATTGAGAACAAATTAAAAGAAAAGGCTCAGAAAAATGCCCATTGATCCTCGTTTGACCGCGACGCTCGTCTGCCCGGTCTGCAAAGGCAGCCTCGTCTGGGACGAAGAAAAATCCGTCCTCGTCTGTCCGCGCTGCCGCTTGGCCTTTAGCGTCAAAGACAACATGCCTGACATGATCGCCGATAACGCCAAGGCGATCTCCGTCAAGGAGGCCGATGCCTATCGCGAAAAACTGTCTGTTGTGAGAGGTGCATAAATGTCGGTTCCTTTTTACGTCATCATCCCCTCGCGGATGAAGTCAACGCGCCTGCCCGATAAGCCGCTCAAAGACATCGCCGGCAAACCCATGGTGGTACGCGTGGCCGAGCGCGCCGCCCGGTCCAATGCTCTTTCGGTGGTGGTTGCGACCGACCACGAAGCCATTTACAAGGCCTGCGAAGCCTTCGGCGTTCGGGCCGTGATGACTTCGGAAAAGCACCCCACGGGCACCGACCGCTTGGCCGAAACCGTGACGCTTTTGAATTTGCCTGACGAGGCAATCGTTGTGAATGTCCAAGGCGACGAGCCGCTCATTCCGGTTGAGATCGTCAACGGGGTCGCCGAGCTCTTGGCCTCGCACCCTGAGTGCGGCATTGCCACGGCGGCCCACGAAATCGATACGATTGAAGATTTCTTAAGCCCTAATGTGGTTAAAGTCGTGCGCGATGAAAAAGGCAACGCCATTACCTTTAGCCGCGCGCCGATTCCCTGGCCGCGCGATGCGTTTCGCGAGCACCCCGAGCGGTTACCCGAGAATCTGCACGCGTTGCGGCACATCGGGCTTTACGCCTACCGCGTGGGCTTTTTAAAGCAATACCCGAAGTGGGAACAGGCCCCGATTGAGGCTTTAGAGAGCCTGGAGCAATTGCGGGCGCTTTGGTACGGCGTCAAAATTGCCGTTGCGATTTTGCCGGGCGCGTTGCCTGCCGGCGTGGATACGGCCGAAGACCTTGAACGGGTGCGCGCTGTTTATGAGCGCGAAAGTACGAAAGTTGCTTAATTTTTCTCTAAATGCCTTACCGAGCGTTTAGAATAAACTCATAGAAAGCTCGAATTCTTCGGGCTTACCATTGTTTTAGGAGTATGTCATGCGTTTAATTTTGATTGGACCCCCGGGTGCCGGCAAGGGCACGCAAGCCGCTTTCATCAAGGAAAAATTCGGCATTCCGCAGATTTCCACTGGCGACATGTTGCGCGCCGCCGTTAAGGCCGGTACCCCGCTTGGCTTGGCTGCCAAGGAAGTGATGGACAAGGGCCAACTCGTCTCCGACGACATCATCATCGGTTTGGTCAAGGAACGCCTGACGCAGCCGGACTGTGCCAACGGTTTCCTCTTTGACGGTTTCCCGCGCACGATCCCACAAGCCGAAGCGCTCAAGAACGCCGGTATTCCGATTGACTTCGTCCTTGAAATTTCCGTGCCTGATGAAGAGATCGTCACCCGCATGAGCGGTCGCCGTGTCGATCCCGTCTCCGGCCGTACGTACCACATCAAGTACAATCCGCCGAAAGTCGAAGGCAAGGATGACATCACGGGCGATCCGTTGATTCAACGCGATGACGACAAGGAAGAAGTCGTGTTAAAGCGCTTGGCGGTTTACCACAGCCAAACCGAAGCTTTGGTGAAGTACTACGGTGACTTGGCCGCTTCGGGCGAACCTACGGCCCCCCAATACCGCAGCATCAGCGGCTTGGGCACGATTGAAGAAATCAAAAACCGTGTCTTTGAAGCCTTGAAGTAATCGGCGCTTGGTCCCGATGCAACAACCGGCCCCGCGGGGCCGGTTTTTCGTTGCTTAATTAATGGGATGGATAAAGCGCAGCACTTCGGTCATGGGACGCTTTTTCCAGTCGGCATCATCGACTAAACAGTAAAAGTCGTAAAGCGGCGAATTCTCTTTGGCAATCAGGCTATTGTCAGGATCCACGAGCATGACGTCGAAAACCCCGCTTAGCGTCGTCTTTTGCGGCGAGACTAAAAGGCTCCAGTGCTCATCGTACTTGCGGTCATCCTTGAGCTTGCCGACATAGCCCACCTCGGCCAAGCGCTCCAAAATGGCACCCGCCGCTTCCGGGTAAGAGTCCACCGCTTGGCACAACTTATGAATCGACATCGAAGGCTCGCCCTTTTCTTGCGAGAGCATGAGCTGATGCAAGAGCGCCAACGCCGTTAAAAAGTCATTGCCGGTCTTTAATTGGTCGGCAAAGCGCCCGCCCATCAACATCGGAATTGTTGCCGTAATAGCGGCACCGGCTAAAACCAAAAGCCAAGAGATATAAATCCAAAGCAGCACCACCGGGATGACGACAAAGGTTCCGTAAATGGTTGTCAAAGGACCGGTGCTTAAATAAAAGCTAAAGCCCCACTTGATCAGAACGCCCACGAGCGTAACAAGGCCTCCGCCCACCACGGCATGCGACCACCGCACCTTGCAATTGGGCACGTACACGTACAAGGCCGCGTAAAAAAGCGTTTGAATTAAAAGCTGTGCAATCACGAGCCCCCAACCGGGCAACACGCCCGAGACGGTCACATCAAGCGTTGAGAGCAAATTGGTAAAAATAAGGCTAATGGCAATCAAAATAGGCCCGAGCGTCAGCAACGCCCAGTAAATGAGCACCCGCTGCATCACGGGCCGCATTTGCCTGACGTGGAAAATGCGGTTTAGCGTCGTATCAACCGTATTGATCAATAGCAGCGCGGTCACAAGCAAGCCCACCAAGCCGAAAGCCGTCAAGCCCCGGGCGTGGTTGGCAAAAGCTCTCACGTAGCCCAGAATCTGCTCACTGTAGCTGCCAGGCAAAAGCGTGGAGAAAATGAGCGTTTCAATTTCGGCGCGCCGATCGGCAAAGGCCGGGAAAACGGCAAAAGAGACCAATAGCACCGCCACTAAAGGCACCATGGACAAAACCGTCGTAAGCGTCAAAGACGATGCCACCTGCCCCAACTGCGTATCCCGGATACGTTGGGCGGCAAATTCGGCAAGCTCTCTTACGACAACACGCCACGGCCTGTGCTTATATTCGTCTAATTCCCAGTGCATGTTCTCTTTGTTCTAAAACCTTGCTTTCTATCATACCAAGGGCAAGCGCCGCCTGCGCATGCGCTAGTCCGAAAGGACACTACTCCAGCCGATCACGCGCTTTTTCATCGTTTCGGTATCCAGTACGCCCAAGGCAAAGCCTTTACGGACTAACTCGGGCGGCACGTATTCATCGTACTTTTCAAAAACCGGCACTTCCTTCGGGTACAGAAGTTGCTGCGGATCAAAATCCTTTTGGGCTTCTTCGGCCACAATGCGGTAAAAGTCCTCTTCACCGACGGCCATCGTAAACTGCATATAGTAGGGCCTGGAAGAGCTCAAACCTTTTAAGCCTAAACGCTTGGCGCAGCGAATCTTTAAAAAGCGCTCGAGCGCCAAGAAGGCGTAGCTGCCAAGCCACGGGAAAAGCGCCCACATCTTTCCGCCCAAGGGCACGAGCGGGTGTTCGCCCATGCCGGACTTCGCAAAAGTCTCCCGGGCTTGGCGCAAGCGGGAGTCTGCGTGGGTAAGCAAATACGGATAGGGCTTATCCTCGTCGAGCACCCCGCGCATGCGCTCGAGAATGCGCGTGTGAATGTCGCCCGCCACATCGCCGAAATAGGCCGGAATATTGCCCTTGACGAGCTCGCAATACACTTGCCGCTTTTGGTGATCTACCTCTTCGACCACCCACACGCGGCCCGCGATAGCGATTTTTTCCCCCACGGGCGGCGGCTTCACAATCGTACCGAGCTCTTGCGGACCGCAGCGCACGGCATATTCCACATTTTCTTGGAACACGGCGTAAAACTTATAGTTGTTGACAAGGCGCTCGCCGGCAAGCCCCACAATCAAGCCTCCCCCTTCGGTGCGGTTGATATGGTCAATGTCAATCAGATGCCGCAACAAAGTCCGGTAATCCTCGGGCGTAATCCGGCTAAAGGCGCTTAGCGTCAGCACGCGGCTAGCCAGGGCAGCGGGCGTCATCTCGCCGGAAGACGCAAGCGTACTCATCGTCTGATGGTAAAGAAGGCTATAGGGGTAGCGGACCGTTCTCGGCGGCTCCACAAAACGCTCCTCGACATAGAGCTGAACGAGCGCAATGCCTTGGATCAAATACCACGGAATCATCTCCGGAAGCATGGCCCGCGCCTCCGGGTGCTCTTCGCGCATCACAAACCACATCTCGGAGGGATTGCCGCGCCGGCCGGTGCGCCCCATTCTTTGCAGGAAACCCGACACGGTAAACGGCGCATCGATTTGAAAGGCCCGCTCGAGCTTACCGATATCAATGCCCAATTCAAGCGTTGCCGTCGCACACACGGAAAGCCTGGAATCGTCATCTTTCATGTCCTCTTCGGCGCTTTCCCGATACGAAGCCGAAAGATTGCCATGGTGAATCAAAAAGCGTTCAGGCTCGTGCTGCACCTCGCAATATTGGCGCAAACTTTGACACACCGCCTCGCACTCTTCACGCGAATTCGTAAAAATCAAGCACTTCTTGCCGCGCGTATGTTCAAAAATAAAACCCAAACCGGGATCAGCCGCCCGGGGAGCAGTATCCGTTTTTTCTTCCAAGAACGGCTCTGCCGCACAGATCTCGTCGCTTTCGCTAGCCTGTGGCTCCGTTATGAAAAAGTGCTCCATTAAAAGCCGCCAGACTTCACGGCCGCCTTCAAACTTCGGGATGCGCGTCGGACGCGAACTGCCGCTAGCCAAAAAGCGGCCGGCCGCCTGCGGGTCGCCAATGGTTGCCGATAGCCCCACGCGCCTCGGATTGCAGTTGGCTAGCCGGCAAAGCCTTTGGATCAGGCAAAAGGTCTGCAAGCCCCGGTCGCCTCGCAAAAGCGAGTGCACCTCGTCAATCACGATAAAACGCAAGTCGCCGAATAGCGATGGAATCTCCATGTGCTTATTAATAAGAAGCGATTCCAACGACTCGGGCGTAATCTGCAAAATGCCGGAAGGCTTGCGAATTAACCGCTCCTTTTGCGAGCGCGAGGCCTCCCCGTGCCAGCGCGTCACGGCAATGCCCGCTTCTTCGCAAAGCTCGGTTAGCCGCAAATACTGGTCGTTAATGAGCGCCTTGAGCGGCGCAATATACAAAACCCCGACGCTATGCGGCGGATTTTCTTCCAAAAGCGTAAGAATCGGGAAAAAGGCCGCTTCGGTTTTGCCCGACGCCGTCGACGCCGTTAAGAGGACATTATCGTCGGAACCGAAAATAGCGTCGGCCGCTGCTTTCTGTACGCCGCGAAGCCCCTGCCAACCGCTGCGGTAGATGTAGTCGCGAATAAAAGGAGCGTAGCGGTCAAAAGCGTTCATAGCTTAAATTCCGTGTAGAGCGGATCGGCATCGTCCGTGACGGCCTCGGACTTGGCGTAGCTAAATTCATCCGAAGCCAACAGTGATGCCATCGTCAGGTTCGGATGCTGGTAAAGCAGATCCAGCAATTCAATAAAGTCGCGAATCACTTCGCGCGGCGTAATATTTTCATCTGCCCCGATGCGGCTATATTCAATCTTGATAAATTGCTCGAGGTCCTCATCCGTAAAGCTTTTTTCATACCCGTAAAGGCCTGCGTGCATGGCGGCGAGCTTTTCACAAAGTACGAGCATCTCCTCGGCCGTGAGCGGCTCTAAGTGAATCACCGGAGCCAAAAGATCGCGAGCACCGGGCTTGGAGAACTTCCCCTCGGCCAAGCGAGAGCGAAGCGCCTCGTAGCTATAGACACCACGCCGCTTATCTTCAATGGCCTGCGGCGTAGCGCCCATGAGAATCCCCAGATAACGTGCCTTGCCCTGCAAGGTGTCGTTATACATTGTCAGCAGCTTCTCGTAGTTATATTGCCGGGTAATGGCGTTCGGAATTTTGTACAAATTGACGAGTTCATCGATCATGACCATAAGGCCGGCATAACCCGCCAAGCGGAAAAAGACCGCAAAAAGCTTCAAGTAGTCGTACCAGTCATCGTCGCTAATGATGATATTAATGCCCAAGGCCTCGCGGGCTTCGCGCTTGAGAGCATATTCGCCTCTGAACCAGCGCACGACTTTCATCTTGAGCTCATCGTTGCCCTCGATATAGGCGTGATAGTAAAGCGATAAAAGCCTTGCAAACTCAAAGCCGTGAACAAGTTCGCTTACCGCCGCCGTGACGGCGTAAATTTTTTGATCCACGGTGCGGGTTAGCGCCGCATCCCCCGGCTCGAGCCCCGTTTCCTGCACGGCCTGCGCCTGCACCGAGCTGATCCAGCGATCCAAAATCAGCGTGAGTGCCCCGCCTTCGGGCTTGGTTTTTGTCGAAAGGTTGCCGATAAGCTCGCGATAGGTCGCCAAGCCCTGCCCGCGCGTGCCCTGCAAGCGCCGCTCGGGCGACAAGTCGGCATCGGCCACGATAAAACCTTTATCCATCACATAGTTGCGGATCGTTTGAATGAGAAAACTCTTGCCCGAGCCATAGCGCCCGACAATAAATCGAAACGAGGCGCCGCCCTCGCTGATAATTTCAACGTCATGCAGTAACGCTTCAATTTCATTTTTGCGCCCGACCGTTATATAGGGTAAGCCGATGCGCGGCACTACCCCGCCCTTTAAAGAATTCACAATGGCCTGCGCAATACGCCTGGGTACTTTTTTCTCTACTGCCATGCTAGATTCCTAAAATTTCTTGGAGATCTTCCCGATAATCTTCAATGAGCGAAATCGATTCTCCATCCGACTCAACAATGTTATCCCCGATTTCATCAAAAAAGACTTCATTTAACGCATCAGCCACCACCGAAGGCATACGCTTGGCAGCCTTGATGCTCGCAAGTGGCGAGCGGCCGCTTAAAAGCTCAAGAAGTACTTGCCGCTCAAAAGGCTCCAAGCGAACCGAGCTTTGGGCTTCAGACGGCGCTCTCACTTCACGAGGCAAGGCGCTCAAAGGCTTTGCCTCAGACGGAATCTCGGATTTTAACGCGACGGCGCTTGAGCTCTCATTGGTAACGCTTTCGGCCATTTCCTCTTCCGTTAAGAGCTTGTCGCGCGTTGCGCCGGCTTCTAGCCGAATTTTATCGAGCCCGGCTCGATTAATTTCTAAGGCAGAACGCGCCGCCTCGCGCTCAAGCCGCCGCTCTTCTTGGATGACCTCCTCAGCATAGGGCGTTGCCCAGGCCTCTTGCGGCTTTGCTTTAAGCCGCCGTCCCTGCTTTAAATAGTCTCTGAAAACCCGCTCAGCCTCATGCACCAAAGCAAAGAGTTTTTCCCGATTTTGCAAGTTGTTGCCTAAGGTTAGCTCTCTCCACGTCCCACGCTCACAGTAAAAGCCTCGGACCGCATTAATCGGATAGTCTTTGCCTTGACCAACGCGAGATCCGACAAACAAAGCGTTATACAATGGCCAATAGGGTATCTTCTGCAAGGACCCGAAGCATTCTTTAAAAAAGCTTTTTCCTTTTAAATCATAACTTTTAACAACGGTTCGCCACAAATTACCCCATAATCGAACATTTTTATCATTTGCCTGAGTCAAGGTGCCGGCCGCTCCGAGGCGTTTACCCACAAAAAAGGCCAGAGCGTTGGCAATGGCTTCATCGCTTGCCTCATCGGGCCTTGCAAGCGCCGCCAAGGCTTCGTCTTTCTCAAACATTGCCGGATCTGAGTTGGCTTTTAACACCTCAAGGGGCACGGCATTGAGAAAGGCATAATCGAGCATCCAGCGACGGAGATTGCCGCGCATGCGTTCATCTCCGATACCGGTATCTAAAAAGCCCACTTCAAACGCCCGCAGCTTTTTGATCGCCTCCTCGGCAGAAGTCACCCCGACGCCGTTAATCAATTCGTAAAGGTAAATATAGGCAAGCGAGGTCGCTATCGGCAAAAAGCGGCCTTTTCTCACATTCGTTCGCCAAGCGAAGTAGCCGCGCAATTGCCGCACATTCAAATCAGCGTAGGTGGCGTAATAGTGAAAAAAGTTGCCTGACCAGAGCTCATTGTCCTCATAGTCTTGCATGAACCGGGCCTGGCGGTAAAACGTGCCCCAGCGATCACCCGGCTTTGAAATCGTGCGCATCTTGCGAATGGCTTCGGGCACCATCGGATCGGTATCCAAAAACTGCCCGTTAAAAGGCAAAGCCTCATCGGCGTACACAATGTCTTCATCCGTGGCCTTATTTTCCAAAACCATCGTATAGGCACCGGGATTTTCCAGATGTACGGCACGCTCCAAGAGCTTAAAAACGACTTCCGGACGGGTTCGGCTGCCGATGCTGACACCGACCCAGTTCGGACCGGTCATCCGAAATGGCGGCACAATGTATGCTTCATGCGCTTCGCGCAACACCTCGCGGCCACATTTGATGTCGCAGCATTGGATCATCTCCCCAAGATCGGCATCCCAACGGCTCATCAGCAGCGCCACCCACCGCCCGGACTCCGGCATCGCCAGGACGGAAAAGCCGGGAAATGCCGCCCATTTGTGCTGCTCCCGAATGTTGAAATGTTCCTCGGCATAGGCCGCCAGATCCGATAATTCCAAAGTGCCCTCGTTGCGATAGAAATCAAGAAAACAAAACGCCGGTTATTTTGTAATACTACACGGTCCGAAAGCACTCGGAAAAGCATTGAATCCGCTTTCAAACTGCCATCGGAGCCGACAAGCAACACCCGTTGGCAGTGTATCGGAGAAGACTTCTAAAAATGATGCAATTTTTTAAAGCTAACGGAATAAGGCCACGCGCTTAGCCACTAAAGAGCAGAGGTAGGCAAAAAAGACCACCTCCAGGAAAAAGCCTCCGAAAACCACGTAATTAAGGAAAAGCGACTCGATATTTTCGATCCGGTTAATGAGCATCCAACGCAAGTCGCCGTGCACGATGTATACATACATGGATAGCTGCCCGAACCACAATAAAAGCGCATTGCCGGAAAGCTTCTGACTCAAGAATCGCTCATAAGCGATGACGGCACTGAGCACGATCGCCACAAAGCTCACGTGAAAAAGCGTCTCATAAGCAAAGCTAAACGGCAGCAACAAAAGTAGCGCCAAAGCTAAGACCTTGGGGACCGCCTTGCCGGTGGCTAAATAAGCGCCGAGCGCAAAGACGCTAAACTGTCCCAAAGGCGTTGCATAAACATAAATCTGATGCTCGAGCAAAAACGAGTAGCTCGCCGCTGAAATCAGGATGGTTCCTGCGCAAATAGCGAAAAATAGCTTATCCGACGCTTTCGTTGCAAGACGATAAATGAGCGGAAATAGCAAATAAAACTGCACAATGAGCGCTAAAAACCACCAAACGCTCACAAAGTAATATAACTTGCCAGGTCGAAGGTTTTCCGTAAAAGTCAGAAACTTCAAGTACTTTAGAAAAAAGTCGCCGGTAAGCGCGTCGCCTAAAACCAGCGCTTTATATGCGCACAGGAACACTAAACCCAAAAGCGTGAGCTTCACAATCTTGAAGATCTTATTGACCGAGACGGCATAAAGCGCTTGCCAGTCTTGATCTTTCATGGAAAGGCACTTTTTCGTTAAGCCGTAAGCGCTTAAGAAAATAAAGATGTGCACGCCGTAATGCCCGAAAAAGGAGAAGACCGGATGCAGCATATCCAAAGGATTAGCCAGGACGAAGCTTAAAACATTGCGAATGTGCTCCGGGCTAAAAACCATTTCGTTTTCGCCAGCTACCGGCGGCAGAAAATGGAAAAAGTTGTGCCCCACCACCAAGAAAATGGCGAGCGCCTTCAAAACGAGCGTGTCATTTTTGCTTAACGTAACCCGGATCCCGGGCGTATCGGCTTGGTACGAAAACATTTGAAAATCCGCTTTTTTGTTTGAAATCTAGCAAAAGCGATCTCAAAAAGGTTTTTCAAAAGCTTTCTAATTTGCTTCAAAAAGAAACAGCCATCAAAGGATAAGTTGGCGAAGAATCTTGAAAGATAGGCACCAAAGTAGGATGAATCACAAAAATAAACGACAAAAGACGGGAAACCTCCGGCTACTTTTTTAGCAACCGGAGGCCTCGTTACGCTAACCCAAGAAGGTTACGGGTTAGAAATTGACGCGAACGCCCAAATTCCAGCGCCACGGCGTTTCGATTTCGCCGCCGTCAGCATATTGGAAGTCGGCATACACATAAGCGTTATCGGTGATGTTGTAGTTGGCACCGACACCCAATTCGTACCAGGTATCACCCAACTCTTCGAGTACCGTACGCACGCCGCCCGTTTCCATACCGGTAAACGTTGTTTCCGTATCGCCATCGAAGTCATGCAAGACGGAAGCACGGAAGTAAACACCGCCTTTGTTGGCCGGGCAGGTCAAACCGGTTTGGAAGCCCAAGCGGCCGACCCACATGTCAACCGACTCGGTCTTCGCCTTATAAGAAGGCGTTTCGAAGTCAGCGCCCATGATGTGGCCGTACATCATTTCAGCTTGCGGCTCAACGTAGAACATGTCGTTAAAGGCAAAGCGCCAACCGGCTTCAGCCGTTACGCTCACGGCATTGGTGTTATAAGAAGAGGTGTATTGGTACTTGTCCATCGTCACATCGTTGGACAAGCGGCCCACCTTACCCGTGACATCCACGAAGAGGCCGTTTTCAGCCAACCACGTGCCGTAGCCCGTGAAGGTAAAGCTATGGTTGTCGCCTTCGCCGGCATTGAAGTCGGAATCGCCGCGAGCGTAGCTAAAGGCGCCGCCCACGATCCAGTTCGTGCCTTCCAAGCGATGGTCGTAACCGACTTGAACACCATAGAACTTGTTTTCAACGTTTTGAGAACCGTACTTGTCTTTACCGTTATAAACACGGGCCCAAGCGCCGTTGTCATAGCCTGCGGCATCACGGATTTCACCCAAGCGCAATTGCATGTGGTTCATTTCTTCGCGCCATTGCATTACGCCAACGGAGTGCAGTTGAGCAAAGCCCATGACTTCGGCATTTTCAACGCTCGCAATGGTCGACTGATCCACTTCTCCTTTTTCATTTAAAGAAGCCGAAACGGCATCGAACACATCGGAAGTGGCTTTAACTTCCGTGGAGGCGAATTGTTGGCCTTCGGGTGTAGTCACCTTGTCGGCTAAGGTTTGCAAGACGGCAACGTTTTCAGCCGTAGTACCCTTGGCAGCATTAACGGCTGTCAAATCAAGATTCGTTCCTTCAGCAATTGTGGCACTCTGTCCAAACGCAATTTTTGCATCACCCTCATATGCTTCCTGGCTAAATACCACATCTAGGGTAGTTGCTTTATCCGCATCATTTTCGCCTACGTTACCCAGAATCAACTGAGAAGTAGCACTATTCATGTTGACCTTTACATCAGCCTTAACTACCTTGTCCCCGTTTACTTGATCCTGACCAACAAGCGTGATTCCAGACTTAGCAACTGAAGGCAACTCACTGGGTAAAGTCACCCCTTCAGGTAAATCGTCCTCACTGCCCGAAAATACTAACGTTGCATCTCCAACATCAATAGTCCCAATTTGGAGAACACCACTGGCTGTCTCACCGATTGTGGCAATGGCCGCTGTTCCACTCATTAAATTAACATGGTCTATAGACACAACGTCAGCCGCATCCTTATCTGTGGCAGATTCCTGTCCCTCGTTGTAACTACCGGAACCTAAACCCAAGGCTGACTTATCAGACAGTAGTAAATTGCCAATTTTGACTGAAGAAGTTGGATTGATATCATCGTTCCAAGTAGATTCTTGAATTTTTAGGAAACTATTCGTCTCCAAGGAGACAGTATCAACAGTGATGCTTTGTTTTTTCCCATTTTCTCCCCAAAATTCTAAAGTGCCTGCCCCCGCAAGAATGCTTCCAGACTTGACAGTTAATTCATGAATTTGGAGCTCTTCACCATAATGCTTAATATAACTACTAACGAATTGATTCCCCGTCATATTTACTGTAGAAACAACATCTTTTTCAGAAGTCTCCAATGTTTGTAATTGTTTATTACTTCCGCCGACGATGGTAATTTCATCGTAAGGGAGTGTACCTGTGGCTTCATCGTACACCAATTCGCCCTGACCAATTGTCAGAGAACCATTACTCGTACTAATTGAACTGGCCAAGGAGGTAGTTGAAACAGAAAAAGCCGTCAAAACGGCTAAGCTGATCAAAGAGAGTTTTTTCATACAATCCTCGTGAATTGAAAGTTAAGTTGAAACAAACAACTTGATTTCCAATCCTAAATGCCCCCCCCCCAGACGTATTGATTTTGATCAAACTTGAATGTTTATGTCGTTTTACGGCAACGCGGGTTATCCCTAGTTCAAAAAAAAATAAACCACCAATGACAAAACCCCCGCTATTCCGCCAAGGGATTTCTCAAAATCGGGGAAGCTCGCCATACCCAACATTAATTTGACAATCGACTGGGGGGGGGGTAGAGTTCATGTGATTGTTTTATCTCGAATAATTTCATTTTAGGAGTTTTCAAATGAAAGCCCGTTCCACTCATGCGCAGTTATCTGTTCTCGCAGTGGCTGTTGCACTGGTTTTCCATTCATCTGCAAGTTTTGCCGATATCGACATCACAAGCGATACGAGCTATAGCGCTCAATATGATGAGCCGGTACATATCAAGGGTAACGGCAAGTTAACCGGTACTACAGAGACTGAGATGAACCTTAATAAGGGTTTAGCCTTGTCTGAAGGAGGTACTTTAACAACGGCAAAGAGCCTAAATGTTAACGGTGATCTCACGGTGTCTGGAAACTCAAACATTAACAACGTTACTACGGCAACCATCAGCGGGAAACTTACGATGCAAAACGCTGGTCAAACCGGTCCAAATATTTCCGTCGGTACGCTAAATCTCAACGGCTATTCCCAACTGAACGCTGGATTACTGACCGCAAACGGAATAAAAGCCTAAGAAGTTTACGCCTCCGGCGACATACATATTGACGCAGATGATGCTTCTTTTACCACGTTCCGAATCAATGACACAAACTCAGACGCCTCAGTGACCTTTGGAAAATTAAACATCTCAACCGCATTGCGGGTTCAGAGTGATGTTACTGTAACGGCGAATTCGATCCAAGGCGATGGATTTATTGCTACCGAGGGAAACGGAAGTGAAATCAGTGTAAACGGTGATGTAGACATTAAAGGACATGTAGCCGGTCGGAACAATTCTTCAATAACAGCCTGAACTCCGCCTTACCTGATACATATTTTGAGGGTTCTAGGCGGTTCAGGAATTCGAAGTAGTTCGAGATAACGCCGACACTTGGCTGTGATCGTTTTTCCCACCCAAGCGTTGGCGTTTTTCCTTT
>DVNT01000013.1 GCA_018714185.1 Candidatus Aphodousia gallistercoris | reverse complement strand
CCATCAATCAATTGATGGGCTTCCTGCGCGCTTTTTTGTGATAAAAAACCTCCCGTACGGATCGTTTTGGGAGGTTTCTTTGCCGATGTTAGTGCGCTAGCCCATGCGAGAGAAAAGGTCCAGTTCTTTTTCAAACCGGTCCAATGCGTCGCCCGCGTTGCCTTTTTTCACGCCTTTAGCCAAGCTTTGCTTGATGTGTTCTTCAAGCACCATTTGACCGAGCTTATGCAAGGCGCTCTTAGCGGCATTGATTTGAATGAGGAGGTCTTCGCAAGACTTGTCGTCATCAATCATGTTTTCAATGGCGTTAATTTGACCCTGGATGCGGTGCAAGCGGTTATAAATTGAACGCTTATCCTTGTTATCAGCCATTTCGGTCTCCTTAAAATCCGTAAAGAAGCCAGCCGGGACTCGGCTTGGAGCGGCGGTCGTCCGCCCCGAAAAGATACGGTGCCAAGTCCGAAAGCGCCTTGCGGTACACGTCATGCTTGAAATCAATGACGTCACGCAACGGGACCCAAAAATCGTTCCAACGCCAATCGTCAAATTCCGGTTGAGCATTGGTATTTAAATTAATTTTGTCATCCGGACTGAGCATTCGCAACAAAAACCAAATTTGCTTTTGTCCGCGATAGACAGAACGGTCTGCCCGGCGAAACGGCTCCGGTACATCGTAGTAGAGCCACTCTTTCGTATGAGCAATAATGCTCACGTCTTCCCTTGTGAGGCCAATCTCTTCGTACAACTCACGCATCAGCGCGGTTTCCAGGTCTTCTCCTTCGTCAACGCCGCCTTGGGGAAATTGCCAAGCCGGCTTATGAATCCGCTTTGCCCAAAATACCTTGTTGTCTTGATTGGCCAAAATAATTCCAACATTGGGACGGTATCCGTCTTTATCCAACATGAAAGGCCTCAAAATCTTTAAAATCTCTCTTTCACTTCTACCATTTCAATGGTAAAAAGTGCACAATGAAAAAATTGTACCGTAATCTGCGAGAAAACAATGCGTGCTCGTTCCTTTTTTATTTCTACGTTAAAAGAAGCGCCGGCTGATGCCGATATCATCAGCCAACAATTGATGATCCGTGCCGGCATGATTAAGAAGTTGGCTGCCGGTGTCTACACCTATATGCCGATGGGGCTGCGGATCATCCGCAAGATTGAAAACATTATCCGCGAGGAAATGAACCGGGCCGGAGCCATCGAATTGGTGATGCCGATGGTGCAGCCCGCTGAACTTTGGCAGGAGACAGGCCGTTGGGAAAAGTACGGCGCCGAGCTTTTGCGCTTTAAGGACCGCCACGAGCGCGACTTTGTCATTCAGCCGACTTCTGAAGAAGTGGTAACGGACGTGGCGCGCCAAGAGATTAAAAGCTGGCGGCAACTGCCGGTCAATTTCTGGCAAATCCAAACGAAATTCCGCGATGAGCGCCGCCCCCGCTTTGGCGTGATGCGCGGCCGCGAATTCACGATGAAAGACGGCTACTCGTTTGACCGGGATGTCGAAGGCGCTACGCTTTCGTACAAGAAAATGTACGATGCCTATAACCGTATTTTTGAGCGTATCGGCTTATTCTTCAGGCCGGTGCGCGCCGATACCGGATCCATCGGCGGGTCGCTTTCTCATGAATTTCAAGTCATTGCCAATACCGGTGAAGACGTTATTGCCTATTGCCCGGATTCCGACTACGCGGCCAATATTGAATTAGCTGAAGCCTTTTCGGTGTTGAACGGACGGCAAGAAGCGACCCAAACCATGCAAAAATGTGCAACGCCTGGGCGCGAAAAGTGTGAACTGGTGGCCGAATACCTCGGCATTGACTTGCAAAAGTGCATTAAGAGCGTGGTGCTTGCGGCAGACCGCACCGATGAAAAGGGACAACCTTTGCCGGCGAAGATTGTGCTCGTGCTGCTTCGGGCCGACCATGAACTCAATGAAGTTAAAGCCGGCCACATCCCCGAACTCAAGGATGGGTTCCGGTTTGCTACGGATAGTGAAATCATTGCAGCCTTCGGCACAAAGCCGGGCTACTTGGGACCGGTGGGCGTGAGCGACGATGTGGCTATCTATGCGGATTTGACGGCAGCCGACATGAGCGACTTCTGCTGCGGCGCCAATGAAGAAGGCTACCACTTGACGGGCGTTAACTTCGGGCGCGATTTGCCTGAACCCCAGAAAATGGACTTGCGCAACGTTGTTGAAGGCGACCGCTCGCCCGATGGCAAAGGCACGTTGAAGTTGCAACGCGGCATTGAAGTGGGGCACGTGTTCTTCTTGGGCACGCGCTATTCCGAGCCGATGAAAGCGGTCTTCTTGGACGAAAACGGCAAGCCCCAACCCATGCAGATGGGCTGCTACGGCATTGGCGTTACGCGCGTAGCCGGAGCCGCCATTGAGCAAAACCATGACGATAACGGCATTATTTGGCCCGACAGCATTGCTCCGTTTGAAGTGGTGATATGCCCGATGGGTTATGCCAAGAGCGAAATGGTTCGTGAAGCGGCCGATAAGCTCTATGAGGATTTGCTCGCTGCGGGCTATGACGTCATCCTCGATGACCGTGACATGCGTCCGGGCGTTATGTTTGCCGAGTGGGAATTGATCGGCGTGCCGCACCGTTTTGTGGTGGGCGAGCGCGGCCTCAAGAACGGTGAAGTGGAATATGTTCATCGCCGCTCCCTCAAAGACAAACACATGATCAAGCCTGAAGAGGCTGTGGCATTTTTGAAGTCGCAGCACTAACAAAAAGAAAGGACCGCCTAAAAGGCCGTCCTTTCTTAAACAGAAAAGGCCATCGGAATTTTCCGGCGGCCTTTGTTGTTTTATGCGCTTAAATTAGCACTTTTTGCAGCATTTTTTCTTAGCAACGGCGGCCTTGAAGGCGGCGCCGGCAACAAACTTCGGCAACGTGGTGGCCGGGATCTTGATCGTTTCACCGTTGGCGGGATTGCGGCCTTCGCGAGCGTCACGCTTCACGGCTTTGAACGAACCGAAACCGATCAATTGGAAGCCGTCACCCTTGGCGACAGATTCAACGATGGCATCAAAAACGCTGTCAATGACACGACCGGCTTGAGCCTTGGAGAGCTCATTTTCTTCAGCAACGATCGCGATAAGGTCTTGCTTGTTCATTGGATGTTCTCCTCAAAAATAAACATGGAACAAAGAACACCGTTAGTGTACTCCATCTAAGCCCTTGAAAACTAGGCTTTTCGAGGGTTTTTATGTGTGGGAGCTCTATTTTTTGTTGATATTAGCCAAGAAAACGGCAAATTCGTCTCATAAAAACGACACATGGCGCTCAAAGTACCGCAAATAGGAGGATCGCCGCGGATGCGCGGTTCTGCCTTGCGACTGATCAGACACAAAAAATGCCTCTTGCGAGGCATCTTTTGACATGGCTATGCGCTTATTTTTTTTCCTCTGTTTTGTCCTTTTTCTTATTAATACCCAACTCAATTTCAAAAAGGGACTGGAACACGGAAGCGGCCATGGTGACTTGTTTTAACGTGGCCAATTCGTTTTTCGGCTTGATGCGATCAGAGCCTTCGCCGTGCAGCAGAATAAGGAACTTCTCGGCGAGATCGTTTTTTAAGCAATCCGGTTGCATGGCCGTGTAAATGAGTTTTTTGCGCGCTTGTTCATAGCGCTCGAGCTGCTCGGGCGTGAGCTGCTTAAACACGTTAGGCAACAGCATTTCGAGCGTGCTGTCTAACTGAAAGAGCGTTTTTTTGACGAGTTTGTCGTTTGTTCGGTATTCAGGGACCTCTTGGCAGACGACCCAAACGGCCGTTGCCTGCAAAAGGGCCGCCCACATGGACTTAAATGCGCGAACGGGCGAGGGCCGCAAAAAACGGATCAGAGGCAATCGGGCGTTTGTGGCTAAGTTGGCCTCATCGGTCGTATAGCGGATGACGTCACGAATGCCGGTGGCAAAGGTAACGCCGAGATCGGAGGCTTGTTGGTAACTGAGTTTCACCATTTAAGGGCCTTTTTTTATTAGCGGTTGTTAGAGTCAACCGGGTCAAATGTTAATTGAATGGTATCGTAAGCGCGGCCCGAAGGGGGCAACGGGAACGGATTGCAAAGCTCAATGGCTCTTTCGACAGCCAAGTCAAAGGCGGGCAAGCCGCTCGACTTGAGCTGCTTCGGTGCGCCCTTTTGCTGACCGTCGGGGGCAAGCGAAACCTGGTAACGGGCAATATACTGGCCGCGATGCGTATTCGGCGGCACCGTAAAAATAATGTTCGGGCGGATGCAGCCGATGATTCTTGCGGTGTATTGGGCGGAAATGCGGCCGCCCGAAGCCATGACGCCGGCGACATTGTCTTTGGAGCTTGCCTCGAGCTGCTTCATTTGCTCTTGTTGCAGACGTTGAGCAAGCGCTTTAGCCTGCGCACGGCGACGCTCTTCGCGGGCTTTTTGCTCGGCCTCAAGTCGCTTTTGCTCCTCTAGACGTTGCTGTTCCTCAAGTCGCTTTTGCTCCTCTAGACGTTGTTGTTCCTCGAGGCGCTTTTGCTCTTCAAGTTTGCGCTCTTCTTCGAGTCGCTGCTCTTCGAGCTTGCGCTGCTCCTCCAAGCGT
>DVNT01000012.1 GCA_018714185.1 Candidatus Aphodousia gallistercoris | reverse complement strand
AATTGGACCGGTCAAAATGGATTTGCGATACTTTGGGTACCAAACCGCATGGTAAGCAGTCTGGTAAACACAATTTTGATCGTAAACAATTTCAGTCATAATTTCTTTTAATCACATGATATGGTTATTGTACCCAAAAAATCACTCCCTTGGAGCGAGCGCATTCCTCTCGCGATTAAAATCGCAAGTTTCCTTGGCGCGTTACTATGAATTTCGGTGCAACAAAGCCCCAGAAGGTCCACCCCAAGAAGGTGGCAATGGAGCCCCAGAACACTTCAAAGTATCCCGTGGAAATCAAAGCGTAGAAACTGTAAGCGGCGCCGATCAAGGCGATGAACGTATAAAACCTGGCTTGCTTGGTGGCAAGGCCGGCTTCGCGCATGATGATGCCTACGGCCGCCATCGACAGGATATAAGGCATGATATTTGTCACCACGGCCAAATCCACTAGGCGGTTAAATTGTTTAAACAGTTCCGGGCTGATCGTCATCAAGCAAAAGCCCGTCTGGATGGTCGTGATGATGATCATGCCGGTCACCGGAGCGTGGTACTTGTTGACGCGAGTAAAGGGTTTCGGGAACAGGCCGTCAACGGCTGATTGTTGGAACACCTTGGCAATCGTAAATTGCCAGCCTAAGGTCGAGCCCGCGCACGAGAGTACGAGCAGTCCCATCACCACTTTACCGACTTCCGGCGTAAACATTTGGGCAAACACAAGCCCGAACGGGGCGTTTGACTTCACCAATTCGGCATTGGGCACAATGCCGGCAATGATGTTTGTCGAAACAATGTAGATCACGGCCACGCCGATCGTAGCCGCCATCACGGCAATCGGCACGTTCTTTTCCGGATTGTCAATGGCGTCGCTGTTGGCGCAAGCACTTTCCAGGCCGAGGAAGGCCCACAAAGTCATGGAAATGGAAGCACCCACGGCACTGAAAAACGGCTGATCGTGCGGATTCCAGCTCGCGACGTACAGGTCCATATCAAACCAGAACCAGCCGATCACGGAAAGAATCAGCACCGGAATGATCACGCACCAGACGGCAAAGGCGCTGAGTTTGCCGGTAATGCTCGCCCCCAAGAAATTGGAAGCCGTGCAGACCCAAAGCACGACAATCGTGGCAACGCAGACTTGAATCGGCGAGAGGTTCACGCCGAGAAAGCTTGCGCCGTAGCCCACGCAGGTAATGGCAATGGCGATGTTGGCAAACAATAGCGAGACGCCGTAGGTGTAGTTGGCCATGAAGTTGCCGGCCTTGCCGAAAGCGTATTCGGAATAGCCGCCCATACCGGGGCGCTTGCTGAACATGCCGCATTTGGCAAAGGCGTAGGCCAAGCAAAGCGAGCCCACGGCCGTTACGAGCCAGGACAAAATGGAGATGGTGCCGACTTCGGCGAGTTTGGTGGGCAGCATCACGATGCCCGAGCCCATCATGTTGATAGCTGTCAGAAGCGTCAGTTCGAAGACGCTCATCTTTGCTCTAGATTGAGACATAAAAATTCCTCCCGGACCGAAGGCAAGGTGCCTTCGGCCGTTAAATCCATTCTTTTCTTGGAAAGCGAAAAATTAGGCTTTTTCTTTCAGCACGTAGCCGTAAGCGCGCTTTCGGCCGTCAGCATCGGTTTGGATGTAGACGCCTTGCAGCTCCGGCGAGAAGCCCGGCATGCGGTTGATGCCTTCTTCGAGTGCCAGGAAATACTTGAGCACGGCATCGCCCCAGACTTCGCCCGGCACGCAGCAGAGCACGCCCGGCGGATAGGGCAGCGCCCCCTCGGCGGCAATGCGGCCTTCGGCTTTTTCCAAGGGCACGAGTTCAACGTGTCCGCGGATGAATTCGAAGTGCGCTTGTTGCGGCTGCATGGCCATTTTCGGGAAATGGGCCTTGCGGAACATTTCTTTTTGCAGCTGCTTGACGTTGCGCGACTTGTAGAAGTCATGCATTTCTTGGCAGAGCCTGCGGATGGTGTAGCCGCGGTAGCGCTCTTCGTTAGCCGCATACACGCTCGGCAAGACTTCCGACAAGGGCGCATCGGCATCGAGCAGCTCTTCAAAGCGTTTGATTTGGGTGACCAAATGGGTCATCTTGGCCATGTCTTCGGCCGGCGTCATTAAGAAAAGGATGGAGTTCAAGTCACATTTTTCGGGAATGATGTTGTTTTCGCGCAGATAGTTGGCAAGAATCGTTGCCGGTACGCCGAAATCTTCATATTCTCCGGTTTCGGTGTTGATCCCCGGGGTTGTCAAAAGGAATTTGCAAGGATCGACGAAGTACTGGTGTTCGCCGTAGCCTTCAAAGGCGTGCCACTTCTCGCCGGGCTTGAAGTCAAAGAACTTCAGGTCGTCGGCCATCTCATCGGTATCGAAGCTCTCCCACGGGCGGCCGTCGACGACCGGCGGGACGAAGGGACGGATGTGGCGGCAGGTCTTCAAAAGAAGCTTTCGGGCTTCAATGCCCACCTTGACGCAGTCTCGCCACAAGGCCTTGCCTAATTCGCCTTCGTGCATTTTGGCGTTAACATCCAAAGCGGCAAAAAGCGGATAGAACGGGCTCGTGGAAGCGTGCATCATGAACGCGTTATTGAGGCGCTTATGCGGAACGTAGCGTTCCTGGCCCTTGATGTGGCTATCCTTTTTGTGAATTTGCGAGGTCTGCGAGAAGCCGGCCTGCTGCTTGTGAACCGATTGCGTCACGAAAATGCCGGGATCTTCGGGCCCGAGCTCGAGCAAGAGCGGCGAGCAGTCCTTCATCATCGGGATGAACTGCTCGTAGCCCACCCAAGCCGAGTCAAAAAGGATGTAGTCGCAAAGCCGCCCGATCGAGTCGACTACTTGGCGGGCGTTGTAGATCGTCCCGTCGTAAGTGCCCAACTGGATCACGGCCAAGCGGAAGGGGCGCTTTTCATCGGCCTTTTGCGGGGCCACTTCGCGAACCAAGCCGCGCAAGTATTCTTCGTTGAAGCAGTGTGCGTCGATCCCGCCGATAAAGCCGTAGGGATTGCGGGCCGTTTCCAAGTAAACGGGGGTGGCGCCTGCCTGCAAGAGAGCCCCGTGGTGGTTGGACTTATGGTTGTTGCGGTCAAAAAGCACCAGGTCGCCCGGCGCTAAAAGGGCATTCAAAACGACCTTGTTGGAGGCCGAAGTGCCGTTTAAAACGAAGTAAGTCTTGTCGGCGTTATAGACCTTGGCCGCGGCCTTTTGCGCGGCGCACGGAGCGCCTTCGTGAATCAGCAGGTCGCCCATCGAGACGTCGGCGTTGCAGAGGTCGGCCCGAAAGACCGATTCGCCGAAGAAATTGTAGAAAGCCCGTCCGGCCGGGTGGCGTCTAAAGAAGGCCCCGCCTTGGTGGCCCGGGCAGTCAAATTGGAGGTTGCCCGCTTCGACGTATTTCTCGAGGCTTCCGAAAAAGGGCGGCAGCAAGGCGTCTTCATACTTTTGAGCGGCATTGTCGACTTGGCGGCCGTAAAAGCCTTTGTTGGTCGGATTGGTGTCCATGACGGCGTAAAGGCGCCCCACCGGCAGCTGCGTTTGGCCGTCGGCTACGGCAAAAACCGGAATGCCCAGGTGAAGCGATTCAATGGCTTCGAGCTTACCCGCTTGAAGGTCGGCGGCGCTTAAAACGGCTGCGGACACTTCCATCCAGTCGGCGTTCGTAACGACAACTTTTTGGCGATCGGATTCAAAGACGTCTTCCAAGCCGGCACTAACGGCAATTTTCAGTTTTTTCATAATCAGTTTCCTAGAAAAAATCCAATATCTTGAGCGTGGCTCAAGGCGTGCGCAGAGGAGATTTCCTAATGGCTGAACCTTTTTCACGGCAGAGGCGCTACGGGTAACGCGAAGCCGAGGATCAGCACAACAAATTTTTTATCAATGGAATGGCGACGAAAGAAACGTTCGTCAAGTCAGTCCCCGAAAGGGGGACCTAGCCGAGGCTGGCGGAAGAGTCGGTAGAGGAGGCAGAAAAGCGGCAATAACTGAAGCAGGAACGACAGCTAAAACACATAATATGCCGTATTCGACGAATCACGGCATTTTGTACCCAGTGATTCACATGCATTTTGGTTCTCCTAAATGCAATCTCCTCTATGCTTGCCGATGCAATCGAGCATCGGACAGGATTTATTTTCACATAAAGCTTTCCGGATAGCAACTTTAAAACGTACTTTAAACTTTGAGTTCGGTTGACTTTTTCCGGGCAAACGCGGCTTCGTGCACGAAAAAAAAGAAAGCGCCTTCTTCATCCCAACATCCGTAATTTTGGTAAGATCAGCTTCGGGCTGCACTCAGCCTGAGGCCTTGCCCGGCCGCGGTTAACGTTCGGCGGGCCGCCTCAATGTTTCGAATTTTGTGAAAACGGCTTTCAGGTCGGTTTTATGTCGATAGCACCGAACGAATCGTTCAAAAATCCTCCGAATATTGCGGTTGTACCGGTTCTGCTGGAAGCCTTTGCGTCAAAAACGGTTGTGAAATGGCTACAAGTAAGCGCGCCGATTACGGCGAAGCAAGTATTAAAGTTTTAAAAGGTCTCGAGCCGGTCAAACAACGCCCCGGCATGTACACCCTCACGGACAATCCGCTTCATATCATTCAGGAAGTGATCGATAACTCAAGCGATGAAGTGCTCGCCGGCGGCGCTAGCCGCATCGAGGTAACGCTTCACGCCGACGGTTCGGTCACCGTGACCGATAACGGCCGCGGCATTCCGGTGGGCATCCATCACGAAGAAGGGGTGCCGGCGGTGGAATTGGTCTTTACACGGCTGCACGCCGGGGGCAAATTCGAAAAGGAATCGGGCGGGGCCTATTCCTTTGCGGGCGGCCTGCATGGCGTGGGCGTTTCGGTAACGAACGCCTTGTCGACGCGCTTGGAAGTCACCGTCTGGCGCGAAGGGCGCGAGCACCATATCGCTTTTGCCGCAGGCGAGGTCGTTGAGCCGCTCACAAGCGTCAAAAGCCCGAGGCCCAAGTCGGCTACCGGTACGCGCGTTCGCGTCTGGCCCGATCCCAAATATTTTGACAGTCCCAACATTCCCGTTGAGCAGCTCGTGCGGCTTTTGCGCTCTAAAGCTGTTCTGATGCCGGGCTGCGAAGTCGTCTTTACCAATGAAAAGAACGGCACCACGCAGACTTGGAAGTTTGATGGCGGCTTGCGCGAATACCTTTTATCCGAACTCAATGCCGAGCCGCTCATTGCGCCTTTTGAGTCCGAGGGCTATGCCACCGATGAATCGATGGGCTTTGCCGTGGGCGAAGGGGCAAGCTGGGTGGTTGTCTGGCACGAAGAGGGCCCGACGGTGCGCGAAAGCTACGTAAACCTCATTCCGACGCCGGCGGGTGGCACGCACGAGTCGGGGCTGCGCGAAGGGCTTTACCTTGCCATGAAAGCGTTTATCGAAGCGCACGGGCTGATGGTGAAAAACGTTAAGCTCATTACCGAAGACGTCTTTGCCCGCGCGAGCGCCATTTTAAGCGCCAAGGTGCTCGATCCCCAGTTCCAGGGCCAGACCAAGGAGCGGCTTAACAATCGCGATGCGCTGCGGCTGGTGAGCAACTTCGTGCGCACGCAGTTCGAGTTTTGGCTCAATAGCCACGTCGATGACGGCAAAAAGCTCGCCGAACTGGTGATGAAGCAAGCCCAAGCGCGACAAAATTCCGCCAAGAAAGTGGTCAAGCGCAAGGGTTCGAGCGTAGCGGTGCTGCCCGGCAAATTAACCGACTGCGAAAGCGAAGACATTGCCGTTAATGAGCTTTTCCTGGTCGAAGGCGATTCGGCCGGCGGCTCGGCCAAGAAGGGGCGCGATAAGGACTTTCAAGCGATTTTGCCCTTGCGCGGCAAGGTGCTCAATACGTGGGAGGTCTCGAGCGACCGCATCTTTGCCAATAACGAAATCCATGATATTTCGGTGGCGATCGGCGTGGACCCGCACGGACCTAACGACACTCCGGATCTTTCGCAGCTGCGCTACGGCAAAATCTGCATCATGGCCGATGCCGACGTGGACGGCTCGCACATTCAAGTGTTGCTTTTAACGCTCTTTTTCCGGCACTTCCCGGCGCTTATCAAGACGGGGCATATTTTCGTAGCGCGTCCGCCCTTATTCCGCGTGGATGTGCCGAAGACCGGCCGTAAGCCCGCGCGCACGGTCTATTGCCTTGACGAGCGAGAGCTTGCCGCCGAGCGCAAAAAGCTCGAAAAAGACAAAGTCAATATGGACAAGGTGAAAATTTCCCGCTTTAAAGGCTTGGGCGAAATGTCCGAGCAGCAGCTCTGGGACACGACCTTGAACCCGGAGACGCGCCGCCTGATGCCGGTCACCTTCGGGGATTTGTCGCTCGAGGAGAGCAAAGCCATGTTCGATATGTTAATGGGCCGCTCGGAAGCGGCCATGCGCCGTACGTGGATGGAAATCAACGGCGATCAAGTACAAGTGGATATCTAAGGAGAGGCCGGCATGCATAAAGAAGACGGGGATTTATTTTCCGAAGATCTGTTCGGCGAAGGCGCTGAGCAGCCCGAAGACAAGGTAAAGTCCCAAGAAGATCAAAGCGCGCCGCAGGCGCCGCAAGAAGCCGCACCGGCATCAGCCGATGAGGTCAGCTCAGATGCCGGCAGGACGGAAGTCCAAGCCGAAAGCGCGGATGAGCCGGTTCAAGCCGAATGTGAAGCGCAGCCTCAAGAGGTGCCGCTAGCGAGCCGCCCGGTGCAAACGGGCGACGACGGCGAGCGGCTCACGCTTGCGCATTTTGCAAGCCACGCCTATCTCGAGTACGCCATGTCCGTTGTGAAGGGCCGGGCGCTGCCCGATGTGGGCGATGGGCAAAAGCCCGTGCAGCGCCGCATTTTGTACGCCATGCACGAGATGGGGTTGGCCAGGCCGGAAGCAAAGACGGTTAAGAGCGCCCGCGTGGTGGGCGACGTGTTGGGTAAATTCCACCCCCACGGCGACACGGCGGCCTACGACGCAATGGTGCGCATGGCGCAAGACTTTAACATGCGCTACCCGCTCGTGCTCGGCCAGGGCAACTTTGGTAGCCGCGACGGCGACGGCGCGGCGGCCATGCGCTACACGGAAGCGCGCTTAACGAAAATTTCCCGGCTCTTACTCGAAGAACTCGATCAAGGGACGGTGGACTTTGTGCCCAATTACGACGGGGCGTTTGTCGAGCCGTGCATTTTGCCTGCGCGCTTGCCTTTTGTGCTCTTAAACGGCTCAAGCGGCATTGCCGTCGGCATGGCAACCGAAATTCCTTCGCATAACTTAAAAGAAGTGGCGGCCGCGTGCTTGCTGCTTTTGGACAATCCCGAAGCAACGCTCGATGAGGTGATGCAAGTGCTGCCTGCGCCCGACTTTCCCACGGGCGGGCAGATTATCAGTAAGAGCGCGGACATTCGCGAGGCCTACGCAACGGGCCGCGGTACGCTCAAAGTCCGCGCCCGCTACACGATCGAAGAGATGCAGCGCGGGCATTGGCGTCTGGTGGTGACGGAGCTGCCGCCCAACACCTCCGCGCAAAGCGTCTTAAACGAGATCGGCGACATCACGAACCCGAAGGTGCGTCCCGGCAAGAAAAGCCTCACGGCCGAGCAGCAGCAGGCCAAGGCCGCCATGCTCGCGCTACTGGAGAGCGAGCGCGATGAAAGCGACAAGGAAACGCCCACGCGCTTGGTTTTTGAGCCCAAGAGCAAAAACGTGGACCGGGAGGAGTTTGTCAACGCGCTTTTGGCCCAGACCAGCCTCGAGTCGAACGTTTCGATGAACCTCGTGATGGTGGGCTCCGACGGCAAGCCCTGCCAGAAGAACCTTTTGCAGATTCTCAAGGAGTGGATTGCTTTCCGCATGGTGACGGTGCGCCGCCGTACCGAATTTCGCTTAAAGCAAACGAACGACCGGATCCACATTTTGGAAGGCCGCCATTTGGTCTACCTCAATTTGGACGAGGTCATTGCCATTATCCGCGAGGCCGATGATCCGAAGGTTGCCCTTATGACGCGCTTCCCGCTCACGGAAATCCAAGCCGACGACATTTTGGAAATCCGCTTGCGGCAATTGGCCCGCTTGGTGGGCATCAAGATTGAGGCGGAATTGGCCGAGCTCAATAAGACCAAACATTCCCTCGAGCGGCTTTTAGGCTCAGAGAAGCTCATGCGCAATCTCCTTGCAAAGGAAATCAGCGCCGATGCGGCCGAGTTTGGCGATGCGCGCCGCACGCTTGTTGAGGAAGCCGCGCGCGCCGAGAAAACGCAAAAAGTCGTCGATGAACCCGTGACGGTCATCATTAGCCAAAAGGGCTACGTGCGCTCGAAAAACGGCCACGGCCATGATGCGGGCATCATGACCTATAAGATGGGGGACGCGTTGCGCGTGGCGCTTGAATGCCGCACGACCGACCAGCTTGCGGTCGTTTCGACCACCGGGCGCGTCTACAGCATTGACGTGGCGGCGCTGCCGAGTGCCCGCGGCGACGGCTTGCCGATTAATAGCTTTATCGACCTGGAAAAAGGCGCCCGCGTGGCCGGCTACCTGGTAGCCAAGCCCGAGGCGCGGGTGGTCATGGCAACGACCGAGGGTATGGGCTTTGTTTGCCACGCAAAGGACCTCTTTAGTCGCCTGAAAGCCGGCAAGAATTTCTTGAAGTTAGGCGAAGGCAACGATATCGAGATTCTCGAGCCGCAGGTCGTAGGCGAAGGCGAGGGGCTTTTGGCCTGCCTTTCCGAAGAGGGGCGCCTGCTCATTTATGACCTCAATGAAGTGCGGCAGCTGCCGGGCGGAGGCAAGGGCGTCAGCCTCATGGAGCTCAATATCGGCGAAAAGCTTTTGGCCGCCAAGCCCATCGGCGAAGACGGGGTGCTCGTCACCGGCATCGGCCGCGGCAACAAGCCGCGCGAATTGGCCGTGAAGAAAAACCTCTTGCAGTACCACATGGGCCATCGCGCCCGCAAGGGCAAGGCCTTGGATATCCGCTGGAAGGCCAAGGCGCTTCAAGCGCTGCCCGCCAAGACCGAAGGGACCGACCCCGAGGACAATGGCGAGGCTTTCTCCGGCGATACGCTCTCGCTTTTATAGTTTGCAAGTTTCGGGCAGCTTCGGCTGCCCGAAAGCGTCTTATTTGCTCAAAACATCTAAGAGCGCACGAAAAGCGTTTTTTTATCGAAATAAAAGATAATCATTCTCAATAAAGACTACAATACCTCCTATCTAAGGAGTAAAGCCATGAGCGGTCTTTTATGGGTTATCGTGATTTTTGCCTTGATCGGCGCTTTCTGGTACTGGCAGTTTAAGCGCAAAATGCGCAGCCAAGATAGCGACTGCGGGTGCGGTTGCGGCTGCAACGGCAAGAAAAAGAAAATTGAAAAGTAGGCGGGATGCCCGCCGGGCATCCCGAAATCCGGCTTAGAAGCGATAGCGCGCGTGAATCCTTGCGGCGTATTTTTGCCGCACTTCTTTAGCGAGAGCGCTTTGCGCCGTAAGCGAGAAGGCTAAGCGGTCGCTAGCGGCATAGTGCGCTCCAAGGCTTGCCTCGCCCCAAGACTCTTGCAGGTCTTCGGTTTGGAAGACGGTGCTAGCGCCGGCTTCGCTCCCCCTCAAAGTTTCAGAGCCGCTGATGCGGCGCACCCAGGCCAAATCGGCCGTCAGTGCCCAAGCAGTCTCCGGGTCCTTTGAAGCGTATCCGGCTTTGAGTCCGAGTTCGATAAGCGATTCGCCGAGCGTTGTGCCGTGAAAGACAATGTCTTCATTATGTGCCTGACGATTGCATAGTCTCAACAAAAGATCTCAAATAGCTTTCGTACTAATCATTGGATGAGTAGAAAGTGCAGTTAGATTATTAATATTTTCACATAGGTTGTGCCCCTCAATTAAGACCACCTGTTCACAGTGCCCTATTACGTTAGAACATTAAAGGTATTTGCAGTACAAAAACAGCAAACGTACAAAAACAGGGTTGTTTGTTTCGGTGAATAGAACTCGATAACGGAAATACATTGAAGTTAAGGCAAGAATAAGATACGATTGAAAACCATGGTGTGTAACAATTCATTTCAATATGTTGTTATAAACCGTACCCTTTTTACACTTGCCTTTTCGATGAATTGTGGTTGATGAATCATGGTTGATGAAACAAATGAAATTCAAAAATATTTAAATAATATTCGCAGTAAACTCTTAGATTTGACGTTAAGAAATAAGCTGTTGAATTTTCAGGCAAGGAAAGGAAAAGCTCTAGCGCTGACAACAGTTCAACCAGATGATTTATTTTCAGAGTTGACTCGCGGAAAAGAACTTATTCTTAAGCAATTACCTTTACCGAAAAAATCGGACATTTTTAACTATGCACTTTTGCCAGAGGATCTCTTGGATACCATTGATGAAATGGAATCAAGTGAGTACCGAAAATTTTTAGATTTACAAAAGTGGGTCGAAGAAGTATTTGGCTTGAATACGAAAGCAGACATCCCTACTGATATGCTTTCGGAAATAAATGCAAATACACTGCAAACAACTCTTGTTTCAGACGATTACGAGGTTGTACTTAATAGGCTCTATCTAACAAAAGAAAATATTGTCCAAGAAATAGGTACTAATGCACTATATATTGTTCTAGGTTTTCTCGAGTGGCAGGAAGAACCAACAACTAAGAAAAAGTTATCAGCTCCTCTTTTAGTAGCCCCAGTTCGCTTAACACGGCGAACCGGCAATAATCATGCAGTTCGATACCAATTCAGTATTGCTATAGAAGATGAGTTTGTTATCAATAAAACATTAAAGAAAAAGCTACATGATAATTTTTTAATTGACCTTCCAGATTTTGTTGCTGGAATGACAGTTGAGGAATATTTTGATTCAGTCCGTGATGTTGTGGCAGAAGCAGGAAAATATTGGAGAATCAAAAGACAGGTTTACTTGACGATTCTCGATTTTACCAAGTTAGCGATGTATGAGGATTTAGAACCATCGAAATGGTTAGATAATTCTTTATTGGATAACAAAAATATTCAAACTTTGATATTGGGGACAGATAAGGAGCAATCATCAGTTCAGACAGTTAATATCGATCAACTGAAAAATTTTGATCGTAATGTTCCCCTCATTTTAGATGCAGACAATTCTCAGTCTACTGCAATAGTAGAGGTCTTGGCCGGCAAGAACCTCGTAATAGAAGGACCTCCAGGCACAGGAAAATCACAAACTATTACCAATTTAATTGCAGCATTATTAAATGAAGGTAAAACAGTATTGTTTGCTTCGGAAAAGCTAGCTGCATTAAAAGTTGTGAAGTCTAAATTGGATGTCTTGGGTTTGGGTGATTTTTGTCTTGAGCTTCACAGTGACCAGGTCGATAAACAAAGTCTGAGAAAAAGTTTAAAAAAGCGGATGCAATTGCACCCCACACGTTTGAGTTCAAGAGAAATTGAGCAAGAATATCAAAATTATGAAGTACTTAAATCTTCGTTAAATGATTATATTGATGCTGTTAATGAGCAAGAAGGCAAAATCAACCGTAAGAATGGAGAAGTCTTGCTATCAGCGGGTCGATATAAACAAGCTTTTCCTAAAGGAGAATTACTCAGGCCAGACGAATTTAATTTAGAGAACTGTGAGGAATTACTTAGTTATGAGAGATTGGGAAGAGTCAGAGATCTGACTAATGTTGCTCAGCGATTATTAAAAAACTCGCAAGTCAATAAATTGGATGAACATTTATGGTACGGTGTAGGCTTGTCTACTAACACTAGCGTTGATTTTCAAGATGCTATTCAGGCACTACAGACGTGGACCTCAAAATTACAGGAGGTTGATCAAGTAATCCATAAAGCACTTCAGACGTTTTTTCTTAAGGATCGAAAAAAAGAAAATTGGGTACAGTTATTCAATAGGCTCACTTGCCTACCGAACCTAGATGAGAATCCGTATTTAATTGATCTTCCTTGGCTACTTAGAATTGATCAAAATAAGTTGGTAGCGTTATTAAATAACTTTAAGACTATTTATTCATCTCAACTTGATTTACAAAAAGAACTACCGTCGATTTGTTTTAGCCCTTCTGCCACGATTAAATTTGAACAGGAAGTTGTTCAAATCTCTAAATTGTTGCGAGAAGATCTCAGTATAAGAGAGTGCATATCGGTAGTGGAACAAGAGCCACTCCTACGTTCAAAATTTTCTGAAGTAAAAGAGGTCTTAGAAAAGCTGCTCAGGGAATGTGGATTACAAGAGTTGAGCGGCAAATTAAGTTCTAAGAATTTCTTGATTTTAATAGCAGGTCTAATAGAAAAAGCCAGAGATGTTAGGGGTTTGGTGAGTCATTGTGACATAGGTCAATTCCTATATGAAATACGTCATTTTGATTTTGACCTTTTTAAAAGTAAATTAGCGGAGCTTAAAGCGAAAAAAGAGCAGCTGCAGAATTATTTTGATCTATCTTTGCATATCAGTTCTGACGAATTAGAAAAAATAAATTATGTGTTGAAAAACGGTTCCATCTTATCTTGGTTTAATTCTGACTGGCGTAAAGCCCGTTCGGAGCTAAAAAAGGTTCTAAAAGTGGGAATTGATTTTCAAGAAGGAATTTCAAAGATACCATTGTGGGTAGAGTATAAGAAAAAAGAAAGTGATTTCGCTACTAATGAACAGTATTGCTGTATTTTAGGGTCTCTTTTCAAAGGAGTTGATACTGATCTGAGCAAGATACGGTCAGTATTAGAATGGTGTCGAATCATTGACAATTATAAAAAGGCTGAAACAGCTCTCGGTATACGTCGGGAAATTTTGAAAATTGCATCGTTTTCTGAGATAGAGTTGGAGGCTTTTTGTGATCTTCAGAGACTTGACCTAGCTTCGCACGTCAGGTCAATCCTGCGTTTATTTGATTCGTTGCAGGTTGTATTTAACGAAACTGCAAAAAAGGCACTAAATGATGATGTTGTCCAACTCTGTGATCAGCTTGGTGCCCTAGATAGAGAATTAAAAAAATGTTCTGACTTATTTAATTTTGACTTAAAGAAAGGAGTATCAGACTTTAGAAATTCTTTATGCCAACTGCATCAAAATTTTGATTGTTTTGCTTCGTGGAGAGAGAACAGCTTGTGGTCATTTTTGCCAGAAGATCACTTTGGTTTAACTCTTGAAAGTAGTCAGTCAGAGATTTCTGAAAAAATGGAATCTCTTGAACAAATTATGTTAGCTACTTCTGTAATCAATGGAGTAGATGCCGACGATATATATAAATTTTTAGTTTCGCAACCGCAAGAGTATCCGCAACTAGTTCGTTACATTTTAGATAACGAGCCGTTACTTCAGAAAGAACAGGAATTGTCAGAGATATTCTATAAAGTTGCGGATGTATCACCTTCTATTTGGGAAAAGAGGCCTGGGTTGACCTCACACGGTTGTTTATCACGAAATAAAGAGGCTCTATCTTCTCAGGAAACTTTAATAGATTGGCTTGATTTTGTGCAGGAGATTCAGAAGGCTAATAAATTGAATCTGAAAAAGATTACTTGGATGATCCAAAAAGAAGAGCTTCTAATCAAAGATTTGGGGAATGCCTACAACTCAATGGCATATGGTTTCCTGGCAGAGAAAATCCTGAGCAAGCATCCAGTATTGGAAAATTTAACTGACACAAGCCATGACGAATTACAAGCAGATTTTATTGAAGCAGATAGGGATCTCAAAAAATTTCATGTGAAGGAAATATTTTCCAATCTTACTCAAACACCGGTTCCCGAGGGAAAAAGTGCAGGAAAGGTTCGAGACCTTACAGATAGGCGTTTGCTTGAACATGAAATAAACAAGGTTAAGAGGTTACTTTCCAATCGTGAGCTTTTATCTAGAGCTTGGGGTGCAATAATTGCATTAAAACCCTGTTTTATGATGAGCCCACTTTCTGTTGCCCAATACCTAAAAGCTGGCGAACATGAATTTGATGTGGTTGTGATGGATGAAGCATCTCAGATTAAACCAGAGGATGCGATAGGTGTGATTGCAAGGGGCAAGCAGGTTGTTATTGTTGGGGATCCACAACAGCTTCCGCCTACTAATTTCTTCCAGAACGCAACAGGAAATGATGAGGATCAAGATGACAATACCATTATTGATGAATCAGAAAGCATACTTGATGCAGCATGGAATTATTTTGATCGCTGTACGCTTAATTGGCACTACCGTTCGCGCCACCAAAGTTTAATTGAATTTTCAAACCATTATTTTTATAACGATCGATTAACAGTATTCCCTTCTCCGTTTGCCGACAACAAAAATTATGGTGTGAAATTTCATTATTTGAAAAATGGTACTTTCGATAAAAATAATACAAACAAGGAAGAAGCTTATCGAATTGCCTTGGCTGTAGCTAAACATTTACGGGAACATAATGATGAGTCGTTTGGTGTTGTCGCAATGAACGCTGCACAAAGCGAATGTATTCGAAATGAAATTGAAGTTTTGGCCGCTCAGGATATTGAGTTGCGCTTATTACTTGATGCGAATGCTCAAAATGAATTACCTTGGTTTGTGAAAAATTTGGAAAATGTGCAGGGGGATGAAAGAGATGTGATTTTCATTTCGCTCACCTATGGCCCTGCAACAAAGGGAGGTAGGGTTGCACAAAGATTTGGCCCCATTACTCATGAAAAAGGGGGGCGTCGTTTGAATGTATTATTTAGTCGTGCTAGAAAAAGGATGGAAGTATTCTCTTCGATGAAATCCAGTGATGTACTGGCTTCAACAGGAAGAGGGACTGGTATTCTTCACGATTTTTTAGAGTATTGCACTACTCGAATGATTCCGCAGTCCGTGGATGTAGAAGCAAGGCCGGCAGATAGTGATTTTGAGATTGCTGTCACAGAAGCTTTACGCCAAAAAGGGTATCGTTGTGTCCCCCAAGTCGGAGTTCGAGGTTATTTTATCGATATAGGTGTAGTTGATCCTCGCGATCCAAATAAATTTATTCTTGGGATTGAATGTGATGGGGCTTCTTATCATTCAAGTACTTCTGCGAGAGAAAGAGATAGATTAAGACAGGAGGTTCTTGAGGGTTTAGGGTGGAAAATTCTTAGAGTTTGGTCTACAGATTGGTTCAGGAATCCAGCATCCATTCTTTCGTACATTAGTAGTGAAATTGAGGAAATTTTAGAGGATGAACCCTATCTTCCTGATGATGAGTCGCGCAATGATGAAGAGCCAATGTATGAAGATTCTGTTGAGATAGATGACGGTTCGCCATTTAATCAGCAAGATGGTATTAGGAGAGGGCTAGAGGTATTGTCAACAGAAATTTTGAATAATTTTCCTGATACAGACCCTTCTCATCGCCTACTACGTGAAAATATGATTAATTATTTTGTAGCTGAGAAACCTATTAGTGTTGAGGAGTTCCACGAAACATGTCCTCGGAACTTGCGAATAGCGACCTCTGCTGAAGAGGCCAGCAAGTATTTGGTCAGAGTATTTCAAACAATAGCCAAATATAACTGAGCATCAAATCTACTGTCGACTTTTATTTCAACCATGTGCGTTTTAATCTTCCCAGATTAAAACGCACATGGTTGGAAGTTTGTCTCTATCCCTATTCTTTAAAAGCAGAACCGACTGTGAAGTTTTATTGAGTATTTTTGCCGCACTTCTTTAGCGAGAGCGCTTTGTGCCGTAAGCGAGAAGGCTAAGCGGTCGCTAGCGGCATAGTGCGCCCCAAGGCTTGCCTCGCCCCAAGACTCTTGCAGGTCTTCGGTTTGGAAGACGGTGCTAGCGCCGGCTTCGCTCCCCCTCAAAGTTTCAGAGCCGCTGATGCGGTGCACCCAGGCCAAATCGGCCGTCAGTGCCCAAGCAGTCTCCGGGTCCTTTGAAGCGTATCCGGCTTTGAGTCCGAGTTCGATAAGCGATTCGCCGAGCGTTGTGCCGTGAAAGA
>DVNT01000011.1 GCA_018714185.1 Candidatus Aphodousia gallistercoris | reverse complement strand
ACTCGCCAAGAAAACACGAAGCTTCTCTCCTTCCGCGGTGTCAATGCCGCCAGCCTCGTTGCTTGGCGCGATGAAGTAGCTTACACCAACCAGCGTATGGAATACCTGCGTGACAACACCCACGCCTTCGGCGCTTGGGCTCAAGTCTATGGAGGTGAAAGCTCCTACGACGACGCAACCGTAGATTTGACGACTACCACCGTTCAAGTCGGTGCCGATACCACGATCGGCGACTGGATTGCCGGTGCTGCCTTCTCGTATTCGAAGGGCGATGCTGATATGGCTAACGGCAGTGCCGATACGGATTCCTACACGCTGTCGCTGTACACAGCCCGCAACTTTGACTCGGGCTTCTATGTGAACGGCTTGGCCCGTTACGGCCGCTTGTCAACGGACGCTACCGCCGGCAACATGACCGCCTCCTACGACAACAACGCCTTTAGCATCGGCGGCAACGTAGGCTATCGCTTTAACTTTGCACAGCAAGCCTTTGTTGAACCGAACTTCGGCCTGCAATACGCTTACGTGATGGGCGACGATTACACCGCCACGAACGGCGTGAAGGTTGAGCAAGATGACTTCGATGCGTTGATTGCAAGCTTGGGTGCCCGCGTCGGCTTTAACTTTGCTGAAGACGCCGGCAAGATCTACGCCCGCGCTTCCGTCAACCATGACTTCTTGGGTGAAGTGGACGGCACGGCTTCGAAGGCCGGTTTAGCCGATAGCATGTATGTTGATTTGGGCGGTACCTGGGTTACATACGGTATCGGTACGCAATTTAACTTCACGGAAAACCTCTCGGTCTGGGGTAACATCGACCGTACGACGGGCGGCGAAGTCTCGACGCACTACATGATGAATGCAGGCTTGCGCTACGTCTTCTAATCTGGACTTGAACTGAGTTCATTGGTTTGACCGGAAGGTTCTTCGGACCTTCCGGTCTTTTTAACTTAATGCTGCAATTCCCCATGTGCGCATCCTTTGAGCCAAAAAGCCTTTGATCATTTGGATCCAGTCACACCGCCACCTTGTCAATCCGTATTCGAGTAGAAAGAGTCGGCTATTTATCTATAACTTTGGAAAAGAATTTTCAAACCTGCTCATTCAAAATAATTTCAACACTTTGATATTTTTTGAGGAACCATCAAGCACAGATATATTATCGGCCTCTTAGCGGGAGCATGTTTGTTAGGAGAAAATGCCATAGCAGTAACCATCGAAATGGTCATCGGTGACAAAACGTATCCCGTACAAATGCAAGATCATGACGCGGCAAAAGACTTTATCAAACGCCTGCCCATGACCCTGACTTTTGAAAATTTAGGCAGCACTGAACGCATCGCTTATCTGAAAAGCCCATTGACCCTCGGCAATGCCCCGCGCTCAGCTGCGTCTGTCACCGGCGACTTTGCCTACTACATTCCTTGGAGGCGTATCTGTGTCTATATCAAGGACTTCACGCATTCACCCGAGTTGGTCCCGATGGGTAAATTGTCCGCACAAGCCACCGAAGCCGTGAAGCAAAGCAGGAATCAACCCGTCACTTTCCGCACAATAAGTAAATAATTTGTAAACATTCAGGTTTATCAATACGGATTCGTACTTGAGTCCATTTGATTTGTCTCATCAAATGGATCCAAGGCATTTTAGAAACTTAACGTTTCCAAATCGTCCGGAATGTACAGGCGATGAAGTTTCTTCACCTGGGCAAATTGCCGAAGCAGCGGGCGGTTGACGGTGGCATGCGAAACGCCTTCCACGTGCGTCGCAATCACATCCAGGTTCGGATGGTTTTGCATAAGGCATTGCACATCGTACTGGTTCATGATAAGCGCGTGTCCCAAAGGAAACTGGGCGCCGGCAGCGTTAACGGCTATCACTTGCGGCATATACCGGGCAATTGCTTCATCGACGAAGGGACAGTAGACCGTGTCGCCTGCCAAATAAAACGTGAGGTTTTCTTTTTCCGACTTAAACACCACGCCGCAAGCTTCGCTCGACATTTGCATCATTTTGTAGCCTATTGTCGTCACTTCATCGCTTGTGCCGTGATCACACTCGGTCTTAAAGAGCGTAACACCTTCAAACTCGGTTCCTTCGCAGCTAAGCACTCGCACGTCCTCAAAGCCCTTCGTGCGTAGGAAAGCCGCCTCTTCTTCGGATTGGCAAAATAACGGCAGCGCTTTAGGCAGCACATTCATGGCGACCTCGTCAAAATGGTCAAAATGCAGGTGAGTGGCAATAACGGCATCCACGTCAAGAACGGACTCAACCGGGCAGGGGAGGTCATAGGTGGGGTTGCCGGTGCCCGCCACCGGCGCATCGGGCACCGCCGGGTATTCATTGGCCGGACCCAACATCGGATCGATTAAAAAACGCTTGCCGCCGAAAGTCACAATTGAGGTGGCGCTGCGAATTTGTTGAAATTGCATAAAAGCCTCTTAAAAAAATCATGTACGACTAAACACGTATTAGTCTAAAATCTACAGCTACTATAGATGCAACTTTTGTAAGGACGGCGTATATGCGTATCGGAGAACTCTCGCAATTAACGGGCTGCCCGATCGGCTCCATTCGGTTTTACGAAGAAAAGGGACTTCTAAAAAATATTCAACGCAACTTGGGCGGGCAGCGCGCCTATGCGGAAAAAGATGTCAAACGGTTGCAATTTATCATGCTTTGCCGCACCAACGGCATGCCGCTGCAGTGTATCCGCAACATGATCCAATTCATGGACGATTCGAGCTTGGGTAGCGAGTGGCTCTTAAAAAATGTCGAAAGCTACATAGCGGCTGTACACCAAAAGCACGAGGACTTGAATCGGCTTGAAAATTATTTGCAAACGATTCGGCAAAAACTCATCGACAACCGCTCGCTCGAGGACGTGGAGACAGCAAAATAATAACCGACCTGCGAAGCTCAAAATCCTTTCCGTTAATGTACAATGCCTAAAGTTACTTCAGGGTCAAACATTTTCTTATTTTGAGAGCGAGATGCGAATCGGAGAACTAGCCAAAATGACCGGCCTCACCGTCGAGACCATTCGTTTTTACGAAAACGAAAAACTCATACCCAAAGCGGAGAGAAGCCTCAACAATTACCGTTCCTACACGGAAAGTCATTACCGGCGCCTGATGTTTATTCGCCATTGCCGAAGCCTCGATATGAGCTTGGATGATATCCGGCTTTTAATCGACGTGGACGCCAGAAGAAACGAGGACGCCGAAAAGGTGCATGAGATGATTCATTCGCACCTGAAAAAAATTGACGAACAAATCGATGCGCTCAAGCAGCTGCGCCAGCATTTGTCGCTTCTGGCCTTATGCTGCCACGGCAACCACGCCAACGGTGAGCCCTGCGGTATTATCGAAGGCTTGGAAAACGGCGCCTGCTGCCACAACTGCGAAAATTTAAAAGCGGCCAAGCGCGCCAAGCGCACGGATTCGTCGCTTTCACATTACGCCCGCAATCTTCAACCCGCTGAAAAACAACCTACTGCTTAAGACTCCCTATGATCAGCCAATTCTTTACCCCCGAAATCGTCATCGCCTATGCCATTTTGACGGTACTGACCGCTTGCCCGACCTATATCGTGTATCTGCTTGCGCGAAAGCGCCAAGCGGCCCGTCCCATTCCGCACTTCCCGTACGGCGTGAGAGGCTGGCTTTTGATATTCGTTGCAACCGTCGTCCTCTCTATCATTCTCACGGCTTTGGACGCTGCCAATGTCGCTAACCACATGCGGCAAACCACCGGCACGATCAACTGGTCCTTTATCTCGCCGTATATTGTCGTGTGCGGCTTATACATTTACTGTCTGTGGCTTATCACGTTTCAGCGCGCCGCCTTTGTCGTCAAGCACGTCATCGTGATTTTGTGGGTGGTGGGCCCGGTCTCGCTGCTGCTCTTGAGCTTCTTTTTCAACGCAACGGTTGCCAACGGCGTGATCATCCGCTCAAGCATTTATGCGGCCATTTGGACTTGCTACTTTCTCTTTAGCAAGCGCGTAGCCTGTACCTACGGCACCAAGGCCGTGGACTCCTACGTCGAAGTGGCGCTCAAAATGGCGCAAGCGCAAAAAGAAGTCAAAGAAAAGAAGAAATAATTTTGAAAGGGGAGTGAAAGCTCCCCCAATTTTTTGCAGCCCAGAAAAAGAAAACGCCGTTTAATCCCTATTGGCGAGTATCCTCTTCATCGTCGCTGAAAAGACTTTCCGTGCGCAGACGCAGCGGCTGGTATTCGCGCTTGGGACCCTCCACAAAGCCTACACAGCGAAAGGTAAAGCGCGTCCAAGCACCGGCTTGGTCGCCGCGAGGCGGACGGGAAACCGCTTGCAGCGGCTGCATGCCGGTGTTCTTATCCTCGCAAATTTGCTGCGCCATGATGCGGGCGTTTTCACGGGCCCGGACTTCTTGCTTTTCCCAAGGCTGCATCAATTCGATCTCAAAGGTATTGGAATCGATTTGGGTGACTTTCTTTTGTTCTTGTGCGGTCAAAGTCGAGCAACCCGCCAACAGCGCAGCCGCCGCGAGTGCAGTCGCCATCATTAATTTTTGCATCGTTAATCCTATTGAGTTAACTAAGGGCTATTTTAGCCGAGCCTACAGCTTTGCTGCAGAGATTACCGCATAATCGGTGTGTTCGACAAGCTCGGTGCCGTCGGAAATGAAAACGGGATCGCGGCAAACCTCGCCCATTCGCACGAGAACCTTCATGTGGCGCAATGACTCTGCCATGGGACGGGCCGCCCGGCTTAAAAAACCGACGGGCAAGATGCCGGTCTTTGTCTTTAAAAGGAGCTCAACGTGCTTTTTTGCCGTATCTCGGTAAAAATAAAGCGGCGCCTCTTCGCCCCAAGCCCGGTATCCTTTAACGATTTCCGCCGCAACAAAGCCCTCAAAGATCCCGAGGTAGTGTTCGCTAGCCAGAAGCGATTCGCTGTCGCGGATCTCAAGCAGATGGCACAAAAGGCCCGTATCGGCGTAAGCCACTTTGGCGCGCTTGACCTGCCGGCGCGTTGAAAGCTTTAGCGAGGGCACTTCAAAAATCACACCGCATTCCATCAAAAAGCGCGTCCAATACATCGCCGTGCCGTAGCTGATGCCGGCCGTTTCAGCCAAGCGGTAGTGATTGATTTCTTGCATGTTCGCAGCGGCAAGGGCCTTCATGTACTGGAGAAATTGCGTTTCTTTGCTCACCTTCATAACGTCACGCACCACGGTACTGAAAAAATGAGCGAGCCACGCCTCATAAAATGCATGATTGGACTGCTGCACGCCGCGCGGCAAAAAGCCGTTGCGAATCGCATCAAAAAAGCCCGGCGTCGGGTAGCTCATCGTCACCGCAACCGGCTTTTGACCGAAAGGTTCAGGCGTCAAGCCCGCATACTCGCGCTGCGAAATCGGCATAAGGACATAGCTTTTAGACGGGTAGTGTTCCAACACCGCTTTTTTAATCTCTTCCGGCAGGTTTCCGACCAGTATGAGCTTGAGATGCTCCGAAGGAGGGGGCAACTGCTTAAATAACGAAGCCGCCGTCTCAACATGATCAAGTACAAGCCGCTCGCCGTAAACGGGAAAAAAAGCTTCGGCATTGCCCAGCGCCAGATTTCTCGGATGCACGTCAAGCAGGTCCACCGTCGATAGATCGCGGAAAGCGCTTTGGCTTAGCGTTGTTTTGCCAACGCCCGGCATCCCGACAATCAGAATAACCGCAAAGTCGTCGGCTTCCATGCTAAGCGTTGAGGCGAGCGTTCGGGGAATCAATAGGGGAGTCATAAGTATTTGTATTTTTTTTAAATAAGCTTTCAAATTCTATCAAAATTGCATTTCAAATAGGATAGGAACTCTCCCAAATTGTCAATGGGCTTTTCTCGTTAACGAGATCAGTACTAATGCTAATGTTTTCTAGGTAAAAAACAGTAGACAATGGATCAGATGGTGAGAAATTCACCGCTCTTTTACCTATTTTTTCAGGAGATCTCCGATGAAAAAGACTCTGTTAGCCGTTGCCTTGGCCTTCTCGATGAGCGGCGCTGCCATGGCGGCCGATCTTCCGAACGTTGCCATTTTGGCCACCGGCGGCACGATTGCCGGCGCGGCTTCTTCCAATACGCAGGTCACGGGCTACCAGGCCGGCGCTTTGGCTATTCAAACCTTGATTGATGCGGTTCCCGCCATGAAGGACTATGCCAATGTGACGGGCGAACAGATCGTTAAGATCAGCTCGAACAACATGACCGACGAAGTGCTCCTGAAGCTTGCCAAGCGTTGCAACGAATTGCTCAAGGACCCGAAGGTTGACGGCATCGTGATTACGCACGGTACGGATACGCTCGAAGAAACCGCCTACTTCCTTAACCTCACCGTTAAGAGCAAGAAGCCGGTGGTGGTTGTGGGTGCCATGCGCCCGGCAACCGCCATTTCCGCTGACGGTCCGATGAACCTCTTGAATGCCGTGAAGCTTGCGGCCGATCCCAATGCCCAAGACCGCGGTGTCTTGATCGCCTTGAATGACCAAATCAATGCCGCTCATGACGCGACAAAGACCAATACCACCAACGTGGCAACTTTCCAAGGGCATGACATCGGCTTGTTAGGCTACATTGCCGGCGGCAAGAACTACTTCTTCCGCGACACGACCTTCAAGCACACGCATGAAACCGAATTTGACGTAAGCAACCTCGACAAGCTCCCGCGCGTTGACATCGTCTACTCGCACGCGAGCGACGACTCCGTGCTCGTTGACGCGGCCGTTAAGGCCGGTGCCAAGGGCATCGTGAGCGCCGGTAGCGGCAACGGCTCCATCCACCAAGATACCGAAAAGGGCTTGGCCGAAGCCGTGAAGAAGGGGGTTGTAGTGGTGCGCTCCAGCCGTACGGGTAGCGGCATCGTCACGCCAGCGGCTCCGGATAACCAATACGCCAAGGCCGGTTTCCTTGACGGTTATTCCTTGAATCCGCAAAAGGCTCGTATCCTTTTGCAATTGGCCTTGACGAAGACCTCGGATCCGAAGGAAATCCAAAGAATGTTCACTGAATACTAATCGGTTCGGTAGCAACTAAAAAAGGGGCGGGCTCTGAAAAGAATCCGTCCCTTCGTATTTTTTGTTACTTTAAAAGTGTTGCGTTCTCTTATTGCTTGCCGGAACGGGCCAGAATAACCACGGTCGCAAAAATAAAGCACGCGCCGATCGCTTCGACAAAACCGAAAGTCACGCCCAAAAGCACCACCGACAAAATGACGGCCGAAAGCGGCTCAAAGCAAATGAGCATCGAGGCGATGGAGGGTGACACGTAGGACATGCTCTTGAGATAGCACCAGAAAGCCGTGATGGTACCGAAAATCACAATATGCGCATAAGCCAAGACGCCCAACCAGCTCCAGTGCACGTCCATGGCAAAGGGGTTGTTATAGAGGCAGGCAGCCAAGCCGCTAAAGGTCATGCCCCAACCGATCACGGGGCTTACCGAAAGCCTGCGAATCGCCGGGCCCGGTTCAATCGTGCAGAAAGCGCCGCACATGGCATTAACGAGCCCCCAAACGACACCGGCGGCAGAAAACTCCATCACGGTGAAGTCGCCCTTGGTTAGAATCAGCACAACACCCACCAACGCACTCAAAAGGGCAATCATTTCCATCGGACGGATGCGCCGGCTCTGGGCCAAAGCCATGTAAGCGATCAAAAAAACGGGCGTGGTCATGACAATAATGGTCGCGGTAGCGGCGCTTGAGGCGGCAATAGACAAAAAGAAAGTCGCCTGCGAAGCCAAGAGCCCGAAACCATATATGAGCACAATCCAGAAATTTTCTTTGCGAAAGACGCCCAAAGAGTTTTTTACGCCGTTAATCATCATGTCGGCGATTACTAAAATGACGCCTGCGCCGAATAAGCGCAATGAGGTCAAATCCAAGACTTTAAAGCCGCACTCGCTCATCAGGTACTGCGCGGCAACGCTCATCGAACCCCAACAGATTCCCGCAAAAGAAGCGAGCAGTACCCCCTTAACTACATTTTTATCCATTCTTATCTCTTTATTCGCTTACAGTATTTTTTGCATTGTAGTCCTGCCCGAGCGCTCCGGTTAGAGACTTTCGGCGTAAGCTCTCCAGCCGTGAATAAAACGGCTGATTCCGTCTTCGAGCATCGGAGTCGGACAGGCAACGTTCATTCTCAGAAAGGAACGGCCGTTCCCTAAAAACACGCTCCCTTTGGTAAGGACAAGCCCCGTGGCCTCGCGCAAAAAGTCAGCCAAATCGTCGGCATTTTCCGTCAAGGCCGAACAATCAAGCCACAAAAGGTAGGAGGCTTGAGGGTAGCGAACCTTCAGCCCCGGGCAGTGCTCGGTCAGGCGCCGGCAGGCAAAGGCCTTATTAACGGCAAGAACCGCACGCAACTCATCGAGCCAATCATCGGACTCCGTATAGGCCGCAAGCGAGGCTTCGACACTAAACGCATTGGGCTCGTCAATCATATCGGCATGCAGCCCGGCTCGAACCTTCTCGCGCAGCCTCTCATTGGCGATCAGAAGCGACGCCGTATGCAGGCCCGCCAAATTAAAGCTCTTTGAAGGCGAAGTGGCCACAATCGAAATATTCTTGCAAACTAGATCGGTAGCAAAAAAAGGCGTATAGCCAACCCCCGGATCCGTTAAATCGGCGTGGATTTCATCGCTCACGACGAAAACATCGTTTTTCGCACAAAGGCTTCCCAGATGTGAAAGCGTCTCACGGTCCCAGACGCGCCCCGTCGGGTTATGCGGATTGCAAAAAAGGAGGACCTTGACCTTCGGGTCGGATAAGACCGCCTGCAAGGCCTGCACATCGATCCGGTAGTCTTTGCTGTCAGCATCATAAAGAAGCGGGCAAAGTACGAGCTCGCGCCCGTTGTCGCGCGCGGCCGAGTAGAAATGATGATAAACGGGGCTAAGGGCCACGACTTTATCGCCGGGCGCTGTTAAGTGGCGCAAAACACTGCCGATAGCCGGCATCACGCCCTCGCAATACAAAATCTCTTCAGGCTTGACGGCAGCATGATGCCGTCGGGCAAACCAATCGGCGAGCGCCTCGAAAAAGACAGGCGGCACGAAGTGGTAGCCGTAGGCCTCCAAAGCCGCTTTGCTGCGGATAGCCCGGCATACCGCCGGAGCCGACTTGAAGTCCATGTCGGCAATAAACATCGGCAGCTCCTCTTCGCCGATATTCCATTTAATGCTATAAGCTCGGCGCCGGTCGGGCAGGCTCTGAAAATCGTACAACACGGCTTGGGCTCCCATGAGTGTCAGATCGAATCATTGTACGCCTGCGTACCGCGCATTTCCGAGCCAAAGCTCGAATATACAAACAGACACAACTGTGACGATTGCTTAACCGAAGCCAACGTTCTCTTCATCTGCAGTCAATACAATAAAAGCTTGGATTTCATTGAGACAGGAATAGAGAAAATTGAAAACGGTGCGTGCTTATGAGGCAAGCTATACGGTAGGCGAAGAAATTGCCAATGCCGTTACGCATGGCGTGGCGACGCTTTTGAGCATTGCCGGACTGGTTCTTCTTATTGTTTTTTCGATGCGCTACGCTGATTCGGCACTCTTGGTGAGTTCCGTGACCGTTTTCGGCGTCAGCCTGATTTTGCTTTATCTCACCTCAACGCTTTATCACGCGATCCCGTTTCCGAAAATCAAGAAAATCTTCCAAGTCCTTGACCACTCCATGATTTATGTCTTGATTGCAGGTAGCTATACGCCTTTTTGCCTTGTCACCTTGGGCGGCACGAGGGGCCTTATTCTCTGCGCGGCCGAATGGGCCATTGCGTTGGCCGGGATTGCCTTTCAAAAGGTTTTGCTCAAGCGCAGCGATTGGCTTAACTGTGCGCTGTACCTGGCGATGGGCTGGCTCGTGCTCCTGGTCATTAAGCCGCTCGTGGCCGGACTGCCCGCAGGCGGCTTGGCGCTTTTAGCGTGCGGTGGCATTGCCTACAGCGTGGGCGTTATCTTCTATGTTTGGGAAAGGCTTCCTTTTAGCCATGCCATTTGGCACGTTTTTGTTGTAGCGGGCTCGGTCTTGCAGTACCTCGCCGTTTTGCTTTATGTGATCCCGGTGCTTCATTAAGCAAAAAAATCGGGGAGGCTGGGTAAGACCTCCCTCTCTCTGACTTCGTTTAGTGCTTCTTGCCCAACCACTTCTCGTAGATCTTGTCGTATTCGCCGCTAGCCTTGATAGCGGCCAAACCCTTATTGAGCTTTTCAGCCAAGGCCTTGTTATTTTTAGACATGGCAAAACCGACTTGCTTCGGGTTATAAAGATGCGGCACGATCGTGAGATCTTTGTCGTTGTGCTGCGCCTGATAGTGGCGAGCTGTCGTATCGCCTAAAAGAGCCGCAGAGCAACCGCCCATTTTAAGTTCCATGAGCGCCTCGGCCACTTGATCGAAATTCATCACCTTGGCGTCTTTAACCGACTGCGCCAGAAGCGATCCCGTGGAGCCGATCTGGGCACAAATAGCCTTGCCTTCAATGTCTTCGAGCTTATTGATGCGGCCCTTGTCTTTCGTTTGGATCACCATGGCCAAGCCGACGTCATAGTACGGATCGGAGAAAAGCACCTGCTTTTGCCGCTCTTCGGTAATGGTAATGGCGGCAACCGCCACGTCAATCATGTTGCTTTGCAGCGCGGGGATGATGCCCGCAAACTGCATATTCTGGATTTTGGCTTCATCGCCCACGGCTTTGGCAACCGCCTTGATGATGTCCATGTCAAAGCCCACGATCTCTTCGGTTTGCGGGTCCTTGAATTCAAAGGGGGCAAGGCCTGCGTCGGTACCGACCAAAATCGTTTCGGCTTGGGCAGCGGTGCCCGCAATGGCGCAAAGAACGAGGGCTAGGAGGGATTTTTTCATTTGTGAATCCTTAAAAAGTCGTTTCGGTTCGATGCAGTTTAAGGACGGATAGACCGGGCGCAATAGCTTAAGTCTTTGAATTAGGTGCTCTTTTCTTCAATTATTTCGATCCTTTGGTCGACAATACCGTTTCTATAAAAAACCAATTGATGCCATTAGCCAAGCATTAAGTCAAACGCCTGAGCGGTCATCAAAAAGGGGAGAGCAAAAAAGAGAACGCCACCGTTTAACGATACACTTTCGATGAAGAGCTTTATTCTTGTCGAAATTCAAAAGCCCAAAGCTCGCAGGATTGTTTCACTTCAGCCGACAAAACGAAATATTGATCCCAATCAAATGCCAAGCAAATCGGATAGGCGGGCGGCGCCCATGAAAGGCTCAAACGAGGACTCCAAGATCGATCAGAAGAAATATGAAGAGAAAAAGAAAGCTCTACAAGACAAAGCGGCTAGACGCCGCCCATTCTATTTGACCGGATGGATAGTGATGACCCTTTGGTTGGTGCTGCCGAAATATTGGCCCTGTTCTTTGACCTTGAGCTTTTCAATATAAGGGCCGTCAACGAGCGTATCGATGTACTGCATCACCGGGTGGTCCTCAAAGTGCTCGTACTTGCGGCCGGTCCAGACCCAAACGGTCTTGCCGGGACAAGCGGCTTTCACGCGTTGCAAAAGCCGCATGACGGGCTCAATGTTTTCCTTTTCAAAAGGGTCGCCGCCGAGCACGCTCAGGCCGGAAATGTAGGGGCGGTTAACGAGTTCGACAATGCGCGCTTCGACCTCCTCGGTCATGGGGTGCCCGGCTTTGAAGTCCCACGAGTCTTCGTTAAAGCACCCCTTGCAGTGCAGGGTGCAGCCCGAGACAAAAAGCGAGACCCGCACGCCGGGACCGTTCGTTGTATCGAATTCGCGCAATTGCATGTAGTTCATCAACCGTCTCCTTTGGGCTTACATGCTGACGCGGTTTTTAATTTCAGCCATCTTGCCGTCATTCATGCGCGACTGGCCGTTGACGTTGCTGTAGCCCAAGTAACCGCAAACACGGCTGGTCACGGACAAATTCGTGCTGCCGCAGTGCGGGCAGGTGAACATGACGTTCGTCGAGTGCGTGCCGCACGTGTTGCAGTAAGCCGAGTCGAAATTGACGCCCTGGTAAAAGCCCATCGCCATGCCGCGGCGGATAATGGCCTTGTCGGCTTCGAAGTTTTCAGGGTTCGTGAGGCGCACATATTGGATGTGGCCGCCTTCGCAAAGGTGGAAGCATTCGAATTCGTGATCTTGCTTTTCAAAAGGCGTAATGTCCTCGGTCACATTCAAGTGGAACGAATTCGTAAAGTATTCCGTGCTGTAGTGCTCGGCCGTTTCAAATTCGTTTTCCAAGCCCATTTCCTTGCAGTAGTCGGCATATTGCTTGGCCTGCGTGGCACAGAGGCTTTCCGCGGGCGTACCGTAAATAGCATACAAGTAGTGGTCTTCGGCCTTGAATTCATTCAGTTTGGCTTGCAAGTGGCGCAAGACTTGGGCACCGAACGCGGACTTGTCTTCGATCATGCGTTTACCGGTCCACAAATAGGTTGCATCGTCCAAAGCGGTGATGCCGAAACTGGCCGTCATGTAATCGACCAGGTCGCCCACACGGTCATCGGGATCCTTCGTGCCCTTATAGAAGCCGCCTTGCGTAAAGGCCAAGGGGTTGCTCGAGCAGCGCTGATTGCGGATCACATCGTAGCGCTTTTTCAGGAAGTCGCGAATCACCTGCAAGCGGTCATCGAGAATATCCCAGAACTTTTCACGCCATTCGTTCGGGTAGTCGGTCTTGGCAATCTTGATCATCAAGGGAATATTCAAACTCACGGCGCCGATGTTGCAGCGGCCGATCGTTACATATTTGCCCGTTTCCGGATCCATCCAAGGCGAAAGGTAAGCGCGGCACCCCATGGGGCTCGTGATCACGCCTTGTTCGCGGAAAAGACGCGAGACCGTGCCGAAGTCGCTTGAAAGGCTCAAGTAGTCGGGGTACATGCAGCTTGCCGAGGTCTTGACGGCTTCGTCAAAGAGCTCTTGGCTATGCAGGTCAGCGTCAATTTGCTTTTGGTCATACAGGTACACAAGCTTCGGGAAGACCACCGGCTTATGATCCTTGCCGTGGCCGTTGCGGCGCGTGCGCAGCATGACCTTGTTAATGAGACACAAAATCGCCTTGTCGTTTTCCGGCAAATTCACATCCCATTGGCCGAAGCTAATCGTCGTAAAGGCAAAGTCGCCGCGGCTGCAAGGCACGGTATTGAGCTTGAGCTCAAGCGACTGAAAGCCCTGTTCGAGCTCGCGCAAGAGAGTCTTGTCGGCATAGGCATCGGCTTTCTCGGCGGGGATGCCCCATTCGAGCGCATCGCTATGGGCCTTGTTCCAGGTCTTTTGCGCATAGGGCAAGAGCACCTTATCGAGCTCAGCCAGGGTAAAGCCGCCGAACTGCTGGGCTGTTGCCACGAGCGTAATGTCGCCGATTACTTGCAGCGCCGACAAAACGGTCTTCGGTTCCGTGTACTGGACGTTACTCATTTCAAAGCCGTTTTGCAGCACGTTGCGGATATCAAAAAGGCAGCAGTTCACGCACCCCAAAATCATGTCGCGCAAGTCATGAATGTAGATATCGCCGCGCTCGATCAATTCCTTTTCACGGGCGGAGAGATAAAACTGCTTGTAAAGACTCTTGGTTAAGTAGCCTTTGATGAGCGAGCCTTTCGTGGAGACCAGGGAGCTATCGAAATTGGCGTTTTCACGGTCGCCCAGGCGCAAGACGTCGTCAGCGTCCTGGCGCAACTTCTCGAAGGTCTTCGCGTAGTTGGTCTTGTAGTAGCGGTATTCGGCGTAAGCGTTGGCCACATCCTCAAAGCCCGTCACGGAAAGCACGGCAATCACGAGTTCATGCAGCTCGGCCACCGTCACCGAATCGCGCCCTTGCAAGCGGCGCAAAATGGCCTCGACAATCTTTTGCACATGGGCATCATCGACATGCTTATCACAACGCATGGCCGCTTTATTAACGGCAACGGCGATTTTTTCCGGGTTGAAACCCTCTAAGGATTGGTCTTTCTTTACAACTTTCATCTCGCGCTCGCTCTAAATGAGAACAAAACGGGGAGCCATTTCTTCTCCCCAAATACGGAAGGGCTATTGTATAGTGTTCGATCAAAAAATACAAAATATTGTGCCAATAAACTTTATAGTTTCAACCTATAGCGGTTATTTAGTGGCAACCCTTTCAATACAGAATCAAATTTTTCTAGAAAAATCGGGAGATTAGCCGGTGGTTACAAAATGATCAAAAATTGTGCAAGCACAACAGATTGTATTTGAGGCCGATTCGCGTTATGCTGCCGGCCTATAGCTGATAATCAAATTGTTATGGACGAGTCTATGGCTGGCGACACCGCAGAGTTTCTTTCTTCTGGCTTTCAAACGGCATTTATTGACAGGGCTGCTCCTTCGGAGCTCAAATACCGGCCGCGCTTTCTCTATAACGATAGTTCACGAGGCATCAAGCTCTTAGGAGAAATTGAGCGGCAGCTTCAAGACTGCGATCACTTTAGGATTAGCGTTGCTTTTATTACGCAGGGCGGCTTAATTGGTTTGCTCCCGACTCTAGAAGAGCTCAATCAAAGAGGAATCAAGGGCCGCATTTTAACCACGGACTATCAGACGTTTACCGAGCCCAAGGCGCTAAGGGCCTTAGAAAAATTACCCTATATTGAACTTCGACTTTTTCAAACCGACAATCAGTCCGAAGGTTTTCACACGAAGGGCTATATTTTTGAAAAAGAGGGCCTCTACCGGATCATTATCGGCAGCTCCAACATGACCGACCGGGCGCTTACCTGCAATAAAGAGTGGAATGCGCTATTGCAGTCCACCGACCAGGGCGAAATTGTCTACGAGATCCTCGGCGAATTTGATAGGCTCTGGAAATCCAAACAAACGGTTGTTGTTGACCAAGCCTTTATTGAGCACTACGAAGAACGCTACCGCCAAGTCTCTGCAGTTCGAGCAAACCAACTCAAAGGGGCCATTGAGAAGGGCAAAGAGCTCAAGCCCAACTCCATGCAAAGCCGCTTTGTGTATAACCTCAACTACCTTGTCAATGTCAAAAAGGTTAACAAAGCGCTCTTAGTCTCCGCAACCGGCACGGGTAAAACTTACGCCTCGGCCTTTGCCATGCGAGACTTGCAGCCTCAACCCAAGCGGGTTCTTTTTGTGGTCCACCGTGAACAAATTGCGAAAAAGTCGCTTGAGAGCTACCGAAAGATTTTTACCGGAGAAAACAGCCGCTCCTTTGGGCTCGTCTCAGGAAGCCACCGAGAATTCGAAGCCGACTTTGTGTTTGCCACGATGCAGACTCTGTGCAAACCCGAAAACCTCGCCCATTATGACAAAAAAGCCTTTGATGTCATCATTATCGACGAGGTGCATCGTGCAGGCAGCGAAAGCTATAACCGTATCATGGACTACTTTGAGCCAAAGCTCTGGCTCGGCATGAGCGCAACGCCATACCGCATGCAAGGACCTAGCATTTTCGAGCTTTTCGATCACAATGTCGCCCAGGAAATTACGCTAGAAGAGGCGCTCGAAGATGATCTGCTCTGTCCCTTTCACTATTTTGGCATTGCCGATTTGTCCTTCGTCTCCGATAGCGCCAGCAAAGATGACTTTACGAATTTCAATAGACTCACGAGCCAGGCGCGTGTTGAGCATATTTTAGAAAAAGCCGAGTTTTACGGCTTTAGCGGTGAGCGAGTCAAAGGCCTCATCTTTTGCTCGCGCCAAGAAGAAGCGCGGGAACTCAAAGAAGCGTTCGCGCTCAAGGGCTACCGCTGCGAGACGCTTTTCGGATCCGACTCCATTCAAAGACGCGAGCAGTGCATTAACCGCTTGGTAGGGCCCGAGTGCGATGAGGCCTTGGATTACTTGCTGACCGTTGATGTCTTTAACGAAGGCATCGACATCCCAGAGGTTAACCAGGTGATCATGATTCGCGCGACCGAAAGTCCGATTATTTTTGTTCAGCAGCTCGGCCGCGGTCTGCGCAAAGCCCGGGGTAAAGAATTCGTCGTGGTACTCGACTTCATTGGCAATTACTCCAATAACTACATGATTCCCATTGCCTTGTCGGGCGACCGATCCTACAACAAGGATACTTTGCGTCGCCTCGTGACCACGGGCAATAGCGTCATCTACGGTCCATCCACGGTGCATTTCGATGAAGTCTCCAAAAAGCGGATTTTTGCTGCGATTGATAACGCCAAAACCAACAGCCTCGCGCTCTTAAGGCAAGCCTACCAGCAGCTCAAGGACCGGCTAGGACGAGTTCCGAGGCTAGAAGACTTCGAAGAAAACGGCTCCATTGAAGCGACCAAGATTTTGGATCAATTTGGGGCTTACCACCTCTTTTTGCAAAAGGTGGAAAAGGCAAACTACCGCATTAGCCTTAGCGATTCGAAGGTCCGATTGCTCACTTTCATTGGCAAAAAGCTCGCCAAGGGTAAGCGCGTAGAGGAATTAGCGCTATTAAATATCGCTTCTCAAAATCTCTTTTCGTCAACTGGCCCTTCTTTGATGAATGCTTTGGCTAGCCACTTGGCATCAAGCTACAAACTAAGCCTCAAGCCTGCGGTTGAAAATTCTGTCATCAATCAACTCACGCAATTTGCTGATGATCCAACCAAGCGCAAGACTTTTGGCAACGTGGCCTTGATCGAAAAGGATGCCCAAGGAAATTGGCAGCTTGCTCCGACGCTTAAAGAATGGCTTCAGACCGATGAGGAGTTTGCCCGACAATTTAAGGAAGTCGTGGATTTTGGCATTAAGCGCTACGAGACTCATTACAAGAATGGCTACAAAGGTACGGCATTTGTTCTCTATGAAAAATACACCTATGAGGACGTCTGCCGGTTGTTGAATTGGTCAAGAAGCTTAAACGCTCAAAATATCGGCGGCTATTTCTACGACAAGGAAACCAAAACTTTGCCGGTCTTTATCAATTACGAAAAGGGAAACGAAGCCATCCCGTACGAAGACCGATTTATTTCAGAGGGCGAACTCATTGCCTTATCCAAGCACCCGAGGAAAGTGACTTCACCCGATGCGGATCATTTCTTTAAGCGAACGCCCCAGGACCGTGATAACCGAATTTTCCTTTTTGTTCGCAAAAATAAAGACGACAAGGAAGCCAAAGAGTTTTATTTCTTAGGCGAAATAAATGCCTACGGCGATCCGATACCGGTTAAAATGCCGGAGTCTAACGATGACGCTTTTGAAATCCAATACCGCTTGGATAAACCAGTCCGAGCTGACATTTACGAATATATTACGAAAGGTTGATTTTTAATGAAGACAATTGAAGTAGTCGCCGCCGTGATCCGCCACGGCGACCAAATTTTTGCCACGCAACGCGGTTATGGCGAATTCGAGGGCGGCTGGGAATTCCCGGGCGGAAAAATGGAGCCCGGCGAAACGCCTCAAGAGGCGCTCGTAAGAGAAATCGAAGAAGAGCTCGATACCGAAATCGAAGTCGGGGATTTGATTGAAACGGTCGAATACGACTATCCGTCTTTTCATCTCACGATGCACTGTTTTTTTTGCTCGATCAAATCCGGCCACCTGGTCCTTAAAGAACACGAAGCGGCCAAGTGGCTTACGAAAGAAACGCTCGATAGCGTCGCTTGGCTTCCGGCCGACCAAGGCATTATTGAAAAGATCCGCCAAGCCTTAGTTTAATCATCATTTGTGTTAATGTACATTTGTTGTTTCTTATAACTCATTGATTTAAATATATTGTGCTTTTAATGTAAACAACAAATGTACAATTTTCTTCGATTGCGAAATCATTGTGCCTGTGTGAGCTTTTGTCCGGCAAATAAAAGCTTCGGCATCGTCAAGACGAACTCTTTAACAGCGGGCGAAGTCGGAATATCTTTGGTCACGAGATAAATGCGTCGCCAAATCGGGGGATCCAAGGGACGGCTTCCCACCTCGACGGCTTCGGAACGCAGAAAAAGTTCCGGCAGCACGCTAATTCCCACGCCTTGCTGAACGCAACGCAAAATGGCCGAGCCGCCAACGGTCTTAAACCGTACCATCACGTTTTGATGCATCTCGTCAAAAGCGTCTTGAATTTCACGGCACCAACTTTGTTCATGCAAAAGGAAGGAATAGTGCGTCAAATCGGTAACCGGAATTTTCTCCAAGGCTTCGAGCGGATGACCGTGCGGGAAAATCACGCGCAGCTCATCCATGTGAATAAGTCGTGCGTTAAAGCTTCCGGCAAAAGGAGGAACGGTTAGCCCCACATCCACGCGTCCGTCTTCAATCCAGTCATTGATGGCTTGGCTATTGCCGACTGAGACTTCAAAAGTCATCTGCCGGAAACGCTCGCCGAATTGCTTTAATACCGTCGGAAGCCAGGCATTGGCTACCGCCGGCATGACGCCCAAGCGAATGACGCCTTGCTTGACTCCGGCCATTTCTTCGACAACACCTTCCAAGCGCCGCTCTTCGTTACAGACTGAACGGATATAGGGCAGAAGTGCCCAACCGGCTGTTGTCAGCGTCACGCCTGACTTTTTTCGATTCAGCAGCGTCACATTCCAAAACGCTTCCAGATCGGCAATCATGCGGCTCACGGCCGATTGGGTGCAGGAAAGCCGCTTGGCTGCTGAGGTTAAACTGCCGGTTTCCACGGCCATTAAAAAGGCACGGTATTTAATTAAAGTCATCGGCAACCTTTCAAAAGACTATCCATTCCGTTTTCGCATAACCACTATACAAAACATTCGCTTTTCTTAGTGTACCAACATTCTTATACTTAAAGAGAAATAACAACGGAGCATAAAAACTCTATGTTTAGCGTCTTATTAATTCTCCCTGACTTTCTGGTGATCTTGGCGGGCTTTCTTCTCAGAAAGCAGTTCGGTCAAGGCGTCTTTAACGACAATTTCTGGAAAGGCGCGGAAAAGCTCGTTTTCTACGTGCTCTTTCCGCCTCTATTATTTACATCGGTTGCCACCTCGCACCTGACATTAAGCGAAGCCGGCTTGTACCTTGTTGTTGCCATTGCCGCCATGATGTGCGCGGTACTCATGTCGTTTCTCATCCGCTTTATCATTAAAGCCGATCCGGTAACGCACGCCTCGGCCTTTCACTGCGGCTTTCGTTTTAACACCTACGTGGGGTTTGCCCTGGTGTCTCGTTTATTCGGCCAAGAGGAGCTCGCCCTGATGTCGCTTCTCATTGCTTTCTGGGTGCCGATCAGCAACTCGATTGCCGTAGCAGCCCTTGCTGAAGCCGTTGCCAAGCGCGACCAAACCCAAGGGCAGGGGAAGGGGAGCGTGCTCGGCAAAACCGTCAAAGCCATTGTGACCAATCCGCTTATTATTGCTACGACCGCAGGCTTAATCGTTAATGTAACGGGCCTTGCGATGCCCGAAGTCGTCATGACCTTTTTCAAGTCGCTCGGCAACGCTTCGCTTGCCATGGGACTTTTGTGCATCGGCGCCGGTTTGCGTCTTGAAGGCATGAAGTCGCAGTGGCCGCTCATTGCCGCCAATACGGTGGAGCGCCTTATGGCAACGCCGGCGGTGGCACTGATCTTTTGCCTCGTCTTTGACCTCGCACCGGCCGCTGCGGGCGCCCTGATGATTTTTGCCATGCTGCCCACGGCGCAGTCTTGCTACGTGATGACCGCGAGCATGAAAGGTAACGCCCCCTTGGTCGCAGGGATTACCACCGCGCACACCTTAAGCGCTATCGTGACTATCCCGTTTTGGATCCTGGTAATCACAAACGTTCTTTAACACACCTCCTCTCCAATACCCGGTTTAAGGGCTCCGCTTGCGGGGCCCTCTGTTTTTCAAGTCAAGACCATTGATTTAAAAGATTTGTGGTTTTAAGCAATTCATGGTTTGTGTGTTTGTTGTTTCAATGATTTCAGCTTATGCACAATAAAAAAGGGCGGGAAAATCCGCCCGGAAAAAAGATAAAGCCCTGAACTCCTCCTTGCCTGCTACACAAGCCGATTGACCCATATCAACAACTCGCGTTATTTCATTTCTTAACCACTGATTTTATTAACAAAAAACTTTCAGGGGTTTCATTTTTATGATAAAATGATACATACTTTTTAATGATGGATCATTTATCATGCGTGACTCCTCCAAGTGGTACTTCACCGCCGACACCAACGCTCAAGGTAACACCTACATCAAGGCCTACCAAACCGCTTGGGATAAGCTCGCCCAAAAGTCCAAACGCACCACCAGCCGACACGTCGGCAGACTTTTGCCCGATGACCGCGTCGCCATCTCCCCCAAATTCCTCCTCGACCACCCCGAGTACAAGGGCCAAGACTG